>JAFUPC010000102.1 GCA_017481495.1 Clostridia bacterium
AGCTGTTGAGTACCGTGTAATACGCCGCAAAGAGAAGATACGCGATCATCGGAACGGTCAGTGTGCGGCGAAGCGCGGTTTTGGTGTCAAGCAGACGGGAATAGACCGCGCCGTTTTCCAGATGGGAAATCCGCTCCCCGTGCGCGCTGTGATAACAGCAGACGAGCGCCCCGACAATACCGCACAATAAAATCCCGCCCTCCAACAGCCGGCAGAACATCGGATATGCCGTTTCCGGCAGAAAGACATATGCCATTTCAAACAGAAACGAAAACAGATTGTTCACCGCGTGGATGAGAATGCCCACCCACAATGATTCGCTCCGCACGACGAAATACCCGATGAGCACTCCGGCAACCGTGGCGTACAGTATCTGCGGCAGATACAGGTGCATCACCCCGAACAGCACCGCCGAGACCAGAATGGCAAAGGTCTTCCCGTAGGGCAAAAGCAGATGCAGAATGTAGCCGCGGAAGATCATTTCCTCCACGAACGCCGGCAGAATGACGGAGGATATAAAATACAGAAAGATGCCCAGCGGCATATCCGGTAGATACGAATCGTAATAGGCGACCGGCAGTCCGAGCGCATCGAAGATGCCCAGCATCCCGTCCGTCACCGCGCCGAACACATACAATACCGCAACTGTCATGAAGATCGCGGAGATCGCGTGCCCGGGCATCTGCGGACGAAACGGCACATACGGCCGGAATACGCGGTCGCGGAATATCAGGAGGACAATGCCGAGCGGCAGAAGAAAGCCCGCAGCATATTCAAACATATCCCAGACATCCATGACCGCCATGTAAATGCCGTAGTCTCCCCCGAAGGTGTTCCAGACAAATTCCTCGACATACGGGTACACGAACGCCATACCGATGTAAAAGATGATGAGCAGAAAGGACAGCAGTGCGATGATGTTGATGACCGTCCGGAAATGCTTCTCCGGCGGGATTCCCGTGTGGAAGTCCAGTGCCAGCGGGTCGTCGGGCAGGTCTTCCGACGGCCGTGTAAGCGGCTCATACTCCATCGGCATCTGCCTCCTTTCCCCCGAACACCGTGTCAAGATAGACGAACGGCACAAGCGTCCCCTCCTCTGCCATGCGCAGAACGGTCTCCCCGTCTGCCGTCATCCGGTCGATCGTTTCCCCCGGCTGTAATCGGATTTCATCAAGAGAAAACGCCGCGCGGAACATCCAGACGTCGCAAATATAATTGTCCCGCAGGTAGGTGTACACGCATTTTCCGGCAGACGGGTCAAGGGTCAGACCGGTTTCCTCTCTTACTTCCCGCACGGCGGCGGACAGGCTGTCATCTCCCAATGCGGCGGAGCCGCCGGAGCATTCCCACATTCCGCCGAAGCCCTTGCGGAGATCCCGGCGCGTGAGCAGATACTCGCCATCCGTGTTCTGCACCCAGACATGGACAACCAGATGGTAATATCCCGCCGGAATGTCGTCGCCGCGGCGCTGGAGCCGTCCGGTCTTTTGCCGGTTTTCGTCGTATAGATCCCATAATTCGTCCGCGGCGGTGCGGCGGTTGAGCATATCGAGAATGTACTCCATCTGCCCGGCCGTCCTCTCCCCTGTTTTCCATGTACGCGGCAGAACCGGAGATGCAAGCCACCCCGCCCCCGGTGCAAAGGGCTTTTCATACGACAGATAATACAGCGTACCGTGTACGTCATCCATACACATCCGCGTGCATTCCGCGGGCTCCGCTTCTCCTGTCACGGCACGGAACAGCCGCCGTGCCGCCCCCTCCTGTGTTTCCCCGTCCGATACGGCAGTCTCCGGCAAGGTCAGCGTGTCACATTTGTTACAGAAAATGAAATTTCCCGCCGCGTCCCGGATGGCGGCGGTGATGGTGTTCGGTTGGTTCAATGGTATCATCTCCGTTACGGTATTGTTTTTCTGATATATTATACCATATTTTTGTGAACAATGCAACCAAAAATATTGACAAATCCTTATTTTTGAGTTATAATAATGATAAATTAAAACCACAAAGGAGACCCCATCATGAAAAAGCAACTTTCCCTGCTCTTTACCCTGCTGCTTGCGGGACAGGCACTCCTTTCCTGCGGCGAAGCCGCCGATGATACCGAAACTGTCACAACCGCCGATGCCGGTACCGTTACCGAAACCGCCGTTGTGACCGAAGAACCCCGCGAATACGCCAACCTGCCCGAAAAGGATTTCGGCGGCGCGGAAGCGAAGATCTTCCTTGCGTACAACATCGAAACCGGTACGACCAATTTCGGCGTGTCCAAAAATGAGTTCGGTGCTTCAGAGGAAAACGGCGATGCTGTCAACGATGCGCGCTACAAGCGCAACACGACCATTGAAGACACATGCAACGTCAAGCTGGTGTCTTACGACTACAACGAAGTCAACAACCTGATGACTTACGTCCATGACTCGGCAAGAAAAGAAGTCTCCAAGCTGATCATGGCAGGTGACAACGATTACGCGTTCATGCTCCTGCCCGGTTATTCCGTCTGTAATCTCGCGGAAGAAGGATATCTGCAGGATCTGTATTCCATGCCGAACCTCGACCTCACCCGTGCGTGGTGGGATCAGAAAGCCAACGCCGACCTGACCATCACGAACCGTCTGTTCTTCACGACCGGTGACATTTCCACCGCCGACAACGACGCAACCTGTACGGTGTTCTTCAACAAGAACATCGCCGAAGAATACGACCTGCCCGACCTTTATCAGATGGTTCTTGACGGTAAATGGACGCTGGATCAGTTCTATACCCTCTGCGCCGACGTTTCCAAGGACATCAACGGTGACGGCAAATACGACGAAAATGACCGTTACGGCGCGATGATCTGGGACGACATCACGATGGCGGTCGTCAACTCCACCGGTGCCAAATGCGCATCCACCGACACATCCGGCAACGTCATTCTGACCCTCAACGACGAGCGGGTCGTCAATGTCCTTGATTCCTTCATCGAATTCGGCCGCGACACGGCGCAGTGCTATCAGTACCAACGTGCCGTCGATGCCTCCGACACTGTTGCCATTCAGCTGTTCACGGCAAACCAGAACCTGTTCTTCATGCAGCTGATGCAGATGGTTCCGAAGCTCCGCGACATGGAAGCCGATTTCGGTATCATTCCGTTCCCGAAATACGACGAAACACAGGATTCCTACTACAACACGGTCGGCTCGTGGCACTCCGTCTTCTTCTGTATGCCGATGAGCACCGCAGACCAGGAAATGAGCACAATTCTCGCGGAAGCACTTGCGTGTGAAAGTAAATACACGGTCACCGAAGCGTATTACGACGTCAACCTGAAAACGAAAGCCGCGCGCGACGAAGAATCCGCTGCGATGCTCGATATCATCTTTGAAACCCGTGTCTACGACCTTGGCTGGTACTATCAGTTCGGCGGCTACAACGAAGCGGTCATGAATCTGTTCCGCCTGAACCAGCCCGCAAAAGAATTCACCTCCATGTACGAGAAAAACGAGAAAAAAGCGCTGAAAAACATCGAAAAGCTCAACGAGACCTTTGCTTCTCTTGACCTTGAATAACGAAAGGAATTATTTCCAATATGAAAGTTACATTACTTGGCGACTCCATCCGCCAGATCGGCTACGGCACCAGAGTTCCCGCCCTGCTCGGCGATGCGTTTGAAGTCTGGCAGCCCGCAGAAAACTGCCGTTTCGCACAATACACCCTGCGCGGAATGTGGGACTGGGCCGGCGGCATGGCGGGTTCCGACATCGTTCACTGGAACAACGGTCTGTGGGACGTCTGCGATATTTTCGGCGACGGTTACTTCACGCCCAAAGACATCTATGTCGACACGATGGTCCGCACGGCGAAGATTCTGCTCTCCCGCCACAAAAAGGTCATTTTTGCGACCACCACACCTGTGACGGACGAAAATCCGTACAACAAGAATGCCGACATCATTGCATTCAACGAAGCCGTCGTTCCGCGGCTGGCAGAGCTTGGGGTCATTATCAATGACCTGCACGCAACGGTTTATGCGGATATTGATGCTTACATCCGGAAAGACGACAACATCCATCTGACCGATGCGGGAATCGAGATCTGCGCCGCGCAGGTGGCGGAAGCGATCCGTGCGGCGGCACGGGAGATTTGAATACCCGCTTCCGAGAGGTTTGTTCAACATTAAAGATTGAAGCACACGTTTCTCTGTGTTTGCAGGGGCGTCCAGGTTTCGTAAAGCGTAACCCTTATGCCGCCCGGAATCAGAATATCTTTCGCAGGAGTGTCAGCACTCCCCAAATAACATTTCGGACAGGTGCGAAAGTCTGTCAAAAGTGCGAAAGATTTTCAGATCACCGGGCGGCATATAGATTTTGCTATGCGAAATTGGACGCCCCTACAAATATATTGATACAGGTACCACTAACTTTCAATTTGCAGCATTATCTGTTTCGCTTAAAAAAGTATCTCCATCGAAATACCGTCCATGCCGCAGGCATCAAAATTCACATACACGGAATCCCGTACCGTTTCCGTTTCAAACGGAACCAAAACCCCATCCACCGACACCGCCGTGCAAACCTTGCCGCCGGGCAGAAGAATATGCGCGTGAAGCGTCGTTTCACCGCGGCGGTGAACATCGTAGCGCATTCCGGCTTCCGTCAGGATCCAGCGGACGTCCACAAACGTGTGGGAGCATTCATAGCCGGTGATGTAACGCAGTTCTGTGTAATGGGTCACGGGGAAACGCGGGGAGAAGCGGATCTCGCGGTAGAGACTGTCACAGTCCACAATGCCGGCAAGCCCCTCATCGATGGCGTTGATGAACGCCGCCGCACCCCATGCGCTCGGGTCGCCGCCCTGCGGAAACTTCGTTTCGG
>JAFUPC010000103.1 GCA_017481495.1 Clostridia bacterium
GTTTTCTGTTGTATTTCCAACGAAAGGAACTTTTTTTCATGCAGGATCAAAAATTAACGGAACTGCTCCCGACCCTTGCCGGAATGCCGCTGTTCCGCGGGGTGGCAAAAGAGGAACTGTCCGCCGTGCTCGGCTGTCTTTCCGCCAGGACGGAGGAATATGCGGAGGACGACATCATTTTCCGCGCGGGGGAACCCATTCGGACGTGCGGTCTCGTTCTGCGCGGCACGCTTCACATCCGCCACGACGATTATTGGGGAAACCGCACCATCATCCAGCCCCTCTCGCCGGGTGATCTGTTCGGGGAAGCGCTGGCGATGTCGGACAGTGCCGTGTCTCTGCATGATGCGGCGGCGGCGACCGACTGCACAGTACTGTTTCTCGACACAAGGAAGATGCTGACCGTCTGCCCGTCATCCTGCCGCTTTCATCAGAATATCATTTACAATCTGTTCGGCATCCTTTCAAAGAAGAACCGCCGTCTCAGCACAAAGCTCGGGCATATGGCACAGCGCACCACGCGCGGAAAACTGCTTTCCTATTTATCCGAGCAGGCCAAAGAGCATCACAGTGCGGAATTTGACATCCCGTTCAGCCGGCAGGAGCTTGCCGATTATCTCTGCGTGGAGCGGAGCGCAATGTCTGCTGAGCTTGGAAAAATGCGGGATGAGGGACTCATCTCCTTTGCGCGTTCCCATTTCCATTTACACAACGGCGCAGCGGAATATACGCAATTTTGAACGGAAAACCGTTCAATCTTTCATATTTTGCGGCCAATATTGTGAACATATTGAAAATTCTGCAAGTTTCCTATTGCAAAAATTCATTTTTTGTTGTATCATATTGGAAACCGCATTTTTATAAAGGAATCATATTATGAAAGTAAACAAGAGCAATCCGACCCTTGAATTCGATACAACCACCAATCTGCTGGAACAGCACGCGTACCGTTACAGCCTGCAGGACCGTGCGACGCCGAACCTCTACCGTCATCTGTTCGACTACGACAGCGTGCCGAAGGTCGCGTTCAACCACCGCAACGTGCCGATGCATATGCCCGCCGACATCTGGATCACCGACACAACATTCCGCGACGGTCAGCAGTCCACCTCCCCGTTCACAGTGGAACAGATCGTCCATCTTTACAAATTGCTTGCAAAGCTCGGAGGTCCCAAGGGCATCATCCGGCAGAGTGAATTTTTCGTCTACACCGAAAAGGACAGACAGGCGGTCAAGGCGTGCATGGAGCTCGGTCTGCCGTTCCCCGAGATCACGACGTGGATCCGCGCAAACGAAAAGGACTTCCAGCTCGTGAAGGATCTCGGCATCCGCGAGACCGGCATCCTGTTCTCCTGCTCCGACTATCATATCTACAAAAAGATGGGTCTGACCCGCGCACAGGCGATGGACAAATATCTCGACATCGCGCGCAAGGTCATGGAATACGGCATCTCCCCGCGCGGTCACTTTGAGGACATCACCCGCGCCGATTTCTACGGCTTCGTCGTGCCGCTGGCAGATGCGCTGACACAACTCGGCAACGAGACCGGCATTCCGGTCAAAATCCGCGCCTGCGATACGATGGGCTACGGCGTCACCTATCCCGGTGTCGCACTTCCCCGTTCCGTGCAGGGTATCATCTACGGTCTGATGCATTATGCGGGCGTTCCGTCCGGACTGCTCGAATGGCACGGTCACAATGACTTCTACAAAGTTGTCACCAACGCCGCGACCGCATGGCTCTACGGCTGTTCCTCCGTCAACTGCTCGATGCTCGGCATCGGGGAACGCACCGGCAACTGCCCCCTGGAAGCGATGGTCATCGAATACTGCTCCCTGCGCGGCACCGACGACGGCATGGATCTGTCCGCCATCACCGAGATCGCCGAATACTTTGAACAGGAGATTGGGTATGAGATCCCCGTCAGAACGCCGTTCGTCGGCCGGAATTTCAACGTCACCCGCGCCGGTATCCACGCAGACGGTCTCCTCAAAGACGAGGAGATTTACAACATCTTCAACACCGAAAAGATTCTCGGCAGACCCGCAACGGTCGCCGTGGACTCCCATTCCGGTCTGGCGGGCATCGCGCACTGGCTCAACGGCTATTTCCGCCTGAAGGGCGACGAAGCGGTCGACAAGCGTTCCCCCGTCATTGCGAAGATGAAGGAAATGGTGGACAAGGAATACGAGGAGGGCCGCACGACCGTCATGGGCGACGGAGAACTGGAACACATCCTCTCCGTGGTCGATTTTGAGGAATACGAACGCCTGTCCCACATCCATATGCGTGTCAACATCTGATGAAAAATCTGTTTTATCCGGACGATTACAAGCCGCATTTCTACGATTATGATGCCGCATATCTTACCTCGCGCGGTATCCGTTATCTGAGCTGCGACATTGACAACACCCTTGTCACCTACGACGACCCGGAACCAACCGATGCAGTGCTTTCGTGGCTGGAAACGCTTGGGAAAGCAGGCATCACTGTTGCGTTTCTTTCCAACAACGATTCGGCGCGCGTGGAACGCTTCAATGCCGCACTCGGCTATTACGCCGAAGCAGATGCGCACAAGCCTCTGCCGGGTGCCGTGAAACGGTTTCTCGTCTCTGTCGGTAAAATTTCCGACCGCCGGCAATGTGCCCATCTCGGCGATCAAGTCTTCACGGATGTACTGACCGCACGGATCGCCGGTGTCACACCCCTGCTCGTCCCACCCATCAAAGATAAACTGACATTGTTTTTCCGCATCAAGCGGGCGATGGAAAAGCCGATCGTGGCACGTTATGCAAAAAAATACGGAAAACAGTTCTGAATGCTGTTTTTCCCCTTACTTGCCCCATCAAAGCCGCGGCGTCTGTCTGCGGCTTCTGTATTTTCCTTTTATTTCCCGGAGAAGTCTTTACAAATCCCGGAGAATCGTGTATAATAATATTGATAAAAATATGCAGTGAGGTATTCATCCATTATGGCAGAAACAAAAAAGCGGATGCTCGGTGTCGATCTGGGCGATGCGCGCACCGGTCTTGCCGTTTCAGACGCGCTCGGAATGCTTGCGAACGGCATCGGATACATCAAATCGGGGCATCCCCCGAAAATCGCCGAAGAGGTTCTCCGGACAGCAAAAGAGTATGACGTCGGTCTCATCGTCATCGGAAATCCCATCAACATGAACGGCACCTATGGTCCCCGCGCCGAGAAAATTCAGGCATTCGTGGAACTGCTTGAAACGATGACCGACATCCCCATCGTCAAGTTTGACGAACGCCTGACCACAGCGGCGGCGCACCGTATCTTAAACGAAACCAACATCAAGTCCGGCAAGCGCAAAACGGTTATCGACACCCTGTCCGCGCAGATCATCTTGCAGAATTACATGGATTCCCACAAGTCCTGACGGCGGGAGCCCATCTTTCAAACCGTTTTCACACGGACATAACAATTTCATGGTACAATATGCGTATCATTCCATGAAGAAAAGGATTATCCGATACTTATGAAACGAATTACCAAAGCGGAAGCCGCGCGCAGAGAAGCGATACGCCGGGAAGCCGTCCGCGCGGAAAAAGCAAGAAAAGCGAGTGTCGCGGAGCGTTATATGCTGACCCGCATCAATACCTGGGCGGTGCTGATGATGGTCGTCATGCCCCTGCTCGTCGATGTTGCCCTCCGTACGGTCAATGTGTGGCTTGACACCTACATCGCCGTTTATTACGAATCCACCGCCATCACGGTCCTGCAGTGGGTGGTCTATTATCTGGTGCTGATTCTGACAACCGTTTATCAGTTCGGCGGATTTGCCGTACTCGGTTACAGTGTCATGCGCTATAATGTGAAAAAATCCGTCGTTCCCATTCTGCTCTCCGTCGTCTCTGCCACCGTCAATTACGGCGCCGGCATCGTGGAGATCATCTACACGCAGGGCATCAACACGGTCAAAAACAACCTTGCCTATGTCCTGCCATACTGGATTCTCAATTATTTCCTTGCCCTGTTCACAACGCTGTGCATCATTTTCCTTTGTGCGATGCTGCGGCTGGCGTTTCTGCGGCACGGACGGATGCAGGTGCATATTTCCGAGGAATCCCGTGAAGAAAAGAAGAAAAACGTCCTGCGCCGCCTTTATCTGTGGATGACGGGACTGTTGTTCCTGTTCAACTTCGTGCCCGGTGTCATGAATATGGTCATGGAGCTCTCCGAAGCCGGTGCACCGGAGGACATCTGGGATTTCATCACACTCATCCAGCCGCTTGTGGAAATCATTCTCCTGAATGCGCTCGGCTACTTCACGATGCTGAAAGTCGGCACGATCCTCACCGAACAGAACGAGGAACAGCTTGCAAGAGCAGAGGCAACCGTTCCCACTCCTGCGCCGACATCTGTCCCCCCCATGCCGTCCACGGAGGAAACTTCCGATGGCAAATGAAGCACTTTCCGCGCTGTCAAAAGAACAGCTGATTGACCTTATCACGCTGTATTCCCGGAACTGGCTTGCGATGGACGGCGTATGGTTCCAGTCTATTGAGAGGAAATATGGCATGGAGGAAGCCATGCTTCACGATGCAGCGGCATGGGAGCGTTATACCGTGACGGAAGCCCGCCGTATCCGAGCGTTTCTCGGTCTGCCCGAGCATCCGGGGCTTGAAGGTCTTGCCGCCGCGCTCCGTCTGCGCTTTTACGCCAACATCAACCGGGACTGTATCGAAATACAGGGAAACACCCTCATCTACACATCCATCGACTGCAAAGTTCAGCGCGACCGCGAAACAAAAGGGATGCCGTATCATCCCTGTAAAGCCGTAGGGCTGATTGAGTATGCGGGGTTTGCAAAAACCATTGATGACCGCATCCGCTGTGAATGTATCAGCTGTTATCCGGAGATAACAGACAGCGGATGCTGCTGTAAATGGAAGTTTACGCTGCATTCATAATATAAAGCTCCGGGTCAGCCCGGAGCCTTTCCTTATTTATACATATTTTCCGTTCACAAATGAAGGTTCCCTTTCTCACGCCGCCACTACCGCATTCTCCCTCACCCGATTAATCACCGCCATAATCTCCGTCTGCATTTTCTTGTTAAACAGCTTCGTAACCTTTTGTGCTACTTTTGCTGTCCTGTGTGAAATTGCAGACATCAATAAATTTTCAATGATGATTATTTTTATTATATCATCAAATATGGGATTTGTCAATCTTTATATGGAAGAAAAGGTATCATGATTGTGCCAGGAGGATTTGGGGATGTGGCGATGGAGTGATGATGTTTACTTCAGGGTTAGAAGCATCTGCTCATCTGTAGGGGTAAACATCGACATCCTGAAAACAAAAATGGGGCTTCGTTCAACAGCCCCATATTCCTTCTTCGGTCGAACCTCATCCTGCACACGCTCGATCAGCCCCACCGCGCAAACTTGCGCTATCAACGTATCCCTTGATGATCATCCATCGCAGGGTTATCAATCAATTTTCCATGCTCAGTAAACCGTGACCCGTGGCATGAACAATCCCAGCTATGCTCAGCACGGTTGTATTTCAGCGCGCATCCGAGGTGAGGGCATCGGGGTGCGGTGGGCGTGAGAAGTCCGACAGTGGACTCAAAAGCATTAACAGCAAGCTGCGGACGAAGCATAGTGCGCGATGGAGAAAAGACCTCAGCGTAATGATTTGCTTTGCCGCAAACGAGATCACAAAGAATATCCGCGGCGACCATAGCGTTTGTCATCCCCCATTTGTTAAATCCCGCAGCCACAAACATATCGGGTGTGGATTTAGAGTACTGCCCAATATAGGGAATGTCGTCCAATGTCATGCAGTCCTGCGTTGCCCATCTGCCGACGATCTCGGCGTTGGGATAGTGCTTCCCGGCGAAGTCTTCCAGCTCCTGCCAAAAGCCGCCATTTTTTCCCGTGCGATGACTGCCTCCGCCGAGGAGCAGAAGATCACCGTAACTTCGGAAGGACATCCCTGTGTCAGATTCGTCTACATACATTCCCTTTACATTCTGCGCTCCTTTCAGAGCAATCACGTAAGAACGATGCTGATACATCTTCAAGGAATATAAACCATGTTTGTTGAGCATCGGAAAATGCGTTGCAACGATCAGCTTTTTGTATATGATCTCGCCATGATTGGTGCGTGCCGTTCCTGGCATAAGCTCCACAACCTTGGTATGCTCACAGATTGGCAGATCTCGTGTAATGGCGTACAGAAATTTCAAGGGATGAAATTGTGCCTGCTCCTTCACGCGTACAGCACCTGCGACTGTGAATGGAAGCTCGCTCGCATCTGAAAATTCAGCCTTCATGCCAATACGATTCAGCGCGATGACTTCCTTTTCAATCTTTTTGAGATTATCGAGAGCATACACATAGGAATCCCGGTTTTCAAAATCACAGTCTATATCCCCGCAAAGTCTGGTATATTCAAGGATGGCTTTGGTTTGTGTCTCAGCGTAAAGGCGCGCTTTGTCCTCGCCGAAGCGGCGTATCATTTTGTCGTAGACCAGTCCGTGAGCGAGAGTGATCTTCGCCGTGGTGTTTTTTGTAATGCCGCCGCAGATCTCATTGGCTTCCACGAGCATACAGTCCACACCTGCATTCTTGAGTTTATAAGCACACAGAATCCCAGCAATCCCGCCGCCGATGATCAGCACATCGGTGCTTTTGTTCTCTTTTTGAGGAGAAAAATATATCTTTTTTTCTGTCTCTGCCCAAATAGAATTCATTGTTTTACCTCCGATTTATCATATACAGATAGGATTTACAATTTTTCGCCGAACATACCCGACGGATTCATTGTATAAATTTCTTTGACTGTGACCACAATAAAAGAAATAACGGAGGTGTGGATATGAGCAATCGATTGGCAAACGAAACAAGCCCCTATTTGCTTCAACATAAAAACAATCCTGTGGACTGGTATCCCTGGTGTGATGAAGCATTTGCGCAGGCCAAAGCAGAGGACAAGCCTATCTTTCTGAGCATCGGATACAGCGCGTGCCATTGGTGTCATGTGCTTGCTCATGAGAGCTTTGAAGATGAAGAAATCGCCGACCTTCTGAACCAATATTTTATCTCAATCAAGGTGGATAAGGAAGAGCGTCCCGACATCGACAGTGTTTATATGGCGGTCTGTCAGGCCTTTACAGGAAGCGGCGGCTGGCCGACAAGCGTCTTTATGACAGCAGATCAGAAGCCCTTTTTTGCTGGAACCTATTTCCCTAAAACCGCACGCGGCGGCATGATCGGCTTTCGGGAACTCTTGCTCGCCATTCATGAAAAATGGGTGTCCGACCGCGCTATGCTGCTGCGGGATGCAGAAAAAATCATCCGGCATCTGAACCGGCCGGAGACAATGTCGACCACCGCCAATCCGGATCTGACACATTTGGCGGTGACCCAATATGAGCGCATTTATGACGAAAGGTACGGCGGCATTGGACGTGCGCCGAAATTCCCGACACCGCATAATCTGTTGTTCCTGCTTGCATATTATGAGCGAAATAAAACGCCCGTGTGTCTGCATATGGCGGAGCATACACTTATGCAGATGTACCGCGGCGGAATGTTCGACCACATCGGATTCGGTTTCTGCCGTTATTCTACCGACCGGCAATTCCTCGTTCCGCATTTTGAGAAAATGCTGTATGATAACGCGCTTCTGATGCTCGCCTATTGCAAAGCGTATACCGTGACGAAAAAGCAGATTTACCTTGACATCGCCGAAAAAACAGCAGTGTATGTTCTTCGGGAAATGACCTCGCCCGAAGGCGGATTTTACAGCTCGCAGGATGCTGACAGCGATGGCAAAGAAGGCAAATATTATCTGTTCACGCCGAGCGAAATCATAAAGCTACTTGGCAAAGATGACGCCGAACGATTCAACCGTCATTTTGACATTACGGAAGCCGGCAATTTTGAAGGAAGAAATATTCCGAATCTGCTGAAAAGCGATCCGCATGATAAAGCATTGGAACCGTTTCTCCATGTACTTTATGATTACCGAAAAAAGCGTCACACACTCCACCGTGACGAAAAAATCCTCACATCCTGGAACAGTCTGATGATTGCCGCCATGTGTGAGCTGTATCTTGTCAGTGGAAAGGAAAGGTATCGTTCCGCCGCGCAAAACGCAGACAGTTTTATCCGAAAAAATCTGTGTGACAGCGACACGCTCTTTGTCAGTTTTCATATGGGAAAACGTGGCGTGAGAGGATTTCTTGACGATTATTCTGCCTATATTTTCGCCGAGCTATCCTTGTATCGCGCCACGCTTGAGGGTGAACACCTTGAGCACGCAAAAATGCTGTACGATAAAGTCGTATCAGATTTTGGCGACAGCAGCGGAGGATTTTATCTGTACGGCAAAGGCCACGAGGAGCTGATCCTGCGCCCGAAGGAAACCTATGACGGCGCAATTCCAAGCGGTAATTCGCTGATGGCGTATGATCTTGTTCGCCTGTCTATTCTCACCGATAAAGATAACTACAAAACCGCGGCAGAGCAGCAGCTTGATTTTCTGGCGCAAAGCGCAGCACAGTATCCCACGAATCATGCCATGTTTCTGACAGCATTGCTTGAATACAACGAACCACCGATAAAAATAACAGTTGTACCGACTGAGGGTACCGATATAACCGCCCTGACGTTTTCGGCGCCGCATGATGCGATTGTCATTTTGAAAAATAACACAAAGGATTATCCAATCATAAATGGAAGAACCACGTATTATGTGTGTCGTGGAAAGCATTGTATGGCTCCGGTTAATGACTTGACTGATTTACGGTAATTCCCTTGCGACACTGTTTCATCGGGATGGCTGCAGATTCCTACGTTTCCCAGGTTGTATGTCATCCCCCAGGAGGTCGCAAAAATCTGTCGTCACGCTCAGAAAACGACTGCTTCCTCACAAATTTTTGCACAACTTTATGATGCGCGGACCGGTTGGTACCGGTAAGACTATCAGCGCTGCAAAGGCAGGTAAGATCGAATACCGTCTTGACAAGACCAACATCATCTGCTGCCCCATCGGCAAGACTTCTTTCGTCGCTGAAAAATTCACCGAAAACTTCCACACCCTCGTCGGTGCTGTCATCAAGGTAAAGCCCGCCGTTGTAAAGGGTCAGTATATCAAGTCGTGTGTCATCGCTGCCACGATGGGCCCCGGTATCAAGGTCAACTACGCAAAGCTCGGTTGATTCTGAACCAGACAAGATCTGGTGCGTTATCTGAAATACGGATCAATGAAAGTGAGAGATACGGATTTTCCGTGTCTCTTTTTGGTATAAATTATAATTTCGCAAATTGTAATAGAAAGTTGCAATAATTTTCAAACTAGTAACAATTATGGATAGAACGACAAAAGTCGTTGGTCAGACAGCGTAGATAGTATCGAGCTGGCGATCAAAAGTTCTTCGTGCGTGGCGTAGCCGAGAATTATTCTCGGCAGACCGTTGATGCAGTCGGCTGTTTTGCCGATGCTTCAGGTACACTTCCTTACCCTTGTCTGCTTTATACCTCTGTTGTTTCCATTGTATAATGAGACGGTTCCGCGTGCAATTTCATTCTTGATTGTATTGAACGGACGTCCCGTTTGGCGATCTTATATATCGTCCACCCATCTTTCAGCCGTACTTCGATTTCGTGCCGTTCTTCACTCAATCTGATATTTCTCGATCACTCATGTCCAAAAACCAATGCATCATAAAAATGTCCCGCAGATCATTCGGCAATGTACGTAATGCCCATCCGAGCTGTTCATCATAGATCACAATCATATTGTCTGCAACCATAAACACATCGTGCTCAAACAGGTAATCATCGACAAACCTCAGTTGTGCCAGCTGCTGTTCCGTCATATCCTCAAGGAACAATTCCCTCTCCTCGTGGATCTTCTTCTGGTGATAATAATTCGCAGATCCCGCTGCAGCACCTCGGTAAAGTACCGGATGAAAATCCGTTCAATTACATCATCACTGAAATTGCTCATATCTATATTTTTTCATATTCAATTCTCCGTTATTTCAATTTTTTGTTTTCTCTAAGGCATCACCGCACAAAAAACGGTAGAAATCTTCACAAAATAATGCTATACTAAAGTCATGAACAAACAACTGAGTCTGTCGTTCATATACGACGAATTAAAAGAAGTAAAAACGCACAAACGGGAATTTCTTGAAA
>JAFUPC010000008.1 GCA_017481495.1 Clostridia bacterium
ATTCAGACCCTTGTCGGGACGGAATGCGGGGAGCACCTTGACGTCATAGCTGTCGTCAGCGGCAAGCTGCTTGTGATAGCGCAGATCGTCAATGGGGTCATCGGTTGTGCAGAGCAGCTTGACACCGGAATCCCGGATAATGTTTCGCGCGGACATATTCGGCTGTGCGAGAATCTCGTTGCAGAGCGCCCAGACATCGTCGCAGGTCTCTTCGTTGAGAATACTCTCATAACCGAAATAACGCTGCAGCTCGAGATGTGTCCAGTGGTAAAGCGGATTGCCGATGAGCTTCGGCATCGTCTTTGCCCATGCCTGAAACTTTTCGTAGTCGGATGCATCGCCGGTGATGTATTTCTCGTCGATGCCGTTGGAGCGCATGGCTCTCCACTTATAGTGGTCGCCGCCGAGCCACAGCTCGGTGATGTTGGCATAACGCTTGTCCTCTGCGATCTCTTTGGGCGGAACATGGCAGTGGTAGTCGATGATGGGCATTTTTGCCGCATAATTGTGATAAAGGATCTTCGCGGTTTCCGTTTTTAACAGAAAATCTTCGTTCATGAACTCTTTCATGTCGGACACCCGTTATGCGTTTTCCTGTGCTTTGAGGAAGTCGAAGCAGATCTTTGCTTCTTCGACGCCGGAGGGTGTGCAGGTCTCGGATTCGACGACCATGAGCATACCGTATTCCTTTGCCTTCTTGTAGACTTCTGCTGCGGGAGCGGTGCCCAGACCGAGCGGCTTGCCGTGACCGTCGATGTCGCCGTCCTTGATGTGGATCATCTTGATGCGGTCGTGCAGACGGTCGAGGACGGCCAGCGGATTGGTCTTGCCAACGTACAGCCAGTAGGTATCGGTTTCGAGGTCGATGTTCGTGCAGCATTCGAGGACGGAGTAGATCATCTGGCCGTCTTCGTGCAGATGGAATTCGTGTGCGTGGTTGTGGTACTGCAGGGAAATGCCCTCAGCCGCCAGCTTCGGTGCGTATTCGTTGCAGAAATCGACAAACTCTTTGAGCTTTTCGGGCGTGGAGAGGTCTGCGCCCGGAATGATGTAGTTCTTGTTGCCGATGATCTTGTGGTACTTGACCGTTTCTTCAAAGTTGTCGCGCAGGTCTGTCCAGCTAGAATGCGTGGAAGAGCAGATAAGGCCGTACTTGTCGAGCCAGCCCTTGACAGTCTCGGCGCTGTTGCCGAAGAAGCCTGCGAACTCAACATACTTGTAGCCGATTTCGGCGACCGCTTTCAGTGCGGCTTCGAGGTCCTGGGACGCGAGGTCGCGGACGGAATATAACTGAATACCGTAATCCATGATATGATATCCTTTCGTATTTATCCGAAAAGAGCCTGACAGCATAACGTGTCAGGCTGCTTCCTGAATTCAATGAATCAAATTCGTTTTATTGTTCTGAAACTGTTCAGATTTCGGAAATTCTCAGATTTCGGGAATTTCGATTTCGATCTCGTGACCGAGTTCGCTGGACTTTGCAATACCGGAGAGGATTGCCTGGTTGTAGATGATCTGGGATGCGGGAACCGGAGCGGGTGTGCCGTTCTTGGAAGCATCGATGAAAGTACGGATCTTCATGTCGAAGAGGTCGTAAGGCGTGGACTGAACCGGGATGATGGTTTCAGTCTGGATGCCTGCAACTTCCTTGTAGAGAACCAGCGGGCCGCCGATGGAGCCGTTCCAACAATCAGTGGACGGGATACGGAGACCGCCCTTGGTACCGAGAATGATGGAGTCGCCAGGTGTGTTGATGTTCATAGCCCATGCAATACGGAAGTCGAGGATGATGCCGCCTTCCATACGGACGAAGCCGCAGCCGAAGTCGTCGGTGGTGAACTTTTCAGCGTAGTCGTGATGCTCGCCGTAGCCGATGTAGTTCGGGTCGGAACCGAAGTAAACGCCCTTGTGACCGGTAACGGTGAGGGGCTTGGGATAGCCGACAGCGTTCAGAACGCAGTCAAGTGCATAGCAGCCGATGTCGCCCAGTGCGCCGAGACCTGCGGTCTTATCTTCGATAAAGGTGGTGCCGAACGGGGTCGGGATACCGCGTCTGCGTCCGCCGCCGGTCTGGATGTAGTAAACATCACCGAGCTCGCCGGATTCGACGATCTTCTTGATCATCTTCATGTTGTTGTCGAATCTGGGCTGGAAGCCGATGGACAGAACCTTGCCGGATTCCTTTTCTGCCTTCAGAATTTCGATGCCCTCTTCCAGGGTGACACACATCGGCTTTTCAAGCAGGACGTTGATGCCTGCCTTGAGGGAGTCGATGGCACACGGTGCGTGCTGACGGTTGTAGGTACAGACGGAGACACAGTCGAGGTTCAGGGACTTGTCCGCGAGCATTTCCTTATGGGAAGCGTAATCCGTCTTGACACCTTCCAGGCCGTGCTTCTTGAAGAAAGCGGCAGCCTTGCCGGGGATGAGGTCACAGCCTGCAACGATTTCAACATCGGGCTGCTTCTTGTAGCTTGCGATGTGAGCATCTGCAATCCAACCGGTACCGATGATTGCGACACGCATCTTTCTGTTGGTGTCGATGACCTTTTCGTCATGGTTTTCCTTGAACGCATCAAGGATGTTCTTTTCTGCCATGATAGTACTCTCCTTAAATGGAAAAATTGTGGGAAACGGACACCGTCATATCTCATCGGCTGATCGGGCACGAGGGGACTTTCTGACCGCACATCCGTATCCATTGTATTCATTATAACACACCTTTTTCAAAAAGTAAAGGGATTTTTAAAAAAAAGTTGTCCTGCGGCCATGATTTTTACATAGGCTTTGTTTTCTACGTATATTTTCGGGGATCTGCGGGAATGCTTTTTATATCAATGTGCGGGAGGGGTTATTTGCGTGGCTGTCATTGTTGTACGGCTGGTGTTCGTGTATCTGTATCTGACCATCATCGTCCGGTTCATGGGCAAGCGGCAGATCGGGGAAATGCAGATGTCGGAGCTTGTCACCGCGTTCATGCTGTCCGAGCTTGCGGCGATGCCTGTCACAGATACGCAGATCCCGCTTCTGTACTGCATTATTCCGGTACTCGTGCTTGCGTGTCTGGAAATCCTCGTTTCCTTTGCGTTTCTGCGCTCCGGAAAGCTGGCGCGGCTCATCGCCGGTGTTCCTGTCGTTGTCCTGCGGTACGGGAAGATCGACCGCCGTGCGCTTCTGTCCTCCCGCATGACCTTGGCGGAGTTGATGGGAGAACTGCGGCAGAAAGGCTACCCAGACCCAAATGATGTTGCTTATGCGATATTGGAGGAAAACGGCAGACTGTCCGTCATTGCGAAAAAAGCGGCACAGCCCCCGGATGCCCGCACCCTTGCCCGTCATCCCAGAGAAACCGGCATCTGCCATACCATCATCGCCGACGGGAATTGGAGCGCCGCGGGACTGTCGCTATCGGGACATACGGCGGAGGATGCGCGGCACGTTTTAAGGCAGCAGGGATACCATGATGCGGCGGAGGTATTTTTAATGACGGTGGACGATGCGGGGACGTGGCGGATCGTGCCGATGAATGGGGAATAAGGAGGAACATCGCCAATGCGCAATGTCATCGCGGCTTTTATATTGCTGATTGCAATAACCGGAGTATCGGCATGGAGCAGTATCCACCTCTGCGGGGAGCTTGACACCCTTGGGGCGATGGTAGCGGAAATTCCCGCAGATGCCGATTCCATGAAAAAAGATGCAGACGGGGTGCGCACATCGGCGGAACGGCTCATGGAAAAGTGGGATGCCATGTTTCCGTATCTTGCCTATGTGACCGGCTACACAGCTTTGAACCGTGCGGACGATGCGGTGCTGGAATTCTGCTCGGCGGCGGAGAACGGTTCCTATCCGGATGCTGCTGTGGCACGGCTGAAACTGCTCGATGCGCTCACACGGATGCGGGAGCTGGAATCAGTGACACCCGGTTCCATTTTCTGAAAAAATGCAATCCATGATATGTTGGGGAAATTGTTCACAATTTCCCCCTTGTTTTTTCGGCGGAATTCCTGTATAATATTTGAAAATGAAACTCAGTTTCAAATTTGAGAATCAATATGGGATTATGAAACGACTGAAAACAAAAATTTTCGCACTATTGTGTGCGGTATTCCTTTGTATGGGTTCCGGCTGTACCGTGCTCGGCACGGAGCCGGTGTATGCGGGCGCAGACCTGCACATCGTGACGACCGTCTTTCCGCCGTATGATTTTGCGCGCAGTCTGACCGCGGGAAATGCGGACGTCTGCGTTCAGCAGCTTCTGCAGCCGGGGACGGAGAGCCATACCTTTGACCCGACACCTGCCGACATTCTTGCGGTGCAGAACTGCGATATTTTCATTTACACAGGCGGCGAGTCCGATGCCTGGGTCGATACGCTTCTCTCCGCTGTGGATAACGACAGTATGCACATTCTCCGCATGATGGACTGCACGGAGGTGGTGGCGGAAGAGACGGTCGAGGGCATGACACACCGCCACGACCACGACCACAACGAAACGTGTGAAGAAGATCACGACCACGACCATGCGGAGACCGAGGACGATGACCACGCTCATGAGGTCGAATATGACGAGCACGTCTGGACGGATCCCGACAACGCCGCTCTCATCACGGAGACGATTCTGGACGTTTTGTGTGAGGCGGATCCGGACAACGCTTCTCTTTACCGTGCAAACGGTGACGGTTATCTGGAACAGCTTGCCGCGCTGGATGCGTATTTTGAGGAGATCACAGCAGGTGCATCCCGCGATACGGTCGTGTTCGGCGACCGGTTCCCGTTCCGTTATCTGTGCGATGCCTACGGACTTTCCTACCGTGCCGCATTTCCCGGCTGCGCGGCGGAATCGGAGCCGAGTGCCGCCACGATGATTTATCTGATTGAAAAAATCCGCGCAGAGGACATTCCCGTGATTTTCACAATCGAGATGAGCAACGGGAAAATCGCTTCCGCCATTGCGGAGGAAACGGGTGCGGAGATCCTCACCATGCACTCCTGTCACAACAGAATCGCTGACGAAGCGGCGGCGGATGTGACGTATCTTGACCTGATGTACGCGAATGCGGAAGCATTGAAACGTGCACTGCAATAAGAGAAAGAAAGGAATTATCCATACATGACACCTTTATTGGAAGTCCGGGGACTGACCGTCCGCTACGAGCGCCAGACGGCGGTTGATGATGTCAGTTTTATCATAAATGACGGCGATTATGCGGCGGTCGTCGGGGAAAACGGCTCCGGAAAATCCACGCTCGTCAAGTCGCTTGTCGGCTTGATCCCGCCCGCCGCCGGGGAGATCATCATGCACGGCACGGAAAAGAGTGAGATCGGCTATCTGCCGCAGTCCACCATCGTGCAGAAAGACTTTCCCGCGTCCGTCACGGAGGTCGTGATGACCGGATGCCTGGGACGCGGACAGCGGTTCTGGCCGTTTTATACAAAAGAACAGAAACGGACTGCCGCCGACACGATGGAGCTGCTCGGTGTGACGCCGTTTGCGAAAAAATCCTTCCGGGAGCTGTCCGGCGGACAGCAGCAGCGGGTTTTGCTTGCGCGCGCCCTGTGTGCGACGAAAAAGCTCCTGATTCTCGACGAACCCGCATCGGTGCTTGACCCGGTCGTCACGCATGAGCTGTACGGCATTCTGCACCGGCTCAACGAGGAGCGCGGCATCACGGTGCTGATGGTCTCCCATGACATCCACTGCGCGCTCGAACAGGCGAAAACGATTCTTCACATGGGACAGAATCTGCTCTACTGCGGCTCGGCCGAGGAATATCACCACACGGAGCTGTACCGCCGCATGACGGGCAGCTGCGGGGATATGCCGCATTCGCACACGCATCACAACGTGCATCATGTTGCGCAGGCGCATTCCGATATGCAGGCGCATTCCGATGCGCATTCCCATACCGCTGCGCAGGAACATACAGATCATCACACAGATGGGGAGGCGGCGACATGACAGCGATGTTTGAACAACTCGAAATTCTGTTTTCATATGTATTTATCCAGCGGGCGCTGGTGGTCGGGATATTGGTCTCGCTGTGCGCGGCACTGCTTGGCATCAACCTGGTACTGCGGCGGTTCTCCATGATCGGGGACGGGCTGTCCCACGTCGGCTTCGGCGCGCTGGCACTGGCGGCGGTACTGGGACTGGCACCGCTGGCGGTCGCGATTCCCGTTGTGATCGTTGCGGCATTCTTTATGCTGTGGCTCAACGAGCGCGGGCATATGCAGGGCGATGCAGCGATCGCGATTCTGTCCAGCTCCGCGCTTGCCATCGGTGTCCTAATCACCGCGTGTACCACGGGCATGAACACGGACCTCAACAGCTATATGTTCGGCTCGGTATTGGCGATCTCCGAGGGCGATATGGTGCTTTCCATCGTCGTTTCTGTTGTCGTATTGCTTCTGTATGCGTTTTGTTATCACCCCTTGTTCTCTGTCACCTTTGATGAGAATTTCGCCCGTGCGACGGGAACGCGCGCAAACCTCTACAACCTGCTTCTGTCGCTTCTGACCGCGCTGACCGTCGTGACCGGAATGCGCCTGATGGGCACACTGCTCATCTCCCCGCTCATCATCTTCCCGGCACTGACCGCCATGCGTGTCTGCAAAAGCTACCGCGGCGTGGTCATCTGCTCGATGGTGACATCGGTTTTCTGCTTTGTTTCCGGCCTTGTGCTGTCGTTTCTGTTCAGTCTGCCGACCGGGGCAACGATCGTGGTCGTCAATCTGGCGTGCTTTCTTGTGTTTTCGGCGGCGGGGGCATTACGGAAAAATTAAATATCGAAAGAGAAAACCTGTTCCCCAAAAAGAGGAGCAGGTTTCTTTTTGTGTTATGAGGTTTGGGCAGTCTCTGCGTGCTCACACCTCAATATTCAACACCCCAACGCGCTTTCCGGACTGCATGGAGGCGTACAGCGCCTGCATATAGTACACCGGCTGAACGAGCTGTTCCCAGGTGCCGTGCATCTTTCCGGTGCGGAGCATCCGGGCGAAAACGCGGCATTCGTTCGGGTACGCATCGTCAAGGGTGATGGTCTGCGTGTGGATACCGCCCTTGGTGACGACGGTGCCCGCATACTGATACATTCCCTCGCAGAAGTGGTTGGAAATTTCGTAGTTATCATAGCCGACGAGTGCCGTGACACCCTTATCGGTGCGTCCCTGTGCGGCTTCGACCCATTTCGGGTTCCAGCCGAAAACGGCAAGGGAAATTTCGGTCAGATGGTCGGCATAGAACCAGAAATCGCCATAGTCGTTCTTCATGTTGACGGGTGCATAAACGGAGCCGGTGATGATTTTGTCGCGGTTGGATGCCGCATATGCCGCAAGACGTTCGGTCTCCATGCAGACCTTAAGGGAAGAACCGCCGCAGACGGGGACATTCTTTGCCTTTGCGAGCCGTGCCAGGGAGAGCGCTTCCGCGGGGTCGCGGGTAAAGGGCTTGTCGATGAATGCGGGAAGTCCGGCTTCGATGAACGGGCGCGCGTATGCCGCGTGATACTGACCGTCGCGGGCGGTGACCATGACCGCATCCACGCGGCCGAGCAGGTCTTCGGGCTTGTCGGCGATGAACTCGACACCGGCCTGTTCTACGAGTGCCTTGTTGGATGCTTCGTCCGTGCCGAACGTGCCGACGACGCGCATATCTTCAAATTCTCCGGCGTACTTTGTGTGGATGCCGTTGAAAATTTTGGAAAATTCCATTGCGTGGGAATTTTCGGAGCCTAAAATACCGATACGGAACATAATTATTTTCCTTTCCTTTGGGATTTATGACATTTCAAATACGGTTCTGCCGCCGACGACCGTCCGCGTGACATTCAGCGCATCGTTAAAGAAGACGATATCCGCGCGTTTGCCCGCATCAAGTGTGCCGCGGTCGGAAAGTCCCTGGATGCGCGCGGGGGTCTCGGTGAGCATCTTCACGGCGTCGGCAAGCGGCACCTCTGCCAGATGCACCATCGTGCGCAGAAGCCGGTCGGTCGTTGCGACACTGCCGGCAAACGCCTTGCGGTCGGGCATCTTGGCAACGCCGTCCTCAATGATGACACGCTGACCGTTTTCGAGACTGCCGAGAATGCTCTCCTGCCCGTCGGCAAGTCCTGCGCCGCGCATGGAGTCGGTCACAAGCGCAGTGCGGTCGGGGCCGATAAAGCGGTAAACCATCTGCAACAGCGACTTCGGCAGATGCACGCCGTCCGCGATGATCTCTACGGTAAGACCGTTACCGTTCAGACTGTTTTCGGTCATACCGTCACAGAGATACGCCGCTTCGACCACGCCTGCGTAGCGGTAGGCATTGATGCGGTGAACGGTGCTCATGCAGGAATAAAGGTGCGTGATGTGGGAAAAGCCGTGCTTCATCGCTTCGCACACGCATTCATACGTTGCATCCGAGTGGCCGATGGCGCAGAGAATGCCGTGTTCCCGGCAGGCATCTGCAAATTCCATCGCACCGTCCAGTTCACACGCCGCCGACCAGCGCAGAAGTTTGTCGGTCGCGTTCATGATGGGCAGATACTGCTCGGGTTTGGGGGTGACGAGAAACCGGGGATCCTGGGCACCTGCCTGTGTCGGGGCAAAATACGGCCCTTCGAGATGGATGCCGGGCATATCCGCACCGGCGGAATTCTTTTTGCAGGCATCCTCAAAGACCGCGAACATCGCACAGGTCTCCTCATAGGTGCCGGAGGTCGCGGTGGGAAGCAGGGTCGTCGTGCCGTGACGGGCATGAAGCTCCGCCGCACCGAGGAACGCACCGACGGTGCCGTCAAGGAAATCGTGACCGCCGCCGCCGTGTGTGTGCAGGTCAATGAATCCCGCGGAAACGTACTGCCCGCCGGCATCGACAATTTCGCATCCCGCGTCGTCTTCCGGGGTGGGGATGAGGATGCCGTCTTCGTAGGCGAGTGCGGCGTTTTCCTCAATGTTCCCACCGCGGATGATGCGGGCGTTTTTGATAATCGTCTTCATATCAGTATTTGACGGGGAGCGGATTCTGGCGGTGGATTTCTTCCATCAGCGCGATCATCTGCTTGATCTTCGCGGGCTTGATGACGAGTTCCGCGCCGTTTGTCAAGTGGTCGTAAATGTTGTTGTAGTAAGAAAGGACAGCCGCATCGAACGCGGTACCGGTGAGGTCCTCATGCGCGGTCTTCCACGGGAGCGTTTCGCCGCAGTAGCGCGGGCCGCCGTCGGGACCCTGGAGCGATGCCTGAATGACGGTGCGCGGTTCGACCTCCGCCGGGTCGTAATACTTGTAATCAATTGCCGCCATCGTTGCCTTGAGGGAACCATGGGAGCCTTCGATCAGATAGGTAAAGTCTGCAAAATTGTTGCAGGAGGAAATCTCCAGGTCGATGACAGGCTTGTCCTTCTGGAGCATAAGCACCTTGCAGAAGTCTTCCGCATCGCCGTAGCTGTTGACGATGTCGAGACGGGATGCGACCTGCGGCATTTCGTCGGAGTCAAGCAGGTCAAGCGCCTGTTCAAACGGATGCGGGCCGGTGTTGCGCAGACAGCCGCCGCCCCAGCTCTGCAAACACTGCCAGTCCCAACGGCGTGCAAAGCCGGAGAACTGGATTTTGATCTCTGCGATGCGGCCGAGAACGCCGGAGTCGAGAATTTCGTGAATGCGGCGGTAATACGGTGCGAAATGGGACTGCTGGAACACGCACAGCATGACGTTTGCTTTTTCTGCCGCGTCGATCATCTTCTGGCAATCGTCGGCATGAACGGCAAACGGCTTTTCGGAGACGACGTTGAAGCCGTGGTTCAGAAAGTCGATGGCGACCGGCGCATGGAAGTGGGAATAGGTGGCGTTGACGACAAGGTCGATATCCTTTCTGTCGAGAATCTCGTGATAATCGGCGAAGACCTCGCAGTTGTGGCGCGCCTTTGCCTGCTCGCGGCGAACCTCCAGCTCGTCAACGACGATGGCGACCTCATACTTTTCGTTTTTGTCGGATGCGAAGAACGCACCGTGGATCTGCTGGCCGGAGCGGCCGTAGCCGATGATGGCAACTCTTAGTTTTTTCATGATATTTGATTCCTTTCCGGAGAAAAATGGATTACAGATTTTTTCCGCTGTCGCGGTCGCAGTACATCACGCAGTCGGGATGGCGGCGCATGACGGTCGCGGGAACGTCCTCCGTGATGGGGCCGAGCACAGTCTTTGTGACCGCTTCGCACTTGGACGGTGCGGGAACGGTGCAGACGAGGTGCGGCGCGTTTGCAAGTGTGGGAACGGTCAGGGTCAGCGCGTGGGTGGGGACGTCTTCGATCTTCGCAAAGCATCCGTCGTGAACCTGCTGCATCCGGCAGACTTCGTCAAGCTTGACGACTTTGACAACTTCGGGGTCGTCGAACTTTGCAAAACCGGGGTCGTTGAACGCGATGTGTCCGTTTTCGCCGATACCGAGACACACAAGGTCGGTCGGGTATTCGCGCAGAAGTGCGGTATAGCGTGCGCATTCCGCCGCGGGATCGGTCGCCGTGCAGTCGATGCGGTTGACCGAGCCGAACGGGACAAGCGAGAACAGATACCGGTCAAGGAAGTTTCCGAAGCCCTGCGGGGCATCGGCGGGAAGACCGATGTATTCGTCCATGTGGAACGCATTCACGCGCGTCCAGTCGATGCCGGGCTCTGCAACCAGTGCCGCCAGCATTTCGTTCTGGGACGGTGCCGCCGCGAACACGACGTTCACGGTGTCCTTTTCGGTGAGCAGTCGGCGCAGATGCTCCGCCGCCGCGTGTCCTGCCGCCGCACCCATTTCCGCACGGGTCTCATAGACCTCTGTCCGGAGTGCGTCGTTTTTCAGCTGTTTTATCAATGCCATGATGGTGTCCTTTCTGTGGAAAAAAGATCTGTTATTTAATATTATACATGGAAACGCGCGAAAAAGCAAGAGGAGATGCAAAGTTTTTCCTAAAATGCAAGAATCGGATTGCAGAATGGGACAACCCGCCGCAGAAATTTTAAAGAAATCGTCGGAACCTCTTGATTTTATTCCGGAAATACAGTATAATATTATAGATGTCGGTATTTTTTGATGATCTCCGACAATTTCGGCAAAAAACGAGGTACGCATCTTGAACGGTAAAACGCGAAACGGACGGTGGATGACCGTCCCGGTACTCTGTGCGGCGGTGACCGCGCTCCTCACCGGGTGTACGGCAGAAGCACTTCCCGCATGGCAGGGGTGTCCCATCGGCGCGCAGTTTGAATATGGCATCCGGTCGGCACAGCTGACGGTGCTTTCCCCGGTCGTGGAGGAAACGACCGGCGGTATGTTCCTTGACAACCGCGAGGACGTGTTCACGGAAAATGAGATCTGTGTCAACAATTCCTCTTATGAGGTTCCGGACACCATAAAATCCACCATTCTCGACACGATGGCGGAATACAATTTTGAAACAAGCTTCTATGTCATAGACCTGGAAACCCATACCTCGTTCGGCTACAATCCGCAGAATGCCTATGATTCCGCATCGACCATCAAGGTCGCGTTTGCTTTGTATCTGGCAAAAGAGATCGAGCGCGGACGGCTGTCGCTGGGGGACATTCTGACTTATGAAGAACGCCATTACGCCACCGGCTCCGGCTCCACGCAGGAATCGGTCTACGGAACGCAGTTTACGGTCAAGGCGCTGTTCTACCGGATGATCTACAACTCCGACAATGTCGCGTATTATATGCTTGCAGAATACGCCGGGGAGGACGGCTTCAACGAAATGGTCACGTCCTTGGGCTGGGAGCACACGATCTCCGCAAAGGATCACTGGTGCGACGTCACGCCGCAGGAGCTTGCCATCATCTGGCAGGAGATTTATGAGTACAAGGACACCTGCGACGAGGGGCGGCTTCTCTGGACGTATCTGACCACGAACCTTTACAACGAGTTTGAAGTGGAAATGCCGGAATACGAATCCGCGCACAAGTCCGGCTGGGGCTACAACGGCTATCACGAATCGGGCATCGTCTTCGGCGCGAGAAGCTACATCTGCGTTGTCATGACGGGAACCGGCAACAAGAACAACTGCCTGCACCGCACCATCCGCAATCTGGACAATCTGATGATCGATTACGACACTTGGCTTAAAAATCAGAAAACAGAATAACAGTATATTCTTAAATAACGAGCAGAGCTGCCCGATGCACGGACGGCTCCGCTTTTACTTTTATTAGATTATTCAGAACAGCTCTGGATGGTTTTCCAGCCGGTCTTCCTCCGTGATCTTCCGGAGAACCCGGCACGGATTGCCGACGGCAAGGGAGTTCGGGGGGATGTCTTTTGTGACGACGGAACCCGCACCGATGACACAGCCTTCGCCGATGGTCACGCCGCCGATAACGGTGACAGATGCCGCGATCCAGCAGTTGTCCTCGATGACGATGGGCGCGGTGTATTCGAGATTCGTGACAACGCCCGTCTTTTCATTGAAAAACGCATTGCGTTCCTGCCAGCGCAGGGGATGCACGGCGGTGAGCAGGGAAACGTTCGGGCCGATGAACACGGATTTTCCGATGGTAACCTTACCCTCATCGAGCACCGTGAAATTGAAGTTGGCGTAACTGCCGTCTCCCATCGAAATGTTCGTGCCGAAATCAAAATGGATCGGCCCTTGCAGATAAACGCCCTCTCCGCGGTCGGGCATCAGTTCATCGAGAATCCTTTTACGCTCGGCTTCATCGACTTCGGTGGTCTGATTGTAGCGGGTGCAGAGCACGTGACAGCGGGTGCGCTCCTCCGGCATTCCCTCGGAAAACGGGTCGTAGAGCTTGCCCGCATACATTTTTTCGCGTTCGGTCATAAAATCCTCTGGATTATCCGCGGCAGCGGTTCACAAGACCGGCGATGTCGCGCAGTCTGTCGGGAATCCTGATGGATTGCGGGCAGTGCTCGGTGCATTTGCCGCACTTGATGCAATTGTGTGCCTGACGTTCTTCTGGAATTTCGTTGTATGCGGCAAGGAATGCTTCCTTGCGGGCTTTGACCTCTTCGGGTGCGATACCGACGGACATCGGCAGACGGTTCTCGCTTGCCGCCGCGTTGTAAACGGCGAAAATTTCGGGGATCATGATCTGCTTCGGACATTCAAAGCAGTAGCGGCACGCGGTGCAGGGGATGGTACCGGAGCGGTTGTAAGCGGCAACGGCTTCGGAGAGGGCGACCTTGTCGTCGTCCGACAGCGGAATAAAGTCCGTCATCGTCGCGCAATTGTCCTCGACCTGTTCCAGGGTGGACATTCCGGACAGCACGCACAGGACATTCGGCAGGGAAGCGGCAAAGCGGATCGCCCAGGAAGCGACGGAACGGTCAGATGCGGCTTTTTTCAGGATGTCAACGGCTTCGTCGCAGAGCTTGACGAGACTGCCGCCGCGCACGGGTTCCATGATGATGAGCTGAACGCCGTATTCCTCGGACAGGCGGTAAAGCTCTTTTGCGTTCTGGTTGTCCCAGTCCATGTAGTTGAGCTGAATCTGGCAGAAGTCCCACTTGCGCAGCTTCATTAAGTATTCAAAGAACGGCACCGAGCCGTGGAACGAGAATCCCAGATTGCGGATGCGGCCGGCTTCCTTTTCCCGGTCGAGATACGCAAGTACACCGGCATCGAGATAAATTTTATCAAAGTCCGCCTGATTGTTCAGAGAGTGGCAGAGATAGAAGTCGAAATAATCGACCTTGCACTTGGAGAGCTGGTCTTCAAAGATCTCCTTTGCTTTCGGAACACCGCCGTCACCGACCATCCAGCCGGGCAATTTGTCCGCAAGATAAAAGGATTCGCGGGGATACGCCGACAGCGCATCGCCGACAAAGTTCTCGGACTTGCCGGAATGATACATATACGCGGTGTCAAAATAGGTCACGCCGTGCCGGTACGCATAATCAATGAGCTTTTTGCCCTCGGCGTAATCAATATCGGCGTTGTCCTCGGATGCAAGCGGCATACGCATGGTGCCGTAGCCGAGCAGGGAGACAGGGGCGTTTGTGCGGGAGTAGAGTCGTGTTTCCATGGGTTTGGGTTCCTTTCCGTTGATATGGTATGTTTATTATAACATAAATTGAGAGGAAATGCAAGAGCGGGGGGAGAATTATTTTCACAGAGAGACTGCTCAGTGTATACACTTCAAAAAAATTAACAAAAAATATCTTCATTTTTTATTTGGGGTGATTGAAATTTCAGAAAAATATGGTAGACTATAGTAATAAAAACAGGAACTGTTCACCATTGATCCTTTGAAATGAGGGAAAACGACCGTACGTGATATACAATATTATCTGTCAAAAGGATTTGATGAAAAGACCGCCGCGTATTATGCCGCAGGCAGACGGCGTATTTTGTCGGTGAAAGCAAATGACGATTTTTCGCTGACGATGGAATTTGACAACGGAGAATGCCGCGTGCTTGACTGTACGCCCTTTTTGTCGGACAGCGAAAATACGGTATTTGCACCGCTTTGTCTGTACGAAAATTTCCGACGTGTTTATCTGGATGACGAGCATTGTGTTGCATGGGACATTGACCCGACCGTTGACAGTAATATCGTGTGGAGCAACAAAATTGACATCAGTCCGGACACCTGTTATCTTGACAGCACGCCGCTTGTGTGATAATCCCCTGACCTCATCCGGAAAATCCTGTAAAATTTTCAATTTATGAGAAAAACCGGTTGCAAAATCCGCGATTTTGTGGTACAATATCTGTATCTGTTAGATTTGATCTTCAAGTTCAGAGCAAGAGAGGGAACACCATCATGATTAACGAAGCTGTTGCAAAGCTGGTCAGATACAGTCAGAACCACGCGCTGACCCAGCTGGAGGACGAAACCTATATAACCAACGCCCTGATGGCGGCGCTCGGTATGACGGAATACGAAAAACCGCGTGAGATCGGGGACTGCGAGGATCTGGAAGCGATTCTCGGAGAGCTGTGCGATTACGCATGGGAACACGGCATGATGGCGGGGAATACCGTTGCTTACCGCGATCTGTTTGATACGATGCTGATGGGCATTCTTACCCCGCGGCCCTCGCAGGTGATTGCGGAATTCCGCACCCGTTACGAAAAGGACCGCCGGGCGGCGACCGACTGGTTCTACGATTTTTCCCGCGCGACGGACTACATCCGCACCTACCGCGTCAAAAAGGACCTGAAATGGGTCACGCCGTCGCAGTACGGTGACATCGACATCACCATCAACCTGTCAAAACCCGAAAAAGATCCGAAAGCCATCGCCGCCGCGAAGCTTGCACCGCAGTCCGGCTATCCGAAGTGTGCACTCTGCCGCGAAAACGAAGGTTTTGCCGGAAATCTGCGCGCCGCCGCCAGAGAAAATCACCGCATTCTGCCCATCACGCTGGAGGGCGAACCGTGGTTTTTGCAGTATTCCCCTTATGTGTATTACAACGAGCACTGCATCGTCCTATCCGGGGAACACCGTCCGATGAAGATCGAGCGCAAGACCTTTGCGCGGATGCTGGATTTTGTCGGCACGTTCCCGCATTATTTCGTTGGCTCCAACGCCGATCTGCCCATCGTCGGCGGGTCGATATTGAGCCACGACCATATGCAAGGAGGACACTACACCTTTGCAATGGAGCGCGCACCCATTGAGCGCGAGATCTCGTTTGTTGGATACGAAAACGTTCACGCGGGCATCGTGCGCTGGCCGATGTCGGTCATCCGTCTCCAATCCGATGACAAGAACGCGCTTGTGAATCTGGCAAACAACATTCTCATCGCATGGCGCGGTTACACCGATGAAGCGGCGTTTGTCTATGCGGAAACCGACGGGGAGGCGCACAACACTATCACGCCCATCGCCCGCCGCCGCGGAAACCTTTTTGAGTTGGATCTCGTTCTGCGCAACAACATCACGACCGAAGAGCATCCGCTCGGTGTCTACCATCCGCACAAGGAATACCACAACATCAAAAAAGAAAACATCGGTCTCATCGAGGTCATGGGTCTTGCCGTTCTGCCTGCACGTCTCAAGGACGAAATGAAGACGCTTGCCGACACGGTTCTGGCAGGGAAGAACATCGCAGACGATCCCGCGATCGCCCATCATGCCGACTGGTTTGCGGCATTTTCCGACAACTATACCTTTGATGAAAACAACATCACCGACATTCTGCACCGCGAGATCGGCAACACGTTCGTCCATGTGCTTGAGGATGCCGGTGTCTACAAATGCACCGAGGAAGGCCGCGCCGCGATGATGCGGTTCATTGATTCGATGAACGTCTGATAAAATTGGAGGAACAGAACCATGAGAGCCGTCTTTGATTCGCACGTCCATTATTCGTTCGCAATTCCGCTTGCCGAAACGGTCACGTTGTTCCGGCGGGAATTTGCCATGACGGACACCGCGCGCATGGTATTTCTGAGTCTGCCGCATCATGAGAAAAACGGAGTTTTAACCTTTGACCCGACACAGAATGTCAAAGGACTGTATCTGAAAACGCGCTTTGCACTGGATGCGTATGCGTTCGCTGGTCTGGAACACACGGGGACAGCACTTTCGGAGGATGAGCGCTCACGGATGTATCTTTTACAAGCGGAGAGGGCAATGGCGGCAGGCTTTGACGGATTCAAGATGTTAGAGGGATATCCCGGCATCCGGAAAGTCATGGGCATCCCGCTTTGCCACCCGGTTTACGACCGGTTCTATTCGTATCTGGAAGAAAACCGCATCCCCGTTGTGATGCACCTTGCCAACCCCGAAGAATACTGGGATCCCGACCGCGTGGATGAGTATGCGAAAAAAGTCGGCCGCTTCTGTGATGAAACGTATCCGACCAAAGCACAGCTGCACGGCGAAGTGGACGAAATTCTGAAAAAGCACCCGAAGCTTCGGCTGACCCTTGCCCATTTCGGATTTCTGACGTACCGTATCGAAGATGCGGAAGCGTGGCTGGAACGGCATGAAAACACGATGCTCGACATCACGCCCGGCGGGGAGCAGTATTTCAATATGCTCTCGGACTGGCCGCGGTGGGAGGTATTTCTGCACAAATACCGGAGCCGCATTCTATACGGAACGGACTTTTATGCGTTCCCGTACAACGACGAGGAGCGCTGGACGCAGTCTGTTATGAACCGCCCGCGGTTTGTGCGGCAGTTTTTTGAAACCAACACCGAACACACCTACCAAGGACAACTGTTTTGCGGCGTGAAGCTCGATGATGCGGTGATAAGCGACATCTATTGGAACAATGCGGTGCGGGAATACGGCGCACCGAAGCCGGTGGATTTGTCTTATCTCCGGCAGGAAGCCGAACGGCTTCTGACATTGCCCGGCGCCGATGCGGACGATATGCGTTATATTCTGAATACCATCTGAAAAAGGAGATATATCAGTCATGAAACTGACATTTTTCGGCACCTCCCACGGTGCCCCAGAGGTCGGACGGTTCTGTTCCGGCACGCTCATGGAAACGGACGGTGTTTCTTATCTTGTAGACTGCGGTGCGCCCGTCGATGCGCTGATGCTGAACAAAGGAAAGTCCTTTGAAACCCTGCGCGGCGTGTTCATTACGCATATGCACGAGGACCATATGGGCACGCTGCCCGCGATGGTAAAGGAATTCGGCCACTATCACCCGACCGCGCACGCGCATTTCTTTGTGCCGGAAGAGAATGCCATTGAAGCGTTCCGTGTCTGGCAGGCGGCAATGCATGGCGGATGGGATGAGAAGCGCGTGATCTTCGGCGTTTCCGCGCCCGGTGTGTTCTTTGAGGACGAACACATCCGCGTCTGGGGCATCCCGACCGACCATATCCACGGTTTCCCGACCTACGCTTATGCGTTTGAGCTGAAAGCGGAAGGGAAGCGGGTGCTGTTCACAGGCGATATGCGCGGCGACCTGGCGGATTTCCCCACGGCAGCACACGAGGAAACCTGGGATGTCATCATCTCCGAGCTGACACACTTCCCGATTGAAAAATACATCGACGTCTTTGCCCGGTGCAGAACGAAGCAGCTGATTTACAACCACAAAATCAACTACAACATCGAAAAGATGGGCAAGCTTCTCCCCGGTCTGCCGTTTGATGCGGTCGTTGCGTGTGACGGCGATGAATATGTGATCTGATTAAAAAAGAGCCTTTGACAGGCTCTTTTTATGTATTACGAATTTTCCTTCGTCATCTGAATGGCGGCAAGCGTGTCGTCGATGCTTGCGATGATCTTCTTTTTCTGCTTTTCAACGGTGCTTGCAACGTCGTCGCGGCCGGAAAAGACCTTACTGCGCAGGGTCGGAACCAGATTGTTGTTCCAGCCGAACAGCGTGGACAGGTCAACGGTCTTGGACGACAGTACGATGTCGAGCATTTCAATGGAGTCCTCGTTGCGCAGACCCTTCTGCTCAACGACATTGCCGTAGTAAACCGGCAGGACGTCGCGCATACTGAGATACGACAGGTAGTCGGATGCAAGCGCGGTCTCCTCAATGTGGGAGTTGGTGACGGGGATTGTGTAGTAGAGACACTGGGACACAAAGTCGCCATAATAGCTTTCCTGCGATTCATCATATTTGGGGATCGGGACACAGCCGAACGTCTCGTCCATGTCGCGCAGCTGCTGTGCCGCTTTGATCTCCCCGGTCATGAACAGCGCACGTCCGGCAGAGAAGATGTAGATGTATCCACCCGCATCCTCACTGACGTCCTCTGTGCTGGCGGAGATGGCGGAGCCGTCGGATTGGTTCAGCACCTGCGCCATTTTGGAAATAACGGAGAAGAAGCGTTCGTCCTCTGCGCCGAAGACAAGGGAACCGTCCGATGCGGCTTCAACGATCTTTTCCCCTGCCGCGATGAGTTGGTGATCGGGATAATACGGATGGCAGGACATGCCCCAGATGCAGGTGCCGTCCTTTTTGTAATTGAAATTCGCATCGCCGTTCAGGTTCGCGATCGTCTTTGTGTAGGAATGCAGGGCATCCATCGTCCACTTGCCCTCACGGACAAGATCGTAAGGCAGTTCCATATCGTATGCCGCCATCATGGTCTCGTTGAAGAACAGGATCCATGCGCTGTCGTAGGGCATCAGCGACATGGGGCTGGTCGCAAAATACAGACAGTCGTCGATGACCGCATTTTCCGCAACGACGGAGTCCCACCATTCCGCCGTCAGATGCAGACCATCAATGTCCAGAAGATTCCGGAAATAGCCTTCCGTGATGAGCGCAGGAGTCGTGTTGATGGAAGCATATGTGACGTCGTACACATCGTCGCCCGCCAGAACCGTGTTCTGGATGAGCTTGTTGTGCTCGGCCATGTCTGTCAGGGGGCGGCTTTCTTCAATTGTGAAATTGAGTGCGGATTCCGCTTCCCGGCTGCGTTCATAGATGGCATCGTTCAGCACCTCGCCGTCGGTTTCCCCGGCATCCACCTGCAGGGACATATCCCAAATGTCATCCATGTTGAGGATGCGCAGGGCGAAGCCGCCGAAGTCTTTTGTCTCATAAGGATAAGTTTCTTCTGTGACAGCGGCACTTTCCGTTGTCGGGGCGGCGGTTACGTTGCCGTTCTGTTCTGTGCTGTCAGCACTGCCGCAGGAAACGGCGGTACCGAGCAGGGTGATGAGCAGTGCGGCGGAGAGGAATTTTATCTGGTTCATTGCGTTTGTGTCCTTTGATGTGCTTTAAGAATTTGCTTTGGTATTTTCGATGGCTTCGAGGGTCTGGTCGATCTTCTTATCGATGGATTTCTTCTGTTTTTCAATGGTGCTGGCGTAATCGGTCTGCCCTTTGAAAAGGTTGGTACGGATGGTGTCCACAAGCGAACTTGACCAGCCGAACAGGAACGCCAGATCCACGGTTTCCGTGGAAAGCGCGATGTCCAGCATCTCGATGGAATCTTCGTTGCGCAGACCCTTCTGCTCCACGACATTGTCATAAAAGACGGGAAGCACATCACGATAACTCAGATACGAGGTATAATCCGAGATGACCGCGGTCTCCGTCAGATGGGTATTGGTGACGGGAACCGTGTAGTACATACACTGACTGACAAAGGAGTGATAATAGCTGTCCTGAGATTCGTCGTACTTCGGATACGGGACGATGCCGAATGTGTCGTTCATGTCGCGCAGTTCCTGCGCCGCTTTGATCTCACCCGTCATGAACAGGGCACGGCCGACGGAAAAGACATAGACATATCCGCCAAGGTCGGCGTCAAAGTCGGTATTGGAACCGTAAATCGTGTAGCCGGTCGACAGATCGAGAATGCCCGCAAGCTTTGAAAGCACATTGTGGAATCGTTCGTCCGTTGCGGCAAAGGTCAGGGAGCCGTCTTTGCCCTTGTCGATGTAATATTCGCCTGCGCCGAGAATGAACTTGTCGGAGCAGTTGCTGTGCGCGGAAATGCCGTAGACGGCGTTTCCATTCTTGTCCCATGTAAAGGATGCATCGCCGTTCATGTTGGTGATGGCTTTACAGTAACCGAGCAGGGCATCGTACGTCCATGTACCGTTTCTGACCATATCATACGGCTTTTCCATGTCGTTTTTGTCCATCATCGTTTCGTTGAAGAACAAGATCCAGGTGCTGTCGTAGGACATCAGGTGCATGGGACTGGTTGCGAAATACAGGCAGTCGTTGATGGTTGCGTTTTCGGCAACGATGGGATCCCACCATACCTCACCGAAATTGAGTCCGTCCAGATCGAGCAGGTTCATGAAATATCCGTCCGTGACCATTGCGGGGGTCGTGTAAACGGAGGAATACATGACATCGTAAAGGTCTTCTCCGGCAAGTACGGTCTCCTGGATGACCTTCGTCATGACGGCAATGTCATTTCCCGCCCCCGCAATGTCAACCAGCGTAACATCAAAGGTGCAGTTGAGCTTTTCCTCAACGGCGCGGTTGCGCGCATAAACGGCATCGTTGAGAACCTCGCCCGTCGTTTCCTCCACATCGACTTTCATAAACATATCCCACAAGTCGTCGGAGTTCAGGATGCGCAGGGCATAACCGCCCATATCCGGGGTTTCATACGGATAAACGTCCTCCGTGACAGCCTCCGTGGTTTCGGCGGATTTCATTGCTTCTGTTGTGACAGCGGTCTGCGTGTCGTCCGCGCTTCCGCAGGATACGGCCGCACCCAACAGGACGAGCATGGCGGCGGCAAGGGTCAGAGTGGATTTGCGTTTCATTTTTAATATCTCCTTAACAAAAAATTACCGTTCCGTGGTTGTTGAGTACATTATACCACACCCGGAACGGTTTGTCAAGCAAGATATGTGCAAAAATACGATTATTTGTAATTACGAAGAAATTCTTCCACGGCATCGGCGTCACCGCCGTAGGACTGCATGGCAAGCACACGGCGCTGTTCCGGCGCGACCATCAGCCGCTGACCGCACATCCCGCCCTTGGAGAAGACCTTGTGCTCCTTGTCCCATGCAAGTGCAAAACCGTGCCGCAATGTCAGCCGCACCCATTCCTCGGAGAGAATGTGCCGCTCCCCGTATATGCCATTATTAAGATAAACCTGTCCGAGTTTTACCATGTCCTCCGCTGTGATGTAAAGACCGGTCGCGCCCATCGCGTATCCCATCGGACAGCGGCTCCACGCCATCTCGCGGAAGCCGAGCGGGTAGAACAGCTCCCGCCACAGAAAGTTTTCCATCGGCATATTGGCGCGCTTCGCCGCGATGCGGGACAGCAGATAATATGCGCCGTCGGAATACGTTTCGCCCTCACCCGGCGTGTATTCGAGCGGGGTGCGGAACGTGTAGTCGAGATAGTCGTATCCGAATGCGGATGCGTGTGTCACGTCGATGTCAAGGAAACCGCCGGGCAGACCCAGTCTGTGCGTCAGCGCCATTTCCACCGTGCCGAAGAACCAGCGGTCGTCCATTTCCGAAGCATCGTCCGGCAGTTCATCCGCCAGAATGTCGCAGACACGTTCGTCCAGCTCCAAAAGATGCCGGTCGTACAGAAGACCGATGGCGGTCATCGTGAACGCTTTGGCAACGGAATAGGTATTCTGGCAGGGGTTCGCCGGCATCCGTTCCAGCACCTCCGGGGCACCGCCGTCGTGGATCTCCGCCACGCGGATGACGGGGAAGGTCTGGGTATCGAGAAACGCGGCTAAATCTTTGAGAAATCGGCTCATAGTTAAGTCTCCTCTGATCGGTTCTGATTCTTATATAATATCATTATTATACTATGCCGCGGTAAATTTGTCAAGATGCTGCCGTATTTTTTCACAGAATTGTCGGACACGGAGTTGTCGGACACGAAGTTGTCAGTTGTCGCCCCGGTATCGTGTTTCCCAGAATGCGACCGCGCTTGCCGCCGCGACGTTCAGGGAATCCACATTGTGGTACATCGGGATCTTCACAACATAATCGACGTGGGCAAGGGTCTCCTCCGTCAGTCCCGTTCCTTCCGTGCCGAGAATGACGGCGAGCCGCTCCTCCTTTTTCAGCGCCGCATCGTCAATGGGGACGGAACGGTCACACAGTGCCATTGCGGCACAGCGGAACCCAAGGGAGTGAAGCAAATCCATCCCCCGGCCCGGCCAGTCCGCGGGTTCGCTTCCGATATACGTCCACGGAATCTGGAACACGGTGCCCATGCTGACCCGTGCCGCACGGCGGATGAGCGGGTCACAACAGGACGGGGTGACGAGCAGGGCATCCATGCCGAGTGCCGCCGCGGAACGGACGATGGCACCGACGTTGGTCGCATCCACGATGTTTTCCAGTACCGCCACACGGCGGGCATTTCTGCATACCTCCTCCACACTGGGCAGACACGGGCGCTTCATTGCCGCAAGCACGCCGCGCGACAGCGGAAAGCCCGTCAGACGGGTAAGAATGTCGTCGTCTGCGGTGAAGACGGGGATGTCCGGGGAAATTGCTTCGCACCGGGCGATGATGTCCCGGGCGGAGCCGTCAATGTGTTTGCGTTCCATAAGCAGGGAGGTGGGAATATATCCCGCATCCAGGGCGAGGGTGATGACGGTGGTGCTTTCCGCGATGAAGATGCCTTTTTCGGGTTCCAGACGGTTGCGGAGCTGATGCTCGGTCAGGCGGGCGTAGGCATCAAGGTGGGGGGAGGAGAAGTCGGTGATTTCGATGATGTGGGGCATGAAGATGACCTCGTTCGGTTCTGATAATTTTACGGATGCTTATAATATAAAGTCAATACAGCAAAAGTTTCCGTTATTGCCAATCCGTTTGCGCGGAGCGCGACATCATTGATGCAAAGCAAACATCATTGCAAAGCATATCATTTGAGACCAAAGTCTCAACATCGTTCATTTGTGGCCGCTATAAAACAAAACGATGTTCACGCTGCGCTTAAAATGATGCTGTGCTTTTCGCAAATGATGTTGTGTCCTGCGGACACAAATGAAAAAATCCAACTCGTATGAGCTGGATTTTCTGGCGGAGAAGGAGAGATTCGAACTCTCGAACTATTTTTGGTAGTTACGCGATTTCCAGTCGCGCGCGCTCGACCAAC
>JAFUPC010000104.1 GCA_017481495.1 Clostridia bacterium
AACTTCAGTTCCACACAGCAGTTATCGAAGTTATATTCGCAGGATATAAGGTGTTTCATGGGTTTTACCTCCAAAATTGTTTTGTTTGGAAGTAATGTAAGCGTGGGTTTTGTGGTGGTATCTTTAAGTTTGGGAAACCCCCATTTCCCAGCGGGAAACCGCCTGCGGCGTGACACCGACGGCGGCGGCAAGCTGTTCCTGGGTCATGCTGTGTTCGTTGCGCAGGGAGCGCAGAATGGCTCCAATCGGTATGGTCATGATAGTTCCTTTCTTGTGTGGCATTGTGGCGAACGTCCGGACGGTTTTTCGTATGTATTTCAGCTGATGAGTTCATTATACCACACCGGACACAAAAAAGCAATGATCAATCTGTTGTTGGATTTCCCAACGGTTCGTTTACCTGCGATAATACCCCGCCCGCATACACCGCCGGCAGAGTTCCTCCGTGCATTTGTGCGCCGTGAATCCGTCATACAGTGCTTTCGCACGTGGGGAGGACAGAATTTCGTCGATTGTGCTGTTAAAAAGATTCCCCAGCACCATGTCGCCCTCCCGGTCAAGACAGCACGGCACGACCGTGCCGTCCGAGAGCACGCCGATCTGGTCGCGCAGGGCGTAGCAGAATCCCTCGTCCTGTAAAATAGCACCGTTTACCTCCGGCCAGTCGAACTTGTCGCCCCATTCAAGAAACACCCGGTCGCAGAGCCGATAACCGGAACGGTTTTCCCGCCATTCACAGGGGAACGCCGCGTGTATCACAGAGAGGATCTGCTCATTTTTTTCGTGAAGTGCACCGGATGCACGGCCGTCGAGATTCCACAGACGCAGAGCGACGATGGTTCCGCACCCCGCCGCCGCACGCGCAAAGGACAGACAGGACGAAAGATAGTCTTCAAACGACAGCTCCGGCGGATTGGCTTCAAAGGCGTGCAGGGAAATGCTCACCTTGTACGGGCGGGAATCTTCCATAAGCAGTTCCGTGCCGCGGCGGGCGAGCAGGGTTCCGTTGGTCGTGATCATCGTGCGGAAGCCGAGACCGTTTGCGTATGCGAGAAACCGCGGCAGAAGCGGATGCGCCGTCGGTTCGCCCATCAGATGAAAATAGAGATATTCCGCAAACGGAACGAGCCGCCCGGCAAGGAAGCGGAACTCATCTTCTGTCATCGTGCGCGGCGCGCGGCGGGTGCCGGGGCAGAATGCACAGGCGAGATTGCAGACATTGGTGATTTCAAGAAAAGCTTTGCGGTTGTGTCGGGATGTCGGGGTCATGAAAACGCTCCTTTTCGGGGATATTGCGTATATGATACCACATTCCGCGCGGTTTTGCAAGAGGGTCTTTGAAAAATCCCTTGACAAAAACGCAAATTGTGGTATAATATATGATGAATAATTTTTATGTGAGGAAGCACAGTATGCAGAACGAAAAACTGGATGCCTGGAAACAGCAGATGGCAGAGTTCCGGTTTCCACGCTGGAACGAGCTGCCGGAAATCAATCTGTACATGGATCAGGTCGTCGGATACCTGAACCAGAAGCTGTCGGCGCTCTACGGTGCGGACGGCGATATCGGCGGTGTGGCTGTCACGGCGACCATGATCAACAATTACGTCAAACAGCGCATCATTTCCGCACCCGTCAAAAAACGTTATGACCGCGCGTGCGTGTCGGCGCTTATCGTCCTGTTCTGCGCAAAGCAGATCATGTCCATCGGCATGACGGGAACGCTTCTCGCGCGGTGCCGTTGGGATGAACATCCGGAGATCGCTTATGACCGGTTCTGCGACATTTTTGAAGCGGTTCTGCACATAACGGTTTCCGGCGGCGGATATGAGAGCATCATGTCCGGATTGTCGGGAGAAGAACGGGTCGTCATGGCGGCGGCGGTTGCGTTCGCAAACAAGTTGTTCGCGGAGACCCTGCTTCTGCTCGATACGGATGCACCGGAGGATGGGAAACCAGCTCCCACCGGAGACGAGTCTTCTTCTCCGGACACGGCACCTGCCACATCGAATGCTTCGGAGACATAACACATCCACAGGACAAGTCAATGAGAGGAACGGATGGCGTGAACACACACGCCCGCCCGGGTGAAATCATGAACAATATAAAACAAGGACGCACCGCCGCCATCCGGCTCCGGTCGCGCCAGGAAGAAGCACTCAACACCGCGCTGTTCAAAAACATCATCGAAACATGGGGCGACGAGATCGACTTCGGCGAAGCGTTTGATGAAGACGACGAAAATATGCTCGTGGAAATGCGCACCCAAGGGACACTGCGCGAGGAAAACGGGCGCATCATTCTGTCCTACGACGAAACGGAGCTGACCGGCATGGAAGGCTCCGTGACGCAGGTTTCGTTTGCAAAGGACAACCCCGGCATCGTCACGATGCTGCGCTCGGGCGCGGTCTCGACGGCAATGGTCTTTGAGGAGGGCGTGCGCCATATCTGCGTTTACAATACCCCCATCATGCCGTTTGAGATCTGCATTTACGCACGTTCCGTGCAGAACGCGCTGACGCTTGACGGCGGCAGCATCGGCCTTGACTATCTGGTCGAAATTCACGGCGCGGATGCGGAGAGAACCATCTTTTCGCTGGATGTCACAATCACCGATTTAATACAGGAGAAATATATCACAATGACAACCGAAAATCTGAGAATCCTACAACAAAAAATGCCCGAAACGATGGATGCCGTTCTGCTTGCATCCGGAATGCACCAGTATTATATGACCGGCTTCAACATCGACGACGGTTATGTCGCCGTCATGCGCGACCGCGCGTTCGTCTTCGTCGATTTCCGCTACATTGAAGCGGCAAAGGCGGAAATTGACAATAATGCGTTCACCATCCACATGAACACGTCCCTCGACTTCATCCGCGACACCCTGGCGGATGCCGGTGCGAAGACCGTCGGTTTTGAGGACCGTGTCATCACCGTATCCAACTACGAAAACTACAAAAAGACCTTCGGCGACAAGCTGTCTCTCGTCCCCATCGGCGGACTTCTGGAAGAACAGCGCACCGTCAAGACCGAATACGAGCTTGACATGATCAAAGCGGCGCAGGCCATCGGCGATCTTGCGTTTGAGCATATTCTCGGCTTCATTAACCCCGACCGCACCGAAACGGAGATCGCACTCGAACTGGAATATTTCATGAAGAAGCAGGGAGCTTCGGGAACATCGTTTTCCACCATCAGCATTTCCGGTGCCGCGACCTCTCTGCCGCACGGGGAACCGAAGAACCGCAAGCTGGAAAAGGGCTTCCTCACGATGGACTTCGGCTGTATCTACAACGGCTACTGCTCCGACATGACGAGAACCGTATGTCTCGGTCAGCCGACAAAGGAAATGCGCGACGTGTATTCCACTGTGCTTGCCGCACAGCGCGCGGTGCTCGATGTCATCGACTGGCATTCCGACTGCGGTGAGATGGATCTTCTGGCGCGTGGCATCATCGACCGTGCGGGCTACAAGGGCGCGTTCGGCCATTCGCTCGGCCACGGCGTCGGTCTGTATATCCACGAGTCTCCCAGAATGCACAGCGGTTGCAAGGGCTCTCTGCTTGAAAACGGCCATGTCGTAACCGTGGAGCCGGGCATTTATCTGGAAGGAAAATTCGGCGTGCGCATCGAGGACATGGTCATCATCCACAACAACCGCGCCGAAGATATCACGCATTCCCGCAAAGACCTCATCATTCTTTGATTTTTTGGAAATTCTTTTCGGAGAAAACGGCTCCTCTCACCATGTTTTTGCCTGTTTTTGCATGAAATGCACACAAAAAGATAAAAATAGGTTTGAAAGTTCTCTGTATTGTCACTTGAAAAAAAAGCCAAAATATAGTATAATACTGATATTGTATGGCTATTTATATGTCTTTATAATATCTGGAGGTTTAGAATAATATGGTTATTGCAGGCGATTTTAAGAACGGCGTCACGTTTGAAATGGACGGCAAGGTTGTCCAGGTCATCGAATTCCAGCACGTCAAGCCCGGTAAGGGTGCGGCGTTCGTCAGAACCAAGCTGAGAGATGTCATCAACGGCTCCGTCATTGAAAAGACCTTCTCCCCCACCGAAAAGTTCCCGCCGGCGCATATCGAAAGAAAGGATATGCAGTATATGTATAACGACGGCGATCTGTACTACTTCATGGACATGGAGTCCTATGAGCAGATCCCGGTCGGTAAGGATCTTCTCGACGACAATTTCAAGTTCGTCAAGGAAGAAATGATGTGCCGCATCAACTCCTACAAGGGCTCTGTCTTCTCCGTTGAGCCGCCTATGTTCGTGGAACTGACAATCACTGACACCGAACCCGGCTTCAAGGGCGATACCGCTACCGGTACCACCAAGCCCGCTACGCTCGAAACCGGCGCTGTCATCAAGGTCCCGCTGTTCATCGATAACGGCACCGTCATCCGCATCGACACCAGAACCGGCGAATATCTCGAAAGAGCATAAGCATAAGCAAAAACAGATTCTACAAATAGGAGGATTCATACAATGACTCTGACCGAAAAAGTAGCATACCTTAAGGGTCTGATGGAAGGCCTGAACATCGGCGACAACGCAGAGGGCAAGGTTCTCAAAGCAATGGCCGACATCCTTGACGATATGTCCAAGTCCGTTGCCGATCTCGAATCCGAAGTCAGCGATGCACAGGAATATCTTGACGAGCTGGACGACGATCTGGCTGACGTTGAGGACATCGTTTATGACGATGAAGACGAGGATGAAGAAGATTACTACGACGATGATGAGGATGACGACGACGAGGAATTCATCGAAGTCGAATGTCCTTACTGCGGCGAGACCGTCTACTTCGACGAATCCGTCGATCCTGACGACATCATCTGCCCCGCGTGCAACCAGTCCTTCTCCTGCATCTGCGATGAATGCGACGGCGAATGCGGCGACTGCGACTCCTGCGATGCCTGCGAGGACTTAAAGAAGCTCGACGGCGACGACGACGAGTAATCCCGAACAGAATCAGAAACCGACCGGTATCCGTTTTATGCGGATGCCGGTTTTTTCATTTTGAAACAGTTACAACGAATACGAAAAAACAAAAGGGGTCTGCCGCAATGGGCAGACCCGTTCATTCGGTTTGTGCATATCGTCACAGAAATGCGGGGATCAGTTTTTATCGGCATTGTCGTCCGAATCATCGGAATCATTGTCCTCGGATTCTTCCGTGTCGTTCTGATCTTCTTCATCCTCACGGCGCAGCTGCGCTTCCTCTTCTTCGAGGCGCTTTACATACTGCTCCATCGGGGAAAGCGGGCGGTTCTGCTGGGACTTCTTTGCCTTTGCTTCTTCCTCATCGCGCTTCTTGGATTCCTCCTCATCGCGGCGGCGGGCTTCGGCTTCGGCTTCCGCTCTGACACGGTTTTCCTCTTCGCTTCTGCGGCGCTTTTCGGCGACCATTGCATCGAGGTCTTCCATCGTCGGATTGCCGGTCATGACGGCTTCAAACTGCGCACCGTCCATGATCTCGTTCTTCATCAGATATTCGGCGATGAAGTGGAGCTTCTCCATGTTTTCGTTTAAGATGCGGGTCGCTTCCGCATAAGCGGTATCGACAATGCGGCGGATCTCTTCGTCGATGTCGTTGGCGGTCTTCTCGGAATAATCGCGGGAAGAATTGAAGTCACGGCCGAGGAAGACCTCATCGGAAGAATGCTCGGAGCCGTAGACGATCGGGCCGAGCTTCTCGCTCATGCCGTAGCGGGTGACCATACTCTTTGCCATGTTGGTCGCACGCTGGATGTCGTTGGAGGCGCCGGTGGAGATGTCGCCGAAAATGAGTGCTTCCGCGACCCGTCCGCCGAGCAGGGAAACGATCTCTTCCTCCATGCCGCGCTTGGACATATAGGACTTATCCTCCACAGGCGGAGACAGCGTATAACCGCCGGCGCGCCCGGACTGGATGATGGAAATCTGGGTAACGGGATCCTGCGTGGGGAGAAGCTTCGTACAGACGGCGTGACCGGCTTCATGGTAAGCGGTCAGCTTCACGTCGTGCTCGGAACGCTTCTTGCCGCGCTTCTGCGGACCGACAATGACCTTGATGGTGGCTTCTTCAATGTCGTTCTTGCCGATGAGATGCTTGCCCTTGCGCGCCGCCAGAAGTGCCGCTTCGTTGAGCAGGTTGGCAAGATCGGCACCCGTGAAGCCGACGGTGGTCTGTGCGATTTCTTTCAGGCTGACATCCGCTTCAAAGGGCTTGCCCTTGGAATGGACTTTCAGAATGTCTTCGCGTCCCTGCATATCGGGATAACTGACGGTGACTTGACGGTCAAAACGCCCGGGACGGAGCAGAGCAGGGTCAAGAATGTCAGGACGGTTGGTTGCCGCAATGACGATGACACCGTCGTTGCCGCCGAAGCCATCCATTTCAACGAGCAGCTGGTTTAAGGTCTGCTCGCGTTCGTCATGTCCGCCGCCGAGACCCGCGCCGCGGTGACGGCCGACCGCATCAATTTCGTCAATGAAGATGATCGCCGCGGGATTCTTCTTTGCGGTATCAAAGAGGTCACGAACACGGGATGCACCGACACCGACGTACATTTCCACGAAATCGGAACCGGAGATGGAGTAGAACGGGACGTTCGCTTCGCCTGCAACGGCTTTGGCAAGCAGGGTCTTACCGGTACCGGGAGGGCCGACGAGCAGAACACCGTGCGGAATCTTCGCGCCGAGCTTGGTGAATTTGGAGGGGTCACGCAGGAAATCGACGATCTCGCGCAGTTCTTCCTTTTCTTCATCCGCACCGGCAACGTCGGAGAAAAGTACCTTGTGCTTTTCATCGGAACCAAGCTTGGCTCTTGCTTTGCCGAAGCCCGCAATCTTGCCGGCACCGCCGCCGCCCTTGCCGCCTGCCTGGTTCATGACATAGACCCACATGGCGATAAAGAAGATGATGACAAGCGCATACGGAAGCAGGGAGATCCACCACGGATACGAGGTCGGCGGCTCCACGTCATAGGCGGTGATGATACCGTCCATGTACTGCTGTTCCGCGATCTCTGCGAAATGCTCCTGATAGGTATCGTAGCTGCGGAGCTGGAAAACGGTGACAGTGCCGTCTTTCAGCTGTAATTGCAGCTCATTGTCGGAGGTCAGGATAAAGGAATCCACCTGTTCCTCATTGAAATAGCGGACAATGTCGCTATAAAGGGTCTGTTCGGTTTCTACCGTGTCAAACACGACGGACGATGCCAGCAGGATGATGGCGATGAGCGCAACGTAGAAAACGACCACCTTGAGGCTGTTCTTCATAACACGATCCATTCTCAGCGGCAGAATGATGGGAGCCCCCGGAACAATTATCCCGGATGGGGAGGACAGAACCGTGCGGCCGCTGTCGCACGGAAACCGGTTTTTAATTATGGGTGTATACCTCCGGCTTCAGAATCCCGACGTACGGACGCGCGCGGTATTTTTCCGCATAGTCGAGACCGTAGCCGACAACAAACAAGTCGGGGATCTCCACACCGTGGTAATCCGGCGTAAAATCCACTTCCCGGCGGGAAGGCTTGTCAAGAAGCGTGACAGTCTTCACACTTTTGGCACCTTTTAGCCGCAGATATTCCACGAGGTACGACAAGGTTCTGCCGGAATCGATGATGTCTTCTACAATCAGAATGTCGCAGGAAGCGAGGTCTTTACGATACAGGTCGAGGATGATGTTGACATGACCCGTCGTCTGGGTACCTGCGCCGTAGGAGGAGACCTTCATGAAGTCGATTTCCACGGGAACAGTGATTTTTTTCATCAGCTCACCCATGAAAACAACAGAGCCTTTCAGGATGCAGAGCAGCAGAAGCCGTTTGTCACTGCCCGCGTAGTCGCGGTCGATGTCGCCTGCAATGCGCGTGATGATGCCGTCAAGCTCCTCTTCACTTATCAGAATGCGTTCAATATCGGAGTGCATATGTTATAATATCCTTTCCATGTCGGAGAAATAATATAAGTCGGAGATGTGCGAAGCACCGTCCACGGTTTCCTTCGGATTGACATCGTCCCGGATGCCGCAGAACGGAACCCAGATAATGCCGCCGCCGTCGCAGAACAGTGGCAAATCCCCGCGCAGATCGTGCGGAACACGGTGCGCGGACAGAACATCGCGGACGGTTTTTCTGCTGTGACCGCACAGATAGACATCTGTTTTGTTGTCGGCACGCGGCCGCAGAGAAATACTACCCAATATTTTATCAGAATTTATATGCGTGGATATAAAGAATTTGTAAACATTTTTCAAATCCCGTAGTTTTTTTTCATTTTCCGGACTTCTGTCCGATAAAAAACAGACCGAACCGTCGAAAAACGGAACCGAAGTACCGGGGGGAAGCGGCAGAACCGTTGGAATCGGTACAATCGTTGTGCCGTTTACTGTTTTTTTCTGCTGTTCCCGTGTGATACGGCAGATGTTGCGTATCCCATCGGAATAGAAGAAAAAGCCGTCCGGGAGCCGGATGATGCCGTCCGCGCGGGCAAGTGCTCCTCGCATCGCATCGAGATGCCTGTGCGTACACGGCACGGTTATGCCTGCCTGCCGGTAAAGAGAGGCAAGAATGCGTCCTGCGACCGCCGGGTGCTGGGAGAGCAGAACATCCCGCCGCAGGGCAGGGGGATTTTCAGATACGGTATGCTCCCGCAGAAATGCATCTGTCAGACAAGTAAAATAATCTTCGTCAAGCGCGGCATCCGAGGACAGTCTTTGAAGTGCCGCGGAAAATGCCGGATTGACTTCCTTTGCCGCCGGAAGCAGGACACGGCGCAGAAGATTGCGCGTGCAGTCCGTGGAAAGATTGGTGCTGTCAGTCACATAAGACAGCCCATGTTCCCGGCAGTAGGCAAGCAATTTGTCTTTGGACAGCCCGAGCAGGGGACGGATGAGCGGAATCGAGTGCTGTCCTGCCGCAAAATCGCGGATGGTCGGAATCCCGGATAATCCCGCGGGAGAGGTTCCCCGCAGAAGCCGGAATAGAACCGTTTCCGCCTGGTCATCGGCATGATGCGCCGTCAGAAGATGGGTGATGTCCGGATGCGCATCGAGATGCCGGGAAAAGAACGCATACCGCTGTTCCCGTGCTTCCTCTTCCAGCGACCGCCCGGAACATTTTGCAAGTGCGGGAACGTCACAGCGGTACAGCGTAAACGGAATGCCGTATGTTTCACAGAACGTCCGGCAGAAATCCGCATCCCGGTCGGCTTCCGCATCCCGGATGCCGTGGTGAACGTGAACGGCGGAAACGGCAAACGGCATTCTCTGAGCTTCTGACAGCGTATGCGCCATATGCAGAAGTGCCGTGGAATCCGCGCCGCCGGAAAAGGCGATGAGCAGATGGCACCCGATATACGGCAGACCGCAGTCGTACAGCGCATCTGTGAATGCCCGCGGCAGATGTGCAGTCATGCGCCCGGCTCCTGCCGTTCTGTGTCACGGGAATAGAAGCGCGTGAATTCGCCCTGCCAGCCAAGCTCGACGTTGCCGGTGGAGCCGTGACGGTTCTTTGCGAGGATACATTCGGCGGTGTTCGCCTTTTCGGGGTCGGAATCATAATATTCGTCGCGGTAGAGGAACATGACGACATCCGCGTCCTGCTCGATGGCACCGGAGTCACGGAGGTCGGACAGCATCGGCCGTTTGTCGGTACGGGATTCCGGACCACGGGAGAGCTGTGCGCAGACGATGACGGGAACCATCAGCTCTTTTGCGAGAATTTTTAAGTTACGGGAAATTTCACCGACCTCCTGCACACGGTTGTCGATGCGCTTGTCACTCTGCATCAGCTGCAGGTAGTCGATGACGACGAGTCCGAGATTCCTGACCCGGCGGAGCTTTGCTTTCATACCGGTGACGGTGATTCCGGTCGTGTCGTCGATATAGACATCGCATTCCGACAGCATGGCCGCCGCCTGTGCAAGCTTTGTCCACTGCTCCCCGGTGATCTCGCCGGAACGCAGGGCGTGGGAATCCACGAGTGCTTCGCTGGACAGCATTCGCGTGACCAGCTGCTCGTTTGACATTTCGAGAGAGAAGATGCACACCGCTTTTTTCGTCGTTTTTGCGACGTTCGTTGCGATGTTCAGACAGAACGAGGTCTTACCCATACCAGGACGTGCGCCGACGAGGATGAGGTCGGATTTGCCCATCCCGACAAGCACACGGTCAATATCGGAGTAGCCGGTCGGCGTACCGACGGCATCCGCCTTGTTTTCCCGCAGCTCCTGCAGATGGTCGTAGGTCTGGATGAGGACGTCCTTGATGTGGACGAAGCCTTTCGTTTCGTTGGTCTGTGCGATGTTGAAAATAGTCTGCTCGGCGTGGTCGAGGATAGATTCGACATCCCCCTGCTCGCCGTATGCCGTTTCCCCGATGTCCTCGGAGGCGGCGATGAGCTGACGGAGAAGGCTTTTGTCCTTGACGATCTTCGCATAATCGCGGACGTTCTGCGCCGACGGCACGACCTCCGTGATCAGGCGGATGTAGTTTTTGGACTGTTCATCGTCGTAAATGCCGCGCGCGACCATCATGTCGATGAGCGTGACGTAGTCGATGTCGCGGTTCTGCAGAAACAAGTCCTGCATCGCAAGGAAAATTTCCTTGTGTTCGTCAAGATAAAAATCATCGTGACGCAAAATCCCCGCGATCTCGTTGAACGTATCGGGTTTTACGAGAATGGAACCGAGAACGGACTGCTCGGCTTCCAGAGAAAAGGGAAGTTTGCGGACAAGGGTATCCATCGAGTCAGCCATGACCCGGCCTCCTTTCCGGTGTTAAAATCACGCTTCCGCGACGACAACGTTGACCTTGCCCGTGATCTCCGGGTAAAGCTTGATGTCAACGATGTGTGTGCCGAAGGTCTTGATGGGGTCGGACAGCTGAAGCTTGCGCTTGTCGATTTCAATGTTGTGCTGCTTTGCGAGTGCTTCCGCAATATCCTTTGCTGTGACGGAGCCGTAGATCTTGCCGTCGGCACCGGCAGATGCGGTGAGTTTCACGGAGACGGACTGCAGCTTTTCCGCGGTCTCATGCGCGTTCTGCTTGTCCACTTCGATCTTGTGCAGGCGGGATTCCTCCTTGCCTTTCAGCTCGTTCATGACCTGCGCATCGGCGACGGCACCGAGCTTTTTCGGGAAAAGGAAGTTGCGGGCGTAACCGTCGGAGACGTTGACGACGTCGCCTTTCTTGCCCTGACCTTTGACATCCTGTAACAATACGACTTTCATGTGATGAAATTCCTTTCTTTTTTCTGAATTATTCCGCGCTGATCTCCCCGAGATAAGCATCAATCGCTGCTTTCAGCTGTTCCAGCACTTCCTGCATCGGAAGACCTTTGACCTGTGCGCCCGCGACATCGTAATGACCGCCGCCGCGCAGGCGTTCGAGGATCAGCTGTACGTTGAGATTGCCCTGGGAACGGGCGGAGATGTGAACCGTTTCCCCGACACGGACGAGTGCAAACGATGCCATAACGCCGGAAACCGACAGAAGCCGATCCGCCGCTTTGGCCGCCGCAATGCGGTCGTCGGAGACGGCACCCTCGCTGTCGCGGATGGCGATGGCGATGATGTCGCGGTAAATGATGACGTTGGATTCAAATTTCGCTTCCCGCATGAAGTCCTCAAGCGAGGTGCGGAACAGCATTTTCGCATCCGCCGGACTTGCACCCTCCGAACGCAGATAAAGCGCGGCGGAGAACGTGCGCACACCGGTGTTGCGCGTGAACTGATTGGTGTCGAGCAGAATACCCGACATCAGAAGATCGGCTTCTTCTTTGGGCAGGGCGCCGAGGGGCAGGGACTGCTCCAGCATTTCCGAGACCAGCTCTGATGCGGAAGAAGCGGACGGTTCGATATAGGTGAGAACCGGTTTGTATTTGAAGTCGCCCGTCTTTCGGTGGTGGTCGATGATGACGGTATTGCGGACACTTTCGTAGAGATCCGGCGACTCAAAGTTGAACGGATTGGAAACGTCGCAGATGATGAGCAGGGTTTCCGAGGTGACAAGATCCTGTGCCGCCGCCTGACCGACGAAGACACCCGCGTAATCGTCGCGGTCTTCAAAGCGGTGCAGACAGATGCGGATATTCGGGTCTGCGGAATTGACGACAATGTTGGCGCGGACACCGCAGAATTCCGCGAATTTGTAGATACCGATACAGGAACCGATGGAATCGTGGTCGGCAAAGCGATGTCCCATGATAAGGACATTGGATGCCCCGGCAATCAGCGCGGCAAGCTCACCCGCAAAGACACGGGACTTGACCTTGGTGCGCTTCTGGACGGATTTCGTTCTGCCGCCGAAAAATTCGACACCGGCTTCCGACTTGCAGACGACCTGGTCGCCGCCGCGTTGAAGTGCTAAATCCAGCGCCGCGTGCGCCGCCGCTTCCTTTTCGGAAAGCGTTCCGCCGATGTGCGCAAGACCCATCGAAACCGTGACGGGCATCGCACTTTCACCGATACGGACTTCATGAATTTCGTCCATGATGGAGAAGCGGTCGGACTTGAGCGCAGGCAGATGCCGTGCTTCAAAAACGACGATGAACTTGTTGCGTTCGTATTCCTTGATGAGACCGTCGCGCTCCGATACCCATTTGTTCAGAATGCTCTCGACCTGCGCGGAGGCAAGACGGTACTGCTCCTGCACATATTGCAAGACTTCATCGAGGTTGTCGATGAGAATGTAGCCGACAACGGATTCGGATGCCGCCATGCGGTGTTCCATGTCAAGCAGCTCCCGGCAGTCGCGCCAGAACAGCAGATGATAGTTTCTGCCGTCGGCGGTGGAAGCGGAGGAAATATCGTAATTGCGGACGCGCCAGTCGCGCACAAGAGATGCCGCTTCTTCGTCATAGGTTGTGCGGTTGTGGAAATGCGGATGCGCGGCGTTCTGCGGGAGAATGCCGACCGGGAGACCGTCCGGCGCATCAGAATCACAGATCTGCCGGATGTCTGCTGTGCAGTACTGGTCGACGTAGCGGCCGTACAGGACTTCTCCTGCGCGGAACAGCTGGGACATGGCTTTGTTGTACCAGGTGATCTTGCCGTCGTCGTCGCAGATGAGAACGGGCATATAGACACGGGAGATGAGTTCCAGTGTGATGGAGCGCAATACCGGCGTTTCCGTCTCATCCGGTGCGGCGGTGAATTTATAGGAGAAGAAGCGGCAGATGAGCCCCGTCAGATAGACGGCGGCACCGTAAAAAAGTGCGGTGAGAATCCCGGCACGAATGGGGTCGGTTTCGGGCGCCGCCCCCATGACAACGGCAAATCCGAGGATGGCAAGAATTCCCCACAGCTTTTGCAGCGTGTGCTTGACACTGCCGGGACGACTGAAAAAGTGAAGACGTTTCCGTGACATTGCGGTGCAGCTCTCCTTTCGGTTTATTTAAAAAATCATGTGTCCGTCGAAAAAGACCTCTCCGAGACCGTCCAGAACGACAAACAGTACAGCATAGGACGGATACGTGAACAATAAGAGTCCTAAAATGACAATTGTGACAACAAAAGACCTGCGGCGTCCGGGATTTTTTGCGCGGCGGACGAGGGTGCGCAGACCGAGCAGGAACAGTCCGGGCATCAGAACCGATGCGAGGTTCCCCGCCGTCACCTGGGTAAGTGTTGTCGCAGTCCCGCCGGAGGAAAACAGGTTGATGAGATACGAAACGACAAAGATTACGCCGGACAGACGGGACAGACGGATACGGTAGCCGCGCGGAAGCAGCTTTGTACACCGGAACAGCTTTGTCAGACCGCAGAAGATCGTGACGGCAAGAAAACCGAGTACCTCTGCGATGATGATGAGTACGGCGGGCATCGACAGCTTCATGGTATCGATGGAAGCGTTTACAACGGAGGAGACATAGGCATCGGTGTAATACTGTGCATATAAGGGGTTCTGTTCGATTGCCGCCTGCACCGAAGCTTCCGTGGAAGCAAGCAGCTGTGCGCGGGCGGATTCAAATCTCGCATTGAACGACTCCATAAGGGAATCGGGTGCGACCGTGCCGTTTTCCGCCATGTAGCCGATGAGAAACAGCACAGCGGCAGAAATACCGATGGCAGATGCCGCGGTAACGACCGCAGACGTTTTCTGCGTGCGCCGGAGCAAACAAAGCGACAGCATAGCCCCCACCGGCAGAAACAGAAGCGACCATGCGGCATCAAAGGCACTGCCTGTCATGAAAAACGCGATGGCATATGCCGGAATGGCAGTCAGCGCGACTACCGGGGAAAAGGTCGTGAGGTAATAAAATGCAAAGACCCCCGCCGTACACGCGGCACAGACCGAGGCGGTCAGAACATCGGGCATCCGCGCTGTCAGGATCGCTCCCGCCGTGACGGCAAGGAGCAGAAGAATGCGCGTGAAGACCGGGACATGGTAATGATATAGGATATGTGGATTCGGATTCGGTTGTTTTTTGACTTCCTGATTCATAATTTCCTGTGATTTTTCGTTTTCCTGCGGATAAAAATACGGATACAGTATATAGTATACCAGATTTTTGCAGAAAAGTAAAGTCCTGTGCGCATTTTTTTTAAAAATCATCACGCTGGGAACACGAATTCCGTGTCCGAGAAGCGTTTCATTCCATTATGCGGAATACCCGGCGGGCGTTTTCGCGTGTCGCGCGGCAGACCTCCTCATAAGAGACCCCCTTGATCTCCGCAATGCGGGAGACCGTGTACGGAAGATACCCGGAGTGGTTCGTCTTTCCGCGGTGCGGATGCGGCGTCAGATACGGGCAGTCGGTCTCCACAAGCAAGAAATCGAGCGGCACCCGTTCCACCGCTTCCAAAAGCCGTCTGGCATTTTTGAACGTGACAACGCCGGAAACGGAGATATACCAGCCCATCTTCACGAGCTGTTCCGCCATTTCCGCACTGCCCGAAAAACTGTGCAGAATGCCCTTGACACCGGGATAACGGCACAGCGTGTCCATCACAGCACCGTGTGCTTCGCGGTCGTGAATGACAACGGGCATTCCTGTCTCCCCGGCAAGCTGCATCTGGCGGTCAAACCACAGCTGCTGAATGTCGCGCGGCACATCGTCATAATGAAAATCAAGACCGATCTCCCCGATGGCAACGACCTTCGGATGCGAAAGCATCCGCCCAAATTCCGCGATCAGCTCTTGGGTTTTCCCCGCATCAAATGGAATCGGACACGACCCCGGATACATCCCGACCGCCGCATACATATGGGGATACCGCTCGGCAAGCGCGATCGCTTCAAGCGATGTCTCCACGTCTGTGCCTATGCCCGTGATGCCGCAGATGTTGTCCGCAAACAAAGAAGAAAGCAATTCATCGACCGCCGGCACCCCGGATTCTTCCGAGGAAAACCGCCTGTCATGATAATGCGCGTGTGTATCAAAAATGCCTGTTTCTGTCATATAACCCCGAAAAATTCCGAAAGGGAATCGGACGATCCCCTTTTAGAATAGTTAATAGTGAAAATGTGAATCCGGAAATGTTCGATAAACAATCACCAGCCATTGAATGATTCCTTTTTCGGGGTCATATCCTGATTGGAATGAGGTTATCGAACAAATCCAGTGAAGAGGTAAGGTGAATTTTGCATTCGCAAAATTATTTATCATACGAAATTTGCCGTTGGCATATTTCTTCCTTAATCCGATGATGGTTCACCGGCATCGGACATCACCCATTGATTCGCCCATCAAATCAATGAATTTTTGTTCCCACGGGCATATCGTCGGGCAGGAAGACGACCTTGATGGCGTTTCCGTCGCCGCCGGCGAGGATCATGCCGCAGGATTCGACACCGCGGAGCTTTGCGGGGGCGAGGTTGGCGACGACGATGACCTTTTTGCCGATGAGGTCTTCGGGCTTATAGCATTTGGCAATGCCGGAGACGACCTGGCGGGTCTCGTTGCCGAGATCGAGCTGGAGCTTCAGAAGCTTATCGGATTTCGGAACCGCTTCACATTCGAGAACACGCGCACAGCGCAGGTCGTTCTGCATGAACGTGTCAAACGTAATTTCGGGCGCGATGGGTTCGATGGTAATTGCCGGTTCGTCCGTGACCTTGAGCGCGGCGTTTGCGGCGGCGGAAGCTTTGGCGTTTTCTTTCTGCTCGGCTTCGATCTCTTCCATCATCTTCTTTTCGTCGATGCGGGCAAAGAGCACGGTCGGTTCACCGACGGCGGAACCGGCACAAAGACCGCCCCATTGATATTCGCGGTTCTCGGTGCCGAGCTGTGCGAAGATCGCATCGGAGGTCGCCGGCATGAACGGTGCGGCAAGGCACGCGCCGAGACGGATCATTTCAAGCAGGTTGTACATAACGGTGCCGAGCCGTTCCTTTTTGCTATCGTCCTTGGCAAGCACCCACGGTGCGGTCTCGTCGATATATTTGTTTGCGCGGGAGAACAGACCGAACAGCGTTTCCACCGCATCCGCGATGTGATACGTGTCCATTGCCGCGGTCACGCCGTCCCACGTTTCTTTTGCGCAGGAGACCAGTTCTTCGTCCAGCGCTTCGGGCGCGGTCGGTGCGGGAATGACACCGCCGAAATATTTCTTCGTCATCGTGACGGTGCGGTTGACCAGGTTGCCCAGATTGTTGGCAAGGTCGGTGTTGTACCGCTTGATGAGATTTTCGATCGTGATATTGCCGTCGGAGCCGTAGGGCATTTCCGCAAGGCAGTAGTGGCGCACGCCGTCCACGCCGAATTTTTCGACGAGCTGGTCGGCATACAGGACATTGCCCTTGGACTTGGACATCTTATCGTTGCCGAACATGAACCACGGATGACAGAAGACCTTCTTCGGAAGCGGCTCACCCATTGCCATCAGGAAAATCGGCCAGTAAATGGTGTGGAAGCGGGTGATGTCCTTGCCGATCATGTGAACGTCGGCAGGCCAGTATTTCGTGTAGAGTTCACCCTTTTCATCGACATCGTAGCCGAGTGCCGTGATATAGTTGGTCAGCGCATCAAGCCAGACATACACAACGTGCTTGTCGTCGAACGTGACCGGGATTCCCCAGGTAAACGACGTTCTCGACACGCACAGATCCTGCAGTCCGGGCTTGATGAAGTTGTTGATCATTTCTTTTTTGCGGGATTCCGGTTCGATGAAATCGGGATGGGATTCGATATAGTCAAGCAGTCTGTCCTGGTAGGCGCTCATGCGGAAATAGTAGGCTTCTTCCTTTTTGCGGGACATTTTTGCGCCGCAGTCGGGGCAGATGCCGCCCTCTTTTGCCTGCGTTTCGGTGAAGAACGATTCGCACGGGACACAGTACCAGCCCTCGTATTCACTCTTGTAGATGTCGCCCTGGTCGTAGAACTTCTTGAACAGGTGCTGAACGACCTTGACATGGTTGTCGTTTGTGGTGCGGATGAACTGGTCATAGCTTGCGTTCATCAGGTCCCACAGTTTTTTAATTTCTCCGGCGACATTGTCGACGTATGCCTGCGGCGTGATGCCGGTGTCGCCCGCGAGCATTTCGATTTTTTCACCGTGTTCGTCGGTGCCGGTAAGGAAATAGACATCATAGCCCATCATCCGCTTGTAGCGCGCAACGGCATCGGTCATGATGACCTCATAGGTGTTGCCGATGTGCGGCTTGCGGGAAGCATAGGCGATGGCGGTGGTGATATAGAACTTTGGTTTCATTTGGATCGGGACTCCTTATATCGTGTTGGATAGCTCCTGCGAGAAACTGATATACAAAAAGATCGAGTACGGCAGGAGATAGAGGAAAAACGGGATTCCTGCAAGAAAAAGCGACAAAAACGTGGCAGCACAGAATTTCAGAATGGCGGCAACGGCAGTACCGCCGCGGGCGCGCATGGAGAGAAAACTGTAATAAAGACAGCGGTGCGGCGGAAGCTCGGGCCGTGCGACCGACAGAAAGAATGCCGGGGAAAGACAGCCGGAGATGTACATGACACTCATGACGAGCAAAAGTGCGCCGAGCAGGAAAAATACCGCGTGAAACGGCAGGAATGAAAGACCGGCTGTGATACGGTACTGCCAGAACAGCCGGCAGGACATATAGATCGCCGCCGCGGGCAGGAGCATCAGCACCAGCTGTATGGCGACATGGATCCATGCACGCACAAGCGTGAGTGGGGATGCGTAGCAGTGGAAAATCTCTGTTGTGGGAACGCGCCCGGACAGCTCTCCCTGCGCGGCACGGTATAAATCGTAGCAATAAGACAGAACACCTGGGAGCAGCGGCGACAGAAACAGATATAAAAATCCGTAAACGCCGACAGAAAGCATTCCGTGCGGAAGTGGAAGGCCGGATCGTTGCAGAAGTGCAAGGAATAGCTGTGCCAGATAAACCGCACCGTACAGAAGAAGCATCACGGAAAACAGTACGATGAGTACCGCCATCCAGTCAGAGCCGGCATACATGGCGGCATCCGCGCGTGCGAGAACGTGGCTCCGACGGGCACTGTCCGTGGGGTCGGTGCGGCGGCTGCGGCGGGGGGAAGACGGGGAGGGGTGCATCGGGTTCACGGGTGAACAGTGTCACACATGGGCGACGGCTTCGCCCTTCTGCCAGACCGCGGTGATGTCGTAGGTCTCGGGGCAGACGAGCAGAAGATCCGCATCCTTGCCCGCGGCAATGGAGCCGACGGACTTTTCGATCTTCAGCATGGATGCAGGAACAATGGTCGCATACGGCAGTGCTTCCGCAAAGGATACACCGGCAAACGTCATCAGGTTGCGGACCGCCTGATACAGGCAGATGGTGGAACCGGAAATGTTGCCCTCCTCGTTGATGGCTTTGCCGTTCACGACGTAGACCTTTTCGCCGGCGATGCTGTATTCACCGTCTTCGCACTTCGTTGCGCTCATCGAGTCGGTGATGAGGGTCAGGTGCGCGGGCTTCTTTGCCATGTAGGCGAGCTTGACGATGGCGGGATTCAGATGAAAGCCGTCTGCGATGACTTCACAGTAAGCATTTTCCGTGGTCAGACCGGCGACAACGGGGCCGGGTTCTCTGTGGTGGATGGGACGCATGGCGTTGAAGGTGTGCGTGAACGCATTGACACCCCAGGACATGGCATCCAGTGCCTGTTCATAGGTGGCATCGGTGTGACCGATGGAGACGGTGGCACCGCGCGCGATGGCGGTCTTGACGAATGCTTCGCCGCCCTCCAGCTCTGCCGCACAGCTGATGTGGACGTTGAGCGGCTCCATGCGGTCAAGCAGGGACGAAAGCTCCGCGACATCGAGCGGGAAGAGCAGGTCTTCTCTGTGTGCGCCGCGGCGCTTGCAGTTGAGATAACGGCCCTCTAAATGGATGCCGTCAAAGCCTGCCGCCTTGACATTGTCGATGGCGGTCTCAATCTGGGACAGCGGTGCGGATGCGATGGTCGGGAACACGGTGGTCGTGCCGTCTGCGGCGTAGGAAGCGCGCATGGCTTTCATCTGTTCCGCGGTCGCGGAGTCGAAGTCGTAGCCGATGCGGCCGTGGGTGTGCGCGTCAACAAGCCCGGGAACAAGGTACTGCTCCTTTGCGTCGACGGTCTCCATGCCGTCGATGACAGCGGCGGGATCGGTGAGGATCTCCTTGATCTTACCGTCTTCAATGACAACGGCGCCGGGAATGAAATCACGGTATTCGGTGCGGTAAACGCGGGCGTTCTGAATCAGGAATGCGGACATATATGGATACCAGCCTTTCTTTGGTTCTGTGGTGTGTGATATTGCTATGATATATATAATATTCTATCACAAATTTGCCGTACTTGCAAGACTTTTATGCGTTTTTCGTATCAAAAATTTTCATTTATGCGAAGAATCCGGAAAAATTCATAAAATACCACTTTTCAAACCACGGATTTCGTGGTATAATAGTAATAACATAACCACACAGAAAGGAATTTCTACATCAGATGCTGAAAACCGAACGTGTCGCCGTGATGAATCTGGACAACGCGCTCCGCGGGATGCGCAATCCCATGAATTCCTGGGAAAAGTCCGACAGCTATTTCGACGAAAACGGAACCTATATCATCGGCGAAGCCGATAAAAAACTCGCCTCCACCCTCTGCCGCGCCGGCTCCTCCGACCGGAAGTTCATCCGCCAGATCTTTGTGTCGATGGACATCACTGCGCCCATTTACTGGTGGAAAGAATTTGACACCTACAAGGTCGCGACTGTTGCCAATTCCACCTCCACGATGCACAAGATCCACGCAAAGCCGTTTTCCCGTGCGGATTTTTCCACCGACCACATGGACGAGGAAACGCTTGCGCAGTTTGACGGGGTGATTTCCTATCTGGAAGTTCTGCGCACGAAATTTCTGGAAACCAAGGACAAGCGGTATTGGTATGATATGATCCAATTTCTGCCGTCGTCCTTTGACCAGATGCGCACCGTGACGATGAATTACGAAACGCTGACAAACATTTATTATGCCCGCCGGTATCATAAGCTGGAGGAGTGGCATACGTTCTGTGATACGATAAAGGAACTGCCGTATGCGGAGTTATTGATCACGTGTCATGATGAGAAGTAATGTGTATTTGTTTTGGTAATTTGTCGGCATATATGTGTTGATGCGGGTATCGGATCGCGCAGCGTAAGACAATATCACCTTGCCCCCGCCAAAGCAGAATTTTATAAAAACAACACATCAAGGGGAGGAAGTGAACCCATTTGAACAATCCGAACAACGGGGCGCCGCGGCGGCAGATGACCCCGGAGCAGCAGCGCGCGGCGGCGCAGGCAAAAGCGAAGAAACGCCGCGAGATGCAGAAAAAACAGGAACAGGAACGCCAAAAGCGCGAAAAAGCCGCAGAAAAACAGAGAAAACAGGCGGCGGCAAAGCAGAAAAAAGAGGCGGAAGCCAGACGGCGGGCCGCCGAGAAAATGCGCCGCCACGATGAGCGGTTCGAGCTGACAGAGGAAGAACGCGCCATAAGAGAACAGATGCGCCGCGAGGAGCGGGAATATCACGCAAGACAGCGTGTTAGAAAGACAAAAGTCTTTTTCGGACGCTTTATCGTATTTGTGCTGATGTTCGTCTCGCTGTTTGCCGTCTGCGCGGGACTGTTTTATGTGAATCTGATTCAGTACGAACGGAGCGCAAGACAGAATTTCACCTATGTGGTCGGCACGAAAAAAACGACCGTCGCCTACGACAGCATGATGCGGGGCGGCAATCTGTACGTCAACATGACTCCCATCATCGAGCTGTGCGAGATGGCGGTCACGGGCGACACCGCAGAGCTTCGCTACATCACGCGCGATGCCAAAGAGCACGTCCAGTTCATTGTCGGCTCCACGCAGGTCTTCATCAACGGTGTGGAGGAACGCCTGACCGCAGCCCCCTATCTGGACGGGGAAGATCTGTATGTGCCGTATGACTTTTCCTCCTCCTATGTATCCGGCATTTCCGTTCTGTACGACGGGGAAAAGCAAACCGTGACCGTGGAGCAGATGCTTGTTGAAGGGCAGGAGGACACCTATGAATCCCTGCGGTTCGTCATCCGCTCCGATGCCCCGCTGACCGGACTTGACGAATACAATGAATTCGGCAGTACCTCCCCGATTGAATTCGTCGCCGATCTGAGCCTTTACGAGGATTATATGAATCCCGCCGATCGGGATGCGTACCTGATTTTAGTCAACAACGAGTATCCTCTGCCGCAGTCGTATGTTCCCGAAACTGTCGAGATCACGGACATCCGGTATGACGGACGGCCTCTGCAATATCTGTGTCAGATTGCCGAAAAAGCGGCGCACGCGATGATCATGGAGCTGCAGGCAAACGGCTTCACCGACGTCAACATCCTGCTCGGCTACCGTTCCTACGGCAAGCAGAACAGCGTTTACAAAACGGCGCTGGAATCCTACGCTTCGCTGTCGGAGGAACAGGCCGCCGCCGCGGTTGCCGCCACGACCCAGAAGCCCGGATGCAACCCCCAGCAGGCAGGTCTTTCGATGGTCATGCACAATCTGGAGGACACCTCCACCGCGTTTGCAAAGGAACCGGCTTATGTCTGGCTTGCGGAAAACTGCTGGAAATTCGGCTTCATCATCCGTTATCCCGCCGACAAGACCGAGGAGACCGGAATGTCGTTCCAGCCGTATTTCTTCACCTACGTCGGCAGATACCACGCCATGCGCATCATGGAAGCGGGGCTTTCGATGGAGGAATATGTCGTGCAGCTGGAAGAAAAGGATTATTTTGACGGTCTGACATATGCGGAGTTCAGGGAGAAGCTCATCAATAAATGATAAAAAAGATTCCGTGCCCTCACCCCGGTGCACGGAATTTTTCATGGAAATTTTTCGTAAACCCTGCATAACCCTGTCATCTCCGGCAAACACTAACGGCAGACGGAAGCAGTTTGCAAAAGTGTTCAGCGCGCTTCCGGATGACAGAAAGGAAGTACGGAAAAATATGAAGCAGAAATACGAAAGCAGAAAACAGCTCATCAGCGCGGGTATCTGGTCGCTGGCGGTTCTGGCGGTGGTCGCCGTCGGAATGATGACCTTTTTCTCCGCGGCATCCCGTTCCGCCAAAGGCGATGCGGCAGAAGACGGCGGGCAGACCACACTTGCGGCGGAATCCGGCACCGCCTCAACGGAAGCGGATGAGGAAGCCGGCTGGTTCACCCCGCACAATCCCATTGATACCGAAATTGTGACGGACGAGACCGTCATGGATTCGGAGGATGTGCTCGCATCACCGGAAACGGATGCGGCGATGGCGGAAGCGGACCCCGGGGAAGCACAGGCGGCGGCATCCTATCCGACCGCGGACAGCTTCACCTGCGTGATGCCGGTCAACGGTACGGTGACGAAGGAATTCACCGATGACGTCGCGGTCTACTCGCTGACGATGAACGATTACCGGGTACACAGCGGCATTGACATTTATGCGCCGGTCGGAACGAATGTCTCCGCGTGTGCCGCGGGAACGGTGGAGCGCGTGTGGGAGGACCCGTTCTGGGGCAACTGCATCGAGATCAATCACGGCGGCGGCATCACGTCGACCTACTGCAATCTGTCCCCGGACTTCCCGCGCGGCATGGAAGCCGGTGCAACGGTGCTTGCCGGTGAGGTCATCGGCGGTGTCGGCGAATCCATGATCATCGAAATGGCGGATACCGACCATCTGCATTTCATGCTGACGGTGGACGGGGTCAACGTCGATCCGCTCGATTATATGACCAATTACAGCGGTCAGACGGATACTGTGTACGAGAATTAAAGAATAAAAATCTTGAGACACCGGAGAGGGCAGAACCCTTATACCGGTGTCTCATTTTTAGTTGTCAGGATTCCTTTGTAAAATTTTTGGAAAGATAAAGCACCAGCGCATCACCGTTTTCACACATGGTATACGGCGGACAGACACGGTCTTCATACCACACGCCGGAACCGTCCGGAATGTACCCGCGGCGGACATACATCCGCTGTGCGGCACCATAGCCGGAATGAAGTCCCACGCCGATGGTGACAACGGGGGAACGCGCGGCGGCTTCGGCTTCCGCACAGTCCATCAGATGGGAACCGATGCCGCGGTTCCGGAATGCTTTGAGCACGTTGAAATCCACGATTTCCGGATACGGCGTATCCGCAAAGGGGCCGGCAGGACAGTGAAAATACAGACTGACATATCCGACCGGAATGCCGTTCCACACAGCGCAGAACGAGATGGATTTACCGTCTTTTTCATCGCGGATACGTTTGTTCAGCTTGTCGGGGGTTGAATGCCAGCCCTGCGCGATCTCCGCTTCTGTCAGCGGAAGAACATCGTCCTCCGTCAGAGAACGGATGAGAAGCGGCGGCTGATCAAAATAAACAGACATAAAAATTCCTTTCATGGTATCCGATTGGCGGGAACCGTACAAAACACCGGCGGTCTGTCCGTATCCGCATCCAGCGCCGCGCACAGAACCGCGTTTTCGGTCTCAAAGTGATAAATCCGACAGGAAACGCCGCTGTCCGATGCCGTGGCACACCGCGCATAAAAATCGGTCAGAACGGTGGCAAGCGGGCGGGAAAAGCCCTCTCCGGTGTATTTGATGAACGCTTCCTTTGCCGTCCACAGCCGGAAAAACGCGCGGATGCGGTCATTCTGCGTATCCAGCCACGCGCGCTCCTCCTCTGTGAACATTTTCCGTGCGATCGCATCCATATTGCGCAGGGGACGGAGCTCCTCGCAGTCCATTCCGCAAAGGTGTGGACATTCGGTTCCGCTGTTGGTGCCGGCGGGGCAGAGCAGAACGGCGACCGTGTTCCCGGCGTGGGAGAGATTAAAGGAAAACGGCGCACGTTCCTTTGCAAAATACGGCTTTCCCTGCCATACGATTTCAGTTTCCGCAAAGGACGGATACCCGCATTCCCGTGCGGCATAATGCAGAAGCAGCTCCGCATATGCGGCGGCGGGACGTTCTTTTGGGGGGCGGCGCAGAACGATTTCTCTGCGGGCGGGGGAAAGACGGGGGAGTGTGGCATCTTCATCCCACGCAAGTGTTGACAGGTCTGTGTAAAACAGAACGGGGGAATCAGTGTTCATCGTCTTTGACATATAAGGAGGTGAAAACGACCGCATCAATGGGGAACCAGAGAATCAGAAGCAGACACACCTGGGATGCGATGCTGACAAAATCCCGCAGGTCGTACTTGATGAAGGTGTAAAAGAATGCAAAGAACAGCATCAGCATCGGAACGATCAGCTTGTACTGCCCGCAGATTGCCCGCACGGTGCAGAGGACGAACGCGACCCAGAATGCGCTTTCCAGAAGCAGGAACAGAACGCCTTTGATGCTGATAGCGGAAAGCGATGCAAAAAAACCAAGCAA
>JAFUPC010000105.1 GCA_017481495.1 Clostridia bacterium
AGCTCTGCAAATGCGTCGACGTCTGCATTTCCAACGAAGAGGATGCAAAGGACGTGTTCGGCATCGAAGCCGAAGGCTCCGACATCTACGGCGGCAAGCTCAACCATGCGGGCTACAAGTCCGTTGCAAAGCAGCTTGCGGACAAATTCGGCTTTGAAAAGGTCGCCATCACCCTGCGCACTTCCATTTCCGCATCCGACAACGACTGGGCAGGTATGCTGTACGACGGCGAAAACTACTGCTTCTCCAAGTCCTACCATCTGCACATCGTCGACCGTGTCGGCGGCGGTGACTCGTTCGGCGGCGGTCTGATCTATTCGCTCCTCACCGGAAAGTCCACGCAGGAAGCCATCGAATTTGCCGTTGCGGCATCCGCACTCAAGCATTCCGTCGAGGGCGACTTCAACCGTGTCAGTGTCTCCGAGGTCGAAAAGCTTGCCGGCGGCGATGCTTCCGGCCGTGTCCAGAGATAAAAGCGGTTTTCTCCCTTGATTTTCGTAAACGGTCTCGGACAGACCCCGGCGGCATGGGAGGGCGTTTTTGCACAGCTTCCCAAAACCGCACCGTCCCGGACGGTCTGTTATGACCCACTGACCCCCTGCGCGGGAACGGCGCACAGGCGGATTACGACACCCTGTTCCGTGCGTTCTGTACGTTCTGCGACACATCCTATGATGCCGTGGGAACACCGCTTTCGCTCTGCGGACTGTCGCTGGGCGCAGTACTGTGTCTTCATTATGCGGCACAAAAGCCTGACAGTGTTTTTTCGCTTGTTCTCATCGCACCGCAGGTTCATCCGCCGCGGCGTCTTCTGCAATTTCAGAACCTGATCTTCCGCCTGATGCCGGAAAACGCATTTGCGGAGCTGGGACTGCCGAAAGAATCCATGCTGTCTCTCATGTCCTCCATGGCAGATCTTGACCTGACACCGCTTGTCGGAAACATCCGCGCAAAGACCCTTATCCTCTGCGGCAGTGCCGACCGTGCCAACCGCACGGCATCCGAGCGGCTCGCAGAGCAGATCCCGGGCGCCGGGTTCCGGCTTGTCCCCGATGCGGGGCATGAGGTCAACGTTCAGAATCCGACCGCACTTTCCGCGCTTTTGACACAATTTCAATAATGAAACCGGGCTTCCGTGCCATATATCCGGCGGAAGCCCATTTTTTGTATGATTTTATGTTCTGTCACGCGGCAGGACCGTGCCCCCGCTCTCAAATGGTCTCACGCCCGGCTCTCATGACAGACAAAATACAGGATCTGATACCTTTCCGCCGCGCGGTCAAGAAGCGCTCTCGCCGCCGACAGCCGTTTTTCATCGAGATTGACAAACGGATCGTCCAGAATCACAGGCGGCAGTTCCTCTCCTTCCCCGTCTTCCTTCCCGTCTCCATACAGCGCATCGATGAGCGCCAGCCGGATACAGAGATTCACAAGGTCTCCCGTGCCGCGGCTGAAATAGCCGCTCTCCCGCCGCACGCCGCCGACCTCCATCTGTGGCTGAAGAAGTGCATCCAGCGACAGCGCATCCGCCGCCTCGGCATCCACACCTGCCAACAGCGCATAATACCGGCGGAAGTGCATCTGCATGACCCCAAGATAGCGCGTGGACATCGCGGTCTTCGCTTCGTCAAGGAGCTTTTGCGTTTTCTGCACGATGTCGAGATGATGCGCGGCATCGTCAAGGGCGGCACGGGTGTCCGCGATCGTTTCGCGTACTGCGGGAAGCGCCGCCGCACGGGCGGATTCCGTTTCCGCGGTCTGCCGCTTTGCCGCACGGGCACTCTGCAGCTGTTCCGCATCGTGTTCCAATGCCGCGGTGTTCTGCGCAAGCGCTTCCCGCCACCCGGCAAGCACTTCCTCTCCCGGCACTTCCGACGTCCGGAGAACGTCCTCCGTCATCGCGTTGTCCCGGCAGAATTCCACAAGTGCATTCTGCGCCCCACGTAAACGGTTCATATCATCGTCAAGCGCCCGGCGGGTTTCCGTCACCCGGCGGATGCCCACACCGGCATCCGGATACGGTGCATCATAAAAACAGGAAAGAAACGTTTCCAATTCCGCCGTTTCCGCATCATACTGTGCAAGATACACCGCTTCCCGGTTTTCAAGCTCCGCAAGTGCCGCATCCAGTGTCTGTATCCGGTTTTCCCGCTCTGCCGCATCGGCGAGGATCCGCTCTGCCAGAACGGAAACTTCTGTCGTTTCCGCATCGATTTCCGCGGAAATCCACGGCAGAATCCGCGTTTGTAATGCCGCCACGGCTTCCCGCTCCGCACTCCGTGCATCGTCTTCTGCCGCCAGGCGTGAACACAGGGTATCTGCGGCGGTTTTCCACGCGGTCAGGGCGGAGAGATAGTCTTCCCCCGACATCATCCCATCTCCTGCGGCCGGAAGACTGCCAGTATAATATTCCGCCGCCGGTGTCGCGGCAAGCTGTGCAAGATACGCATCCAGCGTCATGTGAAGCGCATCCGCGCGCGCCCGGCTGCGTGAAAATTCGCCCGCTTCTCTGGCGGCTTCCCGGTCAGCATCCGCACATCTGCGGACCTTTTCCCGATAAACGGCAAATTCTTCCTCCGTTTCGGTATCCGTCAGAATTGTGCCGCTTGGCAAGGCGTTGCCGCTTGGCGTTTCCGCACCATCTTCCTCCACCGTTTCCCCACGCAGGGCAGCAAGCGAGAGACGGAGCGTTTCCGCTTCCGCGTCAAGTGCAGCAATCAGCTTCGTGCCAGAGTCCTTTGCCCCGCGCAGTTCTTCCCTGCGGCGGCACCGCTTGGCGATGTCGGAGAAAATGCGATCCGCGGCATCGGTATCAAGCACGGATTCCCCCGCATACCGATCCAGAAATTCGTATACTGCCGTGCGGTCGGTCTCATATTCCGACTTCTTTTCGCACAGCCGTTTGAAAATATCATCGTCCAGCACCCGCACATCGGGTGCATCACCCGTCAGACCGGAGATTACAAGCGCAATGCCGAGCAGAATGGGAAGTGCCGCCGCAGGCAAAAGCCGTACATCTTGCATCCGGAAATACAATATACCGAGCACAATTCCGGCAAGCAGAAGCAAAATTCCCGCCATAATGCGCCGTTTTTTGCGTTTGTGCGCATCATCTCGTGCCGCCGCCGCGGCGTGCTGTTTTTCTTCGAGCGCATCAATTTCCCGCTTTCCGCCATCCAGTCCGTCGTACCGTGTCCGGATGGCGACCAGTTCCGTTTCCTCCGGAATGCGCACACCGTTTCCGTCCTTGCCTGCCGACTCCAAGGCTTCCAGCTCCGCGGTGTCCGAGGAAAGCGTTTTTTCCGCAGTTTCATGCTTTGCACGGCTGCTGTTCAGTGCACGCAGGGTATCCGCGTAGGCATCCATCGTTTTTTCGTCCGGCAAAATCGTGTCGGGCGTAAAGCCCGCCGCCGCATATACCTGCCGCCGCGCCTCTTTTGCCGTTTTTGGCTTTTCAAGAGATGCGATCTCGCTTGCATACATCGCGGCCTGCTTCATGTGCCGTTCCAGCTCCTCATCGGCAAGACAGGCGGGGATGCGCGGAGCGGTACCGGATTCCGGGGCGTCTGAGTCCGGGATATTGTTTTCCGCCGTCGTCCTGCCGAGCATTTCTCTTGCGTAGAGAAGATTGTCCCGCGCCGCGCGGATATCCGGCAACTCCTCCGTTCCCGGCAATCCCGTCATTTCCCGCAAAGCCGCAAGCTGCTTGGTAGTTTCGTTTTTCTGTGTGCGGGTTCTGAAAAGATTTTCCTTTGCGACATTCCACGCAGTCTCATGCCCGACGGCATCCGAAAGAAGCGCATCCACTTCCTCCGTTGTGCGGTGTTTTCCGAGAAACACCCGCTTTTCCGCCGCCGATGAAATCAGCCGATCGCGTTCTGATAACAGCATTTTGCCGTGGGAAAGCACTGCCGCACGCGTTCCCATGCCGGACAGGGTCTCGCCTTCTTGCCGCAGAACCTCGCGACGGCGGCGCACCTCGTCAAGCGCGCGGTCGATGTCCTCCGCTTCCGCCTGTGCAGTCTCGCACCGCGTTTCCGCCGCAAGACAGTCCGCTTCCACCTGTTGTGCGCGGAACAGCTTTTCTTCCAGTTCTGCGATCCGTCCGCGTCCGCCTTGCCGGCGGTAAAATTGTCTCTGCCGGTAAAGCACCGCCGCCGCACGGTCGTAGCTTGCGGGATCTTCGTCCGCATCAAGCAGATCGTTCAGCTTTGCCGTGACCGTTGCATTGTCAATGCCGCCGGACAAGAGTCTCTGGGGTAGAAACGCACTGCGCTGGAACCCCTCCGCATCAATGCCGAACAATTCCATGCCGAGCTGCTCCGTGTAGTCAGAGGATACCATATTGTCCGCAAGGTCATAAAGGACAAAGCTGTCCCCCTTCCGGCTTCCCGCGGCGGCAAAAAAACGCTCACAGCGGTATTCCTTTCCGCGGGCGGTGAAATTCATCGTCCCGCCGAACGCCCCCCCCTGCCACGGCTGATACTTTTTCCGTTCGTTTTCGTCAAGATCCGTTTTTCTATTGGCGGGAAGTCCGTAGAGCATCGCTTTGATAAATGCCGCAAGGGTCGTTTTCCCGAACCCGTTTTTCTCGCAGAGGACATTCAGTCCCGCACCCATCTCCAGCCGGTACGCGTGCAGAACGCCGAAATTTTCAATATATAAAGATGTGATTCGCATTTGTACCGTCTTCTCCGATCAAGTTTATAAATACCGTGCTTCCCCGTCGAATGCCGACAGCCCGCAGCGCAGAACTTCCGCCTTTTCCTTCTCCGTCAAAGGAGAGGACAGCACGCGCCGCACAAATTCTCCGCGCAGGGAAATGTCCCCGCGGAACGCATCCATGTCAAGCGCCGTCTTCCGCTCATCCGTGACCTCGATATAATAGAACCGTCCCGAAAGCCGCGTTGTGAGATACGCGGTATCGCGCACAATTTCCGGCGCATCCGACCCGCACAGCACCACGCGGACAAGGTCGGCGGAGGGAATGCCCTTTACCGCTGTCATCACGGCATCTTCCAGCGCATGGAGTGCGGCGGGAATGTCTGTGACATCCACCTCCACCCGGTGCAGACGGCGGCGCGCAAACGGGACAAATTCTGCAGAGCACGACACCTTTCCATCTTTTGGGGTTTCGAGATTCAATACGACAAAGCCCTTTTCGCCGCATTCGTCAAACCCTCTCCCGCCGGGACAGCCGGCATAACACCATGTCCCACGGCGGCCGAGCTTTCCGTGCCGGAACGAATGGTAATGCCCGAGCGCAAGATAGTCGATGTTTTTTTCGGAAAGGGATGTAAGCGGGATGATATCGTCAGTTCCAAGTGTGCCCTCTCCCGATTCCATGATCTCCCCATGCAGAAGCACAATGTTGTAGTCCTCTTTTTCAAGCTTCGGCAAAGAAGCCGCCGTTTTTCCGTCAAAGGAACACCCGGAAACGGTCACAGCGTCCCCGATGCGCACTGTCTCCCATTCTCCGCCGAATACGGTCAGATTCCGGGGCAGCTGTCGCCGTCCGCGGGTGAAAATCCCGCCAACGGTGCCCTGTGTCATCCGGTCATGGTTCCCGGAAATGAGGAAAAAACGGATGGTTTCTTCTGCCGTCATCGTATCCAGAAGATAATCCTGCACGGCATACGGCAGAGTACCATTGTCTCCTATGTCACCGCAGAGCAAGATCGCCCGGAGGCCGTTTTCGCGTGCATAAGCGGTCATGTCCGCAAATCCGGACAATAACTCCGCGCGCCGTTCCTTTGCTTTTTCTTCCCCCAGACGGCAGGACAGGGGGGAGCACAGATGCCAGTCCGCCGAATGAAGAATCTTCATGAAAGCAGTATCTCCTGTGTTCCGTCTTTTTCGATGATGTGCGTTTTCACGCCGAGCGCTTCCATCCATTCGCGCGTGCGCACGGTATTCCACGGGCCGCGGTCAAAACCGTCCCCGTTGTTGTTGTCCCATAACCAATCAGGCGCGGGCCATAAACACGCGCGGGGGCGGATATAACGGTAAAACGACTCGCTTGCGCCGTTCTGCCCGTGATGCGCCATCTGGGTATAATCGGCATCCAGTTCTTCTGCCGGAACCGTTTTCATCATTTCCTCCCCGCCCTCAATGCCAAGGTCGCCGAGGATCAGCACCCGCTTTCGGGGTGTGTCGATGCGGTAAACAGAGGAAGAGTTGTTGATGAAATTCTCTTTTATCAGAGGATTGTACACCCGCAGAACGGTGACGGAGGTGTCCCCGTATTCCGTTCTGTCACCGGGGTGGTTTTCATGAAAGGTGTCGCGGAAGCGCCCGTTTTTCAAGGATTCAAAGGTTTCCCACAGCGACACTTCCCACGCGGCGCGGGTTCCGTGTTTTTTCAGTTCACAAAGTGACGGGAACGCGCACGAGATGCCGTCAATGCGGATGTCGGACGCGGTTTCGCAGATGTGCAGAAACGCACCGATATGGTCGTGGTGCGGATGGGTAAAATACCACCGGTCTACATGACCGTTTGCTTTTTCGCGCAGCAATGCCGCCAGCTGTTCCCCGTCGCCCGGCGTTCCACCGTCGATGACGACGGTTTGATGCTCCGTTTTCAGAACACATCCGAACATCTGGCTCTTTGTCGCGTTTCCGAGAAAATACAGGATCGTCATATCAGTTCTTTAAGCTGTGAATGGGCGCGGGAATACGTCCGCCGCGGGCGATGAATGCCGCCGGGGACATTTCATTCAGCTTCATGACAGGAGCATAACCGAGCAGACCGCCGAAGCTGACTGTGTCGCCGGGCTTCTTTCCGTAGGCGGGGATCACGCGCACCGCCGTGGTCTTTGTGTTGGCAACACCGATGGAAATTTCGTCCGCGATGATGCCGCAGATGACCTCCGCCGGGGTGTCGCCGGGAATGGCGATCATATCAAGACCGACCGAGCATACTGCCGTCATCGCTTCCAGCTTTTCCAGGGTCAGAGAGCCGCAGGAGACCGCATCAATCATGCCCTGGTCCTCGGAGACGGGAATGAATGCGCCGGACAGACCGCCGACGTGGGAGGATGCCATGACACCGCCTTTTTTGACCGCATCGTTGAGCAGTGCCAGCGCGGCAGTAGTTCCGTGCGCGCCGCATTTTTCGAGTCCCATCCCCTCAAGAATATGCGCCACGCTGTCGCCGATGGCAGGCGTGGGTGCGAGAGACAGGTCAACGATGCCGAACGGCGTATCCAGACGGCGGGAGGCTTCATATGCGACAAGCTGACCCATACGGGTGATCTTGAACGCGGTCTTCTTGATAATGTCGGCAAGCGTGGAGAAATCGCAGTCCCCCGCGCGTTTGATAGCACTTGCAACAACACCGGGGCCGCTGACGCCGACATTGATGACAGTATCCGGTTCCCCGACACCGTGGAACGCACCCGCCATGAAGGGGTTGTCCTCCGGAACATTGGTGAACACAACCAGCTTTGCGCATCCGATGGAATCTGCATCTTTCGTAAGATATGCGGTTTCCTTGATGATATCACCCATCTGCTTCACCGCATCCATGTTGATGCCGGCTTTCGTCGATGCGACGTTGACGGAGGAGCAGACCTTGCCGGTCACAGACAGCGCTTCGGGAATCGCATCGAGCAGATTCCGGTCGCCGACGGTGAATCCTTTGTGTACCAGCGCGCCGAAGCCGCCGATGAAGTTGATTCCGAGCGTATCCGCCGCACGGTCAAGCGCTTTTGCCGCTTTGACAAAACCGTCCCTTGACAGCGCACCGCCCGCGATGGCAATGGGTGTCACGGAAACGCGCTTGTTGACGATCGGAATCCCGTACATTTTTTCAATTTCTTCGCCCGTGGAAACAAGCTTCTCCGCTTTGCGGGTGATCTTGTCGTATATTTTATCGCAGAACCGGTTCTCGTCGTCCGATACACAGTCGAGCAGGGAAATGCCCATCGTGATGGTGCGGATATCCAAATTCTCGCCCTCGATCATATGGATGGTTTCGAGGACATCGTTCATATTCAGCATTGGGGGTCTCCTTTTAATCTAACAAATATGCCTTATTTGATCGGAACACTCAGATGTGGTGCATAACATTGAACACGTCTTCGTGCATGGTGTGGATGACAAGACCGTTTTCTTTTCCGAGCTTCGTCATCGCATCCACAAAGCTTGTGAATTCCACAGCGATCTGGTCAATTTCGACGACCATGATCATGGCAAAATATTCGCTTAAAACGCTCTGGGAAATATCGACGATGTTTGCATGATATTCCGCGCACGCGGAGGAAACCTTTGCAATGATGCCGACAACATCCTTGCCGGTAACGGTAATGACAGCTTTCATTTTATTGAATCCTTTCTTTTGGGGAGGTGTTTTTTTGAATCAAATCATATATATTATATCGCATTTTCCGTTTTTTTTCAAGGACTTTTTGTATCTTTTTTGCGCACACGACAGAATCTCTCCTTGCCTGCGCCGACAGGATGTATTATTTATTCATTTTTCTTGTATATTTTTGCGCATACGGATACATAATATTCCTTATTTTCTCTGATTTTGTCAGCCATTGTGGAAAAATAATGTTTATGAAAAGATTGCATCGCAGAATCCGTCAACAATTCCACAGATGCGCGCCGTTTTCCTGTTCAAATCACCGAATTTCATAAATATGCAATTTTATGCATAATATTTTCAAAAACCCCTTGACAAATTGCCGCTTTCGCGGTATAATATTCGCATAGACTTTTCCATACCATCAAAATCAATTCAAAAGGAGATTTTTTATCATGAAAAAGATTCTTTCCGTTCTGCTCTGTGCAGTCATGCTGCTCACCTCCGCGTGCGTGCTCGGCTCCTGCGGCGGCGATTCCGCTTCCGGTTCCGGTGCGCTCAAGGTCATCGACATCCCGCTGACCAGTGAAGAATACGCTTACGCCGTTGCCAAGGGCGATGCGGAACTGCTCGCTTCCGTCAACACATTCCTTGCAGAAATCAAGGGAAACGGCAAGTTTGACGAGATCATCAACAAGTACTTCGGTGACGGTGAACCCACCGGTGTCACCTCCGCTGCAGAGGATCCTTCCAAGGATCAGCTCGTCGTTGCGACCAACGCAGGCTTTGAACCCTTTGAATACAAAGAGGGCGACACCTACTACGGCGTTGACATGGAAATCATGGGTCTGCTCGCAGAATACCTCGGTCAGGAGCTGGTCATCAGCAATATGGAATTTGAATCCGTCTGTACCTCCGTTGCAGAGGGTATGTGCGACATCGCGGCAGCGGGTCTGACCATCACCGAGACCAGAAAAGAGATCCTCGATTTCTCCGATGCCTATTACAACGCATCCCAGGTTCTCATCGTCAAGGGCGATGACACCACCTTTGATGCCTGCAAGACCGCTGAGGATGTCGAAGCCATTCTGAACACCCTCGGTTCTGATACCAAGATCGGTGTCCAGTCCGGCACCACCGGTCAGTTCTACGTCATGGGTGACGAGGGCTGGGGCTTTGCCGGCTACGGTGTTGAATGTGTTCCTTATGAAGTCGGCGCTCTTGCTGCGCAGAACCTCATCAACGGCAACGTAAATTATGTCGTTCTCGACATTGCACCCGCAAAGGCTGTCGTCGAAAACATCAACGCTGTCAACTGATTCCATCCATAACACATAACGCTAATATCCCCTTGTAAAAAGCAAGGGGATATGCCTATTTTTCCGTTTTCCGCTTCATGAAAATCCCACGAGGTATGTTTCAACCCAAATGAATTTTTTTACCACTCTTCCAAGAAAATGGGCGGTCTTCTATAATACATTCGTCAACCAAAACGGATACAAGGAAGTCCTCGGCGGTCTCAGAAACACCGTCATCATTGCGGTGCTGGGTCTGCTTATCGGTATCGTCATCGGTACCATCATCGCCGCCGTCAAGGTCATTCCGCCGTACAAGCGTGTGACCCGCTTCTTCCAGCGCATCGGCGACATCTATGTCGCGTTCTTCCGCGGAACGCCGATCGTCGTGCAGCTTCTGCTCGGCTACTACGTTCTCTTTCCCGCCATCGGCGTCAATCTGCCGGTGCTCAACGTCTGTGTCATCATCTTCGGTCTGAACAGCGGCGCGTACATATCGGAGATTATGCGCGGCGGTATCAATTCCGTTGACCCCGGTCAGATGGAGGCAGGGCGCGCGCTCGGTCTGTCGTTCTTCTCCACGATGATGCTCATCGTCATCCCGCAGGCGGTCAAGAACATTCTCCCGACCCTCGGCAACGAGTTCATCACCCTCATCAAGGAAACCTCCGTCGTCGGCTTCGTCGGCGCGACCGACATCTGCGTTGCGTTCCGTTACATCGGTACAAACAACTACGAATTCATGGTGCCGTATCTTGTCATGGCACTCATCTACATTGTCATGGTGCTCATCATTTCGCTGGGTGTCAGGCTGATGGAAAGGAGGCTGGGCAGAAGTGACCGTGTCCACAACTAAAACTCCCGTTCTGGAGATCAAAGACCTGCGCAAGAATTTCGGCAAGCTTGAGGTTCTGCGCGGCATCACGGAAAACGTCTACGAGGGCGAAAAAATCGCCGTCATCGGCCCGTCCGGCGGCGGCAAATCGACGTTTCTGCGTTGTCTGAACTGCATGGAAGACCCCAACGGCGGCTCCATTATCTTTGAGGGCGAGGACATCGCCGATATGCACGTTGACATCAACCGCCACAGAGAGCACATCGGCATGGTGTTCCAGTCCTTCAACCTGTTCAACAACAAGACTGTGCTTGAAAACATCATGCTCGCGCCCGTCACTATCCGGACGAAGCGTCTGCGGAAAGCAAAGCTGCAGAAATTCTTCGGCAAAAAGGATGTCGTCATCGACACCACCCCGGAACAGATCAAAAAGGAAGCCGAGGAAACCGCCATGCGCCTGCTCCGCCGCATCGGTCTTGAGGAGAAGGCGAACGTCTACCCCTCCACCCTCTCCGGCGGTCAGAAACAGCGTATCGCCATCATCCGCGCGCTTGCGATGAACCCGAAGGTCATGCTCTTTGACGAACCGACCTCCGCGCTTGACCCCGAAATGGTCGGAGAGGTGCTTGACCTCATCCGCCAGCTCGGCAATGAGGGCATGACGATGATCATCGTCACCCACGAAATGGGCTTTGCACGCGAGATTGCCGACCGCATTTTCTTCATTTCCGACGGCATCATCTCCGAACAGGGCACACCGGAGGAATTTTTCGAGCATCCGAAGAATCCGAGAACGGTGGAATTCCTGTCGAAGGTTCTGTAATTTTAAGTTGATAGAGAAAGCACCTGCTGAAAACGGCAGGTGCTTTTTGTTATTCTGTGATTGTAACGGTTTCCGCATCGCCGCTGTTCCGGGCGCGGATATAGGCAATGAATGCGCGGATATCCTCAATTTCATCCTCGGTAAGTCCGTACTGTGCATCCAGTTCTGTCAATGCGCGGACGGTTTCAGCATCACATTGTATTTGTGAATTTTGTCCGTTTCCCGTAACCGCATCGTGCACATAGGGTGCTAAAAGGATTCCGTATTTTCCGGCGTCCATGTCTGCGGACAGAACCGCATCTGCGGCGGATAATACCGTGGATTCAAAGGTTTCAATCCAATATACTTTCCCGCTGTCCGAGACGGAAACAACAAGTCTGGGTGTCTGTGTGATGTCCATGACCGCATACATCAGATCTCCGCAAGCCGCATGATTTTCCGTCAGAATGCGTTCCATACATCTCAATCAGATAAGAAGTTCCAAGTCCGCTGACGGCATCAATGGCTTCTTCGCATACGACCAGACCGGAAGACAGCGCAAGGCCGCTGTTTTCATACATATAAGCATCATAGATGATCCGGCATCGAATCAGCGCCTGCGTGATGGGGTCTGTCGCATCTGCATTGTCAATGTACCATTGCATATATCCCGCATTCGCTTCTGATGCGGAAGCAGACAGACTTCTGTTATCGAGCCGCACCTCATATGTCTGCCGTTCTCTGTTCCAGGTAAACGTCTCCGCATTATAAATATTCTTGCAAATCGGGATTCCATGTCAGTCCATTGGGCGAATCTTCCATGACCGTTTCCGCTTCCAATACCGGTTCAGAAGCCAGAACAGTTTCCGCAGTTTCATACTGCGTACAGGCAGAACATAGAAATGATACTGCAAGACAACCGACCGCCCATATTATGCTCCGTTTCATCCTTTAATGAAGCATTTCATGCATCCGCGCATTCTCCGTCTCCCCGTTTTCCCCCGCATTGTACCGGTAATGATACGAGATCACCCCGCGCAGGGAGGAGAGATATTCCGCGAATACCCAGACAAAAATGACGTTGATGACCATTCTGATCACCGCGATCGGCGTGACGACAAATGCGAACACCGGGAGCGCGCGCACGATCTCCATTGCGGCGGAAATGCAGAACCAGAGGAAGACTTTTTTTGGCATCCGCTCATACTTTTCCTTTTCCGCGCGCATCATGTTCGCGGTCATGTGACCGTACAGCGTAACGCCGTCGGAAAAGGTCATCGAATTAAGCTTCTGCAATGCTTTCAAAAGCAGCCGGAAAAACAAAATCAGAAGCACCGTTTCCACGACCGCAAGTAACAGCATTTCCATCTGGAGTCCCATTTTGTACGCCTGCTTTTCCTCGGACAGGGTCACATTGCGCGTAAAATAATCCGCAAGATTGTCCGCCCAGAAGCCGTGGTGGTTGATGCTGTGCCACGTCCGCACGATGTAATAGGGAACTGTCAGCACCGTGGTCACACCGCCAAGTGCCAGAAAGGACTTCTCCGCCGGCTGATACTTTCGGAGGAGCAGAACCGCGCCGAAGAGCAGAAGCACCCCGACAAAGTCCGGCAGAATGTTGATATTTTCAAACGTGAAATTGCACAGGAACACCGCGCCCGCAAGCATCATGCCGAAAGCGACAGAAAACCGTTCCAGCGTACTGCCGCAGACAAGCATTTCCTGCCGTTCTTCTTCCAGCGCGGAAATCGCTTTACCGAACCCCTCGCCTGTCCGCAGTTCCTTTTTCAGTCCGTGCAGATAGCGGAGCATGGAAATCAGCCATACGATCCCCACAATACCGACAATGACGGCGCAGAAGAAGATCAGATACGGTCGGTAGTCGCGGATGTCGATGACAACACCGTACACGACATTGCCGAGATATTCCGTTGACCGAAGATAGACCAGCTCCGGCACAATGCTCCCCGCCGCCCGCAGAAGAAAGAACGAAACAGCAGACCGCCGCAGCTTGTCCGAACGCCGGATGGCGGCACGGCTGTCGTGCATCAGTCCGATCTGCGAAAGGGAGGCGATCCACGTCCTGATGACACTCATACCGAGCACCGCTTCTGCCGTCCCGAAGCACACGGTGTAGACGAGAATCATCACCGGTTCACCGAGCAGCTCAAAGGTTTTTTCTCCCATGACGGAAAAGACCATCGGTGCCAGCTTGACCGTCGTCAGCGTAAACAGCATCCACGCTTTCCGCCGTGCTGCTGCGATGTCTTCATTGACATAAGCAAGTCCCGTCATGGACAGCGCAAGCAGAAGCCATCCGATACAGTCCGGCAGGACATCAATGACATTGACGTGCGGATTCCACAGAAAGAGCATTGCGGCGGCCGCAAGACCCATATGCGGTTTCAGTCTGACTTTTTCCATCGTCCGAACCGTTCCTTCCCGTTATGTAAAAATACCGTTATTTCTTTTTCCCGCGCTTGTTTTTCTTTGTGCGCGCCGCCTGACGGGCACGCATTTCCGCATCATAGGCTTCGCGCCGGCGGCGGTATTCCGCCTCCACTTCTGCTTCTTCCTCCTCAGCAGATTTCGGTTTGTTTTTCTTTTTGATGTTGAACAGATTGGGCAGTCCTCCGCCCTCTCTCGGCGGCATATCCTCATCGCCCGGCAGGCAGATCCACATATAACAGTTGAAGATCATCTTCGCATTCAGCACGATCCACACCACGCCGAACAGCGACACAACACCGACCAGACTGGTATACGGAATCACATCCGTCACCGCCGGAATGTCAAGGAAGTTGACCGCTATCATGAGAATGAAGTATACCGCCGTCATGATACGGTTCCGCATCGCCTGACGCACGATGTCGGTCAGCTCCACGTCCCGCGCCTGCTGTTCCACACCATCCAGAAGATAATAATGGAACAAGAGCAGCGATGCGGACAGGAGAACCGTGTAGACAAGGGAGGTCGCGTTGTAAACCGTATTGTAAAGCGTATCCATTCCGAGCCACGACAGCACCTGTAACCCAAGGGAAAAGATGCCGAACGGAAGCAGGACAAAGCACGCACGTTTTGCATTTGCAAACCCGCGCTGATACTGTCCAAGAAGGTCTCCTGACAGTGCCCGCAGCATCACGATGTAACCGAGCACCTCCGCGCAGATTCCCATCGAGCGCAGAGGGATCGACAGAAGCAGCATATAGCCGACAAACAGTGTTCCGAATCCCATACCGCGTCCTTAGTTGTTGGGGTCGTTGGGATTATAACCACAGCACTTCTTGTATTTTTTACCGCTGCCGCAGGGACAGGGGTCGTTTCGGCCGACCTTTTCGCCGTTGGCATTCTTCGGTGTCTGAGCTCTCTGCGGTGCTCTTGCCTGGGTCTCCGCACCTTCAAAACCTTCGGAGGTCTCCTTTGCGACCTTTTCGCGCTTGATTTCCTGATTGGGTCTCGGCACGATGGAAAGCAGGGTACGGGTCGTATCCTCGCGGATGGCGGCGATCATCTCGTCAAACATATCGCCGGACTGCAGACGGAATTCCGTGACGGGATTTCTGTGTGCATACGCCTGCAGACGGATGGTGCCCTTGAGTTCATCCATCGCATCCAGATGATCCATCCACTTCGCATCGACGTTCTTGAGCAGCACGACACGTTCAATTTCACGCATCTGCTCAGTGCCGAACATCTCCTCTTTCTGCGCATACAGCTTGTCACAGCGATCCTGCAGGACCTTGATGAGGTCTTCGCGTGTCAATGTGTTGTAGTCGTCCGCCGTATAGTGGAAATCCTCGTCGCGGCAGAGCGTACCGTAGAAGTAGGTACGCAGACCGTCGAAATTCCAGTCGTCCGCGACCTCCTGCGTGGTGAAGCTATTGACCGTGTGCTCAATGGTCTGGCTCATCATCTTCCGGATCTTGTCGCGGATATCAAGGCCGTCCAAAACCTCGCCGCGCTGTGCGTAGATGACCGCACGCTGCTGGTTCATGACGTCGTCGTAGGTCAGGACATACTTTCTGCGCTCGAAGTTCATGGATTCCAACTTCTTCTGTGCGTTTTCGATGGAATTGGAAAGAATCTTTGCATCGATCTGCTGGTCTTCCTCCAGACCCAGCTTTTCAACCATGCCGGAAATGCGCTCCGATCCGAACAGACGCATCAGATCATCCTCAAAGGACAGATAGAACCGGGATTCGCCGGGGTCACCCTGACGGCCTGCACGACCGCGCAGCTGGTTGTCGATACGGCGGGATTCGTGCCGCTCCGTACCGATGATGAACAGACCGCCGAGCTCGCAGACTTCCTTTGCTTCGGGCGCGATCTGCTCCTTGTACTTTTTATTGAGGTCGTTAAAGACCGCTCTTGCCGCCATAACCTCTTCGCTGACGGTAACAGCCGTACCGGTCGCATCAATGATGACCTCTTCCGGGTATCCCATCTGGCGCATTTCGCGCTTTGCATAAAATTCGGGATTACCGCCGAGCTGGATGTCGGTACCACGTCCTGCCATATTCGTGGAAATGGTGACGGCACCGCGCTTGCCGGCTTCCGCAACGATCTCCGCTTCCTTTTCGTGATACTTTGCATTCAGGACAGTGTGCGGAACGCCCTCGCGCTTGAGCAGCTGGGAAAGATATTCGGATTTTTCGACGGAGACCGTACCGACAAGGACGGGCTGTCCCTTAGCGTGGCACTCCTTGATCTGGGCGATAATGGCATTGAATTTACCGCGGGTGTTCTTGTAAACGGCATCGGGATGATCGATACGGATCATCGGCTTGTTGGTCGGAATTACGACGACGTCGAGATTGTAGATCTCGCGGAATTCTTCTTCTTCGGTCAGCGCCGTACCGGTCATACCGGACAGCTTCTTGTAAAGACGGAAATAGTTCTGGAACGTGATGGTCGCAAGGGTCTTGGATTCGCGTTCGATCTTGACGTGTTCCTTGGCTTCAATGGCCTGGTGCAGACCATCGGAGAAGCGTCTGCCGGGCATCAGACGGCCCGTGAAGCTGTCGACGATGATGACCTGTCCGTCCTTGACCACATAATCGTCATCGCGCTGCATACAGCCGTGTGCATGGAGTGCCTGGTTGATGTGGTGGGAAATGGTGGAGTTCGCCGGGTCGGAAAGGTTGTCGAGATGGAAATATTCCTCCGCGCGCTTGACACCAACGGCGGTGAGAACGGCGTTCTTCGCCTTCTCGTCCACCAGATAGTCTTCTTCGATTTCCTCCATGTCGTCCTTGTCGTCCATTTCTTTGACCTTGTAGCAGGTCAGCGTTTTGACTAAGCGGTCAGCGAGGTCGTACAGCATCGTGGATTTTTCGCCCTGACCGGAAATGATGAGCGGCGTGCGCGCTTCGTCGATGAGGATGGAGTCCACTTCGTCGACGATGGCAAAGTTGTGGCCGCGCTGTACCATTTCTTCCTTATATACGACCATGTTATCGCGCAGATAGTCAAAGCCGAATTCGTTGTTGGTGCCGTAGGTGATGTCGGCGTTGTAGGCTTCCTTTTTCTGGTTCTTGTCCATACCGTGGACGACCAGACCGGTCTTCAGCCCCAGGAACGCATAAACACGTCCCATTTCTTCCGCACCGACGCGCGCAAGATAATCGTTGACGGTGATGATATGGACACCTTTTCCCGCAAGGGCATTGAGGTATGCGGGCATCGTTGCCATCAGCGTTTTACCTTCACCGGTCTTCATTTCGGCAATACGGCCCTGGTGGATGACGATACCGCCGATGATCTGCACCTTGAACGGGCGCTTGCTCAGAACGCGGTCGTCCGCTTCTCTGACAACGGCAAACGCATCCGGCAGAATGTCGTCCAGCTTTTCGCCCTCACGCAGACGTGCTTTCAGACGGTCGGTCTGCTTTTTCAGCTCATCGTCCGTCATTTTCTTGTATTTATCTTCGAGTGCTTCCACCCGTGCAACAGTGCTCATCAGTTTCTTGACCTGACGTTCCGAGTATGTTCCGAATAATGTGTCAATCAGTCCCATGTTTTTTCTCTCGTTTCTTTCTTCTTCGGTTTGTCCGATGCTATTCCATCCATCCGTCAGACGTTCCATCGGACGTTAATCCGTTGTATTATCACCAGCCGATTTTTACGGCATGAAAAAATGCGATTATATACATTATACTATATTTTTGAAGATATTACCACTCTTAAATGTAAATTTTATTGGCACAACGGAAAATTTTTTTTGAACATCCGCATTTTTACAGAGAAAATCCCGGTTTTCCTCTGCCCGGATAATATTTACAAACGCAGAATCCCGTCGCGGACGTTTTTTTCGACACAACGGTTTTGCGCGCTGGCAAGTTTTTCTCTTGTATTTTATGCATAAATATGGTATAATATATTATGAATATTTGAGAGATAAGCAAATCATCCAAAAGATACAGAAAGGCCTCCCCTCCTATGATCGACATGGACCGCCTGACCCGAGAGGTCGCAAAAGCGCGCGAACGCGACAACGATGCATTCACCTATATTTTTGAAAATACCAAGGATTATACATACTCTATTGCGTTTTCCCTCATCAACAATTACACCGAAGCGCAGGATATCGTACAGGAAACGTATCTGAAAGTGTATCTGTCGCTGTCCGGCTTGCAGGACGACCGCAGCTTTCTGCGGTGGCTTCACACCATCACGTTCAACATCTGCCAGGATCATCTGCGCGAGCACGCAAAGCAGAACGCCGCCATTGCCGCGTATACCGAGGAACAGCACGACAGTCTCACCGCGTTTGATCTTGACGACTGGATGCAGAAGTCCTGGAACCGTGAGCTTATCCGCGATATGATCGCCGTGCTTCCGGAGGAACAGCAGCAGGTCATTTATCTTTACTATTACAAAAATCATTCCGTCGGTGAGATCGCCGTCATTCAGAACGTTTCCCAGAACACCGTCAAAAGCCGCCTGTTTTATGCGCGGAATACGCTCCAGAAGCTGATCGAAGCGGAGGAGGCGCGCACGGGGCGGATGCACCTTTCCCCTGCCGTCACCATCTTTTCCGCGATGCTCATGCTTCCGGAGGTCGGAATTTCGCTTCCACAAGCGGATGCGGTGCGCATTCTCGCCGCCGTTTTTGCCGCCGCGGGCAGTGCGGAGCAGATGAATCTGATTGGGGTGGAGATTCCCGCGGAAGACGAGGGAAGTGCGGAAGCGGACGAAAAACAGGATTCCCGACAGGCGGCATCCAAAGCCGCCGGGAAGCCGAAGCCCTCGTTTCTGCGCAAGCGGTGGTATCTGCATCTGCGCGGAACGGGCGTGATCTCCCTTGCGGTTCTGCTTGCGGTCAGCGCGCTCGGGTTCGCGGCGCTCGGTTACCGTGCGGCACAAATGCAGACCGATGATACGCTGTCCGCCGGTTATTCCGACGGTCGTTCCAACGACGATCGGAACGACGGTATCCGTTCAGCAGAAACGGACAGCGCCGCGAACAGCATCTCTGCCGACAGCGCCGCGCTTGACGACAGCCGCACGGACAGCGATTCTCCTGCGCAGGATGCATCAGATGCCGACGTCCGCCTTTCTGCCGCGCCGTCCGTTGTCATCGCCGAGGGCAACTGCGGCGAGAATGCGTATTTTACGTTGACGGAGGACGGGGTGATGACCATTTCGGGGACGGGTATGGTCGGTTACCGATACACATGGGACTGCACCGCCGTGAATCAAGGCGAGGATTTTTCCATTTTTACGGAGGAAAACTTATCCCCTTACCGGGACAGGATCAAAGAGATTATTGTGGAAGACGGCATTACCGCCATCGGACACTGCGCACTGATGCACGGTTCCTTTCAGCATATTTCACTGCCGGATTCCGTCACCGTGATCGAAGCGGCGGCATTTGCATACTGTGACAAGCTGGAAGAATTTGTCTTTCCGCCGTCGGTCACCTATGCCGCAGACCACGTTCTTGTCTGCGCATCGTCCCTGAAGCGTCTCGTACTCGGCGAAAAAATGCAGACCATCTATTCCAACTGTTTTTATGAATGCACAAATCTGACCGATGTCGAATTTCTCTGCACCGAACCGCTGACGATATATACCGCGTTTTCGTTTTGTTATTCGCTGAAAGAGATCGCGTTTCCGGACTCCCTTGTTTATCTGGAAACAGAGGCGTTCCTCTGTTCCGGTTTGGAAACGGTCGATTTATCCAATACGAACGTGACGTTCGGCGGCAGTCCGTTTTCTGATTCTCCGAATCTGCACGAGATCATTCTTCCGGACTCGATGACGGCGATCCCGGATCATGCGTTTTGCAATCTTCCGGCATTGACTTCGGTCGTTTTCGGCGGTCAGCTGCAGAAAATCGGTTCGCAAATATTGGAGAACACGTGTGTTGTCAGCATCGAAATTCCGGAATCCGTGGTCTACATTGCACCGGATGCGTTTTACAACGCGCGCAATCTTTCCGCTATTTTTGTAAACGATAAAAATCAGATATATTCATCCGAAAACGGGATCCTGTACAACAAAAGCAAAACGCGCCTGCTCCGCTATCCGCCGGGCAAAATGGAAACTTCCTTTTATACCCCGGATTTCGTTCAGGAGATTGGAGAATATGCGTTTACCGGAAACAAAACCCTGGAAAATCTCTACATTGGCAGGAATGTTTCGCTAATCTCTTCGTATGCGCTCGATACTTCCGATACGGTTTCGGACATTTACTTCGCCGGAGGCGTACCGACATTCTGGGGCGCCAACGCCATCAAGAAAAAATTCGTCACACTGCATTTCACGGAAGGCACATCCGGATGGACAAAAGGCGAATGGGAAGCGCCGGATGGAATGATCTATCAAACGGTCATGGAAAATTGAATTTTTTTCTGAAATTTTTGCGTTTCCTCTTCCATTTTTCCGGATTTTCGTGTATAATATAAGTGAATATTTTTCTTGAAAGGAACTTATTATGGATTGCTTATTCTGTAAAATCATTGCAGGGGAAATTCCCTCCAAAAAGGCTTACGAAGATGACGATATGTTTGCGTTTTACGACATCAACCCGCAGGCGCCGGTTCACATTCTTGTGATTCCGAAAACGCACATTCCGTCCGTGGACGGTCTGAATGCCGAAAACAGCGCAGTCGTCGGGAAAATTTTCGCAAAGATTCCCGAAATCGCAAAAGCCGCCGGCATCACAAACGGCTACCGCGTGATTTCCAACTGCGGCGACGACGCCTGCCAGTCGGTAAAGCATCTGCATTTCCACATCCTCGGAGGCGCACAGCTGTCCGAAAAGATGGCGTAACACATCTGGAATAACCAAACTGCCGTATCCATTTGTCGGAACGGCAGTTTTTCTGTTGTTTCTCAAAATGAAAAAACTCCGCAAACCCAATGTCTGCGGAGTCAAATGCTCATTGAAAACCGAATAAAAACTGTAAAAAGCAGAGACGAAATTGTTCAAGCATGAATAAAATCGAACTTGAAATTGGTAGTTCAAGCCCTCGACCGATTAGTATCACTCAGCTGCATACATTACTGCACTTCCA
>JAFUPC010000106.1 GCA_017481495.1 Clostridia bacterium
CAACTGCAACGAGGATCGTGGTGGAACCGGTGCAGGTGGGAACACGCTGCGCGGAACCGATCAGTTTGCCGTTGAGTTCCGGAATAACGAGACCGATTGCCTTTGCAGCACCGGTGGAGTTCGGAACGATGTTCTGTGCGCCTGCGCGTGCACGGCGGAGGTCACCCTTTCTGTGCGGGCCGTCGAGGATCATCTGGTCGCCGGTGTAAGCGTGAACGGTGGTCATGATACCGGACTGGATCGGGTATGCATCGTTGAGCGCCTTTGCCATCGGAGCGAGGCAGTTGGTGGTGCAGGATGCAGCGGAGATGATCTGGTCGTCCTTGGTCAGGGTTTCGTTGTTGACGTTGTAAACGATAGTCTTGAGGTCATTGCCTGCGGGAGCGGAGATAACGACCTTCTTTGCGCCTGCGTTGATGTGCGCCATGGACTTCTCCTTGGAGCAGTAGAAGCCAGTGCATTCGAGAACGACATCGACACCGAGCTCGCCCCAGGGGCAGTCAGCTGCGTTCTTTTCAGCGTAGATCTTCAGGGTCTTTCCGTCAACCGTGATGGTGCCTGCTTCGTCGTCAGCTTCAACGGTGTGGCCCATAGCAACATAGTTGCCCTGTGCGGTATCGTACTTGAGAAGATGAGCGAGCATCTTGGGAGAGGTGAGGTCGTTGATAGCGACAACTTCGTAGCCTTCTGCGCCGAACATCTGGCGGAAAGCGAGACGGCCGATACGGCCAAAGCCGTTGATGGCAACTTTAACAGACATTTGAGTGTCCTCCATAAATATAAATAATTTTTGGTTCGCGTAAGGAATCGGAATGCCTGTCCCCCCGATGGAGAACCTGCATTTTTATTCAACGGAATTTATTCCCGTATACGCATTCTATTATATACCATTCTTTTCCGGAATGCAAGGGATTTGCGAAAAAATTCACAATTTTTTATCAATATTGAGGATTTATGGTAATATTTCGGAATCTTCCCGGTCAAGTTCATCAAACAATTCTTTTGCGGGAATATTGTTTTGTTTTTATCCGCCCGGCGGCAATGTCGTTGGCTTCGCGCATGGCGGCGAGGGTCACTGCATTTGGTTCCTTGTTTTTCCTGTCCGCCCACCGGAACAGACCCGGCAGCTTTTTGCTTACACATACAAGTTTCATATTGTACTCACAATGGAAAAACAGGGGGGACACATAAGTGCAACACCCTGTCCTTACAGGCAAGCGATACTCTACACACACCGGAAATTCCGGTCGTATACCTTGTCGCTTGCGAAGGTCAGACTTACAGATTCATGAAAGTCCGGCTGTCAACCGACAACACTTCTTTTATATTATAACACAACAGATGATTTTGCAAGCGCATTGTGAAAAATTATCACCCTCACCGCTGCACCGCCGCAATCCACGTCTCCGCATCCGCCCGGCACAGCCGAACCGTCGTATTCCAGCCCCCATCATCGTGTCCGTCATACGAAACATAATAATACGGAACGCCGTCCTCTCCTTTGCCGAGTGCCGCGATGCCGGTCGCACCATACGGATAATCCGCACCCGGAATGCCGGTCTTCTCATCGCAGACGTTGCCCGGAGCAAGGGTGAAAAGCTCGCCCTCTTTTCCGTCAATGCCCGCAAGCGGCGCACGGACGGGGGATGTTTTCGCATCGACCAGATACATCGGATAATTGGGAAATTCCGGCTTCTGTCCGCGGTAGACTGCCATCAGATAGACGTCCCTGCCGGGGTCGTATTCGAGATTCTGCACACCGTAGGCGGTGTTTCCGGTATAGACGAAATACCGTTCGTATGCCATATCCGCACCGGATCTGTGCATATGATCCTGCGAGAGCGGCGCGGCGCTGTTTTTGATGTCGTCGGGGTCAAAGCGCAGGAGCACCTGGTGGTCGTTGTCGCGGCGGTCAAGGTCGGAATAGACACCGTAGGCGACAAAGAGCCATTCCTTTTTGTCATCGGAACCGGGCATCGGACCGATGGCTGTCCCGTCGATGCCGGAGCATCCGTGAATGTGCGGACGGCCGTTTTCCGCCGTGCCGAGATAATCGTCGGTGACGGGCGCAAGATACGCGGCGGTCATGATGCCATCCCGCTCCGCATCCATATCGGCACGCGTGATGCGGTCGCCGTCAAAGACCGCGATGTAGAAGCCGTTTTCGACGCTTTCCGCATTGGCGCGCTTCAGAATGCCCTGCCCGATGGCATCGTTTTTGTATTCGAGCGAACCGTAGACAAGCCCGTCGGACGGTCTGCGCACGATACACCCGAGATGTCCGAGCAGTCCGATGACAGACCCGAGAAAGTTCCCGTCAAAGTCGGTTTTGACCAGCGCCGTCGTATAGGAATAATACACGACCCGCTTCTGTGTGTCAACGGCGATTCCCTGGCAGTGACCGTAAGGGTAGGAGCCGGAGGGAATGGATGTGGGAAGAGAATGGATATTCAGCATGATATAATACCTCCTGTATCGGTAGATTGCACATCGGACGAAAGCGTATCCAAAAGTGTCACCGCCCCGTCCCGTCTCGTCACGCCGAGCGTGAAGTCGGTGTCCTGCACATAACCCCGCTGCTTCAGTGCCGCCTGTACGGTCAGGTATGCAAGCTCCGGGGTATTGTTTTCGGGAGAGAGGTGACCGAGAAGGACATTTTTCGTTCCCGCGGCGACCAGGTCACAGACGAATGCGGCGGCATTGCAGTTGGAGAGATGCCCGCGGTCGGACAGAATTCTGCGTTTTAAGTCATAAGGATACGGCCCCATCAAGAGCATATTTTCGTCATGGTTGGATTCTATGATGACATCGCGCACACCGGTGAGTGCTTCCCGGATTTCGTCCGTGACACAGCCCATATCGGTGGAAATGGCGGCAGTGCGGAGAATGCTCCCGTCCTCTCCCTCAAAGGAGAACCGGTATCCGACACACGCGCGGCTGTCGTGGGGAACACGGAACGCTGTGACACCGATGACAGGGGAGTTTCTGTCCTTTGCCGCGCGGATGGAATAGGTGTCGGTATGTACCGCAAAGCAGTCTGTGGGACAGCCGTCGTGGGAAAGCGCCTTTGCGGTCGGCTCCGTGATATGGACGGGCACCGGATGCTTTTTCAGAAAGACCGGGAGTGCCTTTGTATGGTCGGAATGCTCGTGGGTGATGAAAATGGCGTTCACGTCGTCGGCGGTCTCTCCCACGGCGGCAAGCGAACGCTCGATGGCACGGCAGCTCATGCCGGCATCGATGAGGATCCGCGTGTCTCCCCAGCGGACGAAGGTGCAGTTGCCCTTGGAGCCGGAAAACAGCGAAATGATGCGGAACGGATACGGTAACAAAATAATGGGTTTCCTTTCGGTTTCGGAAAACAAAAACTCAATTTTTATAAAGATAATACAAAATCAGCACCGCGATGCCGAGTACAGTCGCGGCGGCGCAGATGATATAATCTCTTTTGGACACGGAAAGCTCCGTTTCCGCGGGGACAAGGGATGCTTTTTTTAATACCGGCACCAGTCTGCGGTACAGAACGAGCATGAGAAATGCCTCTGCCGGCAGAAGTGCGATATTCTTGACAGCGCCGGAAATAAAATAAACGAGATAAGCGTTTCCATAAAGGATGTGCTTCCACACACTGCCCAGAATCACGTTGATGAACACATTGACACAGAGCCGTGCGCAGAACAGTCTCGACAGCGACAGCTTTGCCCGGTAGAAAAACAGTGCATAAATGAAATAACTGCACATCGCCGACAAAGCGTATCCCGGAAAATAACCGCTGGGGTCACCGCCGGAAAACAGAAAGCTCAGCGTATCCACAAGCAGTCCGGCAGGAATCGCCAGAACGGGGCCGGAAATCATGCAGAGCAGTCCTGCCAAAAGAAACGAGAAATAGATCCGCAGAAACGCGCCGCCGACGGGAACAAAGAACATATCAATGAGCGCGCAGAGCGCACACAAGAGCGCCGTCGTTGTCAGAATGCGCGTGGAACGCAGAGACGACAGCGCCGTTTTCCAGTACGCGACGGAAATCGGTGCGGAAAAGAGGCGGGACGGTTCTCCGCCCCGGGCAGAGGTGGTGGGGGATGTACGGTTTTTCATATGAAATTTTCACTCCTTAGCGGGATGCGGCCGCGGTACCGCAGCGGAAAACCCGCTTTCGTTCCCGGAACAACTCCCCGTCTCCGGAACACTTGACGCACGGCGGCCTACTCTATATTACCGTATTATTATATCACAAACCGGATAAAAATGCCATACTTTTTCCCGAAATTTTTCGAAAATATCAGGAGAATTAAAATTTTTTCCGTTTTCCTATTGATTTTCCGTTCAAAAAGGGGTATAATGATAAGTATTATCACGAATTTATCTGAAAGGAAAAATTGCAAATGGCAGAAAACTGTACCCACGATTGTTCCACCTGCTCCTCCAACTGTTCGAGCAGAAGCAAGGAATCCCTCTTGGCTCCGCAGAACAAGGGTTCCAACGTCAAAAAGGTCATCGGCATCGTCTCCGGCAAGGGCGGTGTCGGCAAATCCATGGTTACTTCCCTCATGACGGTTCTCATGAACCGCCGTGAATACAAGACCGCCATCCTTGATGCGGACATCACCGGCCCCTCCATCCCGAAAGCGTTCGGCGTCAAGGGCGAGATCTACGGCTCCGAGGACGGAATGCTCCCGCTCGTGTCCAGAATGGGCACCAAGATCATGAGCGTCAATCTTCTTCTGGAAGACGAAACGACCCCCGTCGTCTGGCGCGGTTCTCTCATCTCCGGCACGGTCAAGCAGTTCTGGTCCGATGTCGCATGGGATGAGGTGGACTATATGTTCGTCGATATGCCTCCCGGAACCGGCGATGTTCCGCTGACGGTCTTCCAGTCCCTGCCGCTGTCCGGCGTCATCATCGTCACAAGCCCGCAGGAGTTGGTCTCCATGATCGTTGCAAAGGCGGTGCGCATGGCGCAGATGATGAATGTTCCGGTGCTCGGCATCGTCGAGAATATGTCCTACGTCGTCTGCCCCGACTGCGGCAAGAAGATCGCCATCTTCGGCGAATCCAAAACCGAAGCGGTCGCGGCGGAATACGGCATTCCCGTGCTTGCACGCATCCCGATGGATCCCAATCTCGCAAGCCAGTGCGACAATGGCATGATCGAGCTGTTTGAGGGCGATTTCCTCGACCACGCGGCAGACGTTGTGGAAGCGGCTCCCATCAAGGAGTTTGCGAAAGCGGCTGACAGCGAAAGCGAAGAACAGTAAAGGATAAAACAACAGGCTCTGCCGGGGACGGCGGGGCTTTTGTTTTGATGCTTGAAATTCTTGCATATCCGGAATATGCAATTTCTGCACATATTTGGTTTTGAAAAGATGCAATTTTCGCACGTCGGTATTGCATTTTCCGGCAAATCGTGGTATAATAATAACAGGAACGAAAAACACCGGGAGGTATCGTTGATGGAACTGAAAGAACTGCGCCGCGCAAGCGGTATGACGCAGAAAGCCTGTGCGGAATATCTCGGCATTCCGCTCCGCACCTATGTCAGCTACGAAAACGACGAAAGCAAATCGGACACGCTGAAATACCGGTATATGCTGGAAAAGCTCTCCCGCCGGTCGCAGATCGACGAGGAGCACGGCATTCTGACACCGGAGCAGATCAAAAAACGCTGTGCCGCCGTCTTTGCGGCGTATCCGGTCAATTACTGTTACCTGTTCGGCTCTTATGCAAAAAACCGCGCAAAGGAAGAAAGCGACGTGGATTTGCTCGTCTCAACGCCGCTCACGGGACTTGCGTTTTTCGAGCTTGCGGAATCTCTGCGGGACGCACTCGGCAAAAAGGTGGATGTCCTGAATCAGGAGCAGCTGAAAAACAATCTGACACTGACGGAAGAAATATTGAAGGATGGGCAGAAAATTTATGGATAACATCAAAGACGACCGTTATTATCTGGAAAAAATTCTGAAAGACCTGCGTTTTCTGATAGAGCATACCGGACATCTGACAGAAGAAACCATCGGCGAGGACGAGGTACTGTTGGACTCCATTCTGTTCCGGCTGATACAGATTTCAGAAAATGCCGCAAAATTATCGGAGGATTTCAAAGCTTCCTGCGCCGGTATCCCGTGGAAAGCCATCCGCGGACTGCGCAACCGGATCGTACACGATTACAGCGAAGTCGATCTGAAAGTGGTTTATGACACAGTGGCATCGGACATCCCGTATCTGTATGAAAAATTATCACAAATATAATATCTGCGTAAATTTTCAAAAATTTTCTCATAACCCCTTTACAATCAGCACAGAATGTGGTATAATATTTTAAGACTGTGCGGAATGCGGACAACGTCTCCGATGCAGTCGGAAATAACACATCCTCATACCCGGTAAACGGATACCAGAACCCCGGAAAAAACAGGGGGCATTCACCAGCCGTGTACTGCGTATCGGGAAATTTATCATTTGAAAGGTGAAACAACCATGATCCAGAAGGAAGTAAAGCAGGCTGTTATCGAAGCCAACAAGACCCACGAAACCGACACCGGTTCTCCCGAAGTACAGATCGCCATCCTGACCGCGCGCATCAACGAGCTCAACGAGCACTTCAAGAAGAATCCGAAGGACCACCACTCCCGCCGCGGTATGCTCAAGATGGTCGGTCACAGAAGAAACCTTCTCAATTATCTCCAGAAGAAGGACATCACCCGCTATCGTGCAATCATCGAGAAGCTCGGACTGCGTAAATAATCGAAAGTTATTAACGCCTGCGTAAGTAATTCAATTAAATATTACGGTATCGTGAGAAGCGGTGCCGTGCGCTGTATCGGTCGGGTCGTCTTGGGTAAGGTGCCCGGCCGATAACTGCGTAAGCAATAATCGGTGTTCCGATACATTTCCCCGAACCCATGCGGCACTGCTGTGTATAGCAGTTAACCATGTGATAAACACGCCAATGAACATAGCTTTCGCATGGCGGAAGTTATACCCTCGTTTGTGAAATTGTGGCGTAAGCCACAAAACACTGTTTAAAAAATGATTTTCAAACGTTTATCCTGTGGTTAACTTCTAAACACGGAAGTGCCGACCGGAAATATAAAAAATTCAAATCCAAGGAGGCAAAATCCATGTTTGAGAACTACAAGGTTTTTGAAACCGAGCTTGCGGGCAGACCCCTGTGGGTCGAGACCGGCAAGGTTGCAGGGCTGGCAAACGGCTCCTGTATGATCCATTACGGCGACACCGTCATTTTAGCGTGTGCCACCGCAAGCGCACATCCCAGAGAGGGCATCGACTTCCTGCCGCTGTCCGTTGACTTTGAGGAAAGAATGTACTCTGTCGGCCGCATCCCCGGCGGTTATCTGCGCCGTGAGGGCAAACCGACCGAAAAGGCGATCCTCACCTCCCGTGTCATCGACCGTCCCATCCGTCCTCTGTTCCCCAAGGATCTGCGCAACGACGTCTGCATCTCTCTTACCGTCATGAGCGTGGACAACGACTGCAGCCCCGAAATCACCGCGATGATCGGCGCATCCATCGCCCTGTCCATCTCCGACATCCCGTGGAACGGCCCGATCGCAGGCGTGTTCGTCGGTATGGTCGACGGCAAGTTCATCATCAACCCGACTGCCGAGGAGCGCGAAAAGTCCATTCTGGAACTGACCGTCGCAGGCTCGAAGAACAAGGTCGTCATGATCGAAGCCGGCGCAAAGGAAGTGTCCGACGACGATATGTTCAACGCCATCATGCTGGCGCACGAGGAGATCAGGAAGCTCTGCGCATTCATCGATGCCATCGTCGGTCAGATCGGCAAAGAAAAATTCACCTACGCATCCGGTGAGCTTGACCACGATATGTTTGAAAAGGTCTTCGCATTCTGTGAAAAGGATGTCATGGCAGCACTCGATACCGACGACAAGAACGTCCGCGATGCACGCATGGCACCCATCCGTGATGCGATCTTTGCACAGTTCTCCGAAGAATATCCGGAGATCGAGACCGTTTACGAGGAACTCATCTACAAGATCCAGAAGAAGATCGTCCGCCGCTGGCTGCTCGTTGACAAGAAGCGTGTTGACGGTCGCCGCATGGATCAGATGCGCCCGCTGGCAGCCGAGGTCGGTCTGCTCCCGCGCGTCCACGGTACCGGTCTGTTCACAAGAGGTCAGACCCAGGTTCTGACCTGTGCAACGCTCGGCTCGATGTCCGACGTCCAGCTGCTCGACGGTATCGACGAGGAAGAATCCACGCGTTAGATGCACCACTCCAATATGCCTGCATACTCCACCGGTGAAGCAAAGGCTTCCCGCGGCCCCGGCAGACGTGAGATCGGTCACGGCGCACTCGCGGAACGCGCACTCGTTCCGGTTCTCCCCTCCGTTGAGGAATTCCCCTACGCCATCCGTCTTGTTTCCGAGGTCGTTTCCTCCAACGGTTCCACCTCCCAGGCGTCCATCTGCGGATCCACGCTCGCGCTGATGGATGCGGGTGTTCCGATCAAGGCACCGGTCGCCGGTATCTCCTGCGGTCTGATCACCGAGGAAGACGGTTCGTTCATGACGATGCTCGACATCCAGGGTCTGGAAGACTTCTACGGCGACATGGACTTCAAGGTCGCCGGCACGCACAAGGGCATCACCGCCATCCAGATGGACTTAAAGATCGACGGTCTGACCCCTGAGATCATCCGCGAAGCATTTGAAGTCACCCACAAGGGCCGTGACTATATCATCGACGAGGTCATGCTCAAGGCCATCTCCGAGCCGCGTGCAGAGGTCTCTGAATACGCGCCCAAGATGGAGACCATGAAGATCAAGGTTGACAAGATCCGCGAGGTCATCGGTACCGGCGGTAAGGTCATCCAGAAGATCGTTGCGGAATCCGGCGCCAAGGTCGATATTGAGGAAGACGGTACGATCTTCATCTCCGCCATCGACAAGAACGCCATCGCCGCAGCCCGTGCGATGATCGATGAGATCGTCTTCGAGCCGGTCATCGGCGCCATCTACAAGGGCAAGGTCACCCGCCTGATGACGTTCGGCGCGTTCGTCGAGATCGCTCCGAAGTGCGAAGGTCTCGTTCACATCTCCAAGCTTGACCACAAGCGTGTGGAAAAGGTCGAAGATGTCGTCGAAGTCGGCGATGAAGTGCTTGTCAAGGTCACGGAAATCGACGAAAAGGGTCGTCTGAACCTCTCCCGCAAGGATGCAATGTCTGTGAATGTATAAGTTCTGACAAAACAAGAAAAGGATGCACCTCAGAGTGTGTCCTTTTTGTTTTCAGAGAAGAATACTGCATTCCCGCCGAAATTTCCTGAATTTACATTTTATTCACAAATAACGTGCCATCCTATGTTATAATTAATATAAGCAAATTGATATCGTTCCGGTTTATTTATCTTTCACAAAAATAATCGCAGATGATTCGTTCCGAACCATTTCCGGCACGGCACATCTGTATCTGCGCACGTCATCGGTTATGATGCGCCGGGAAAATTATTTACATAAAGGAGAAAAAACACCATGAAAACCACGAAATCCTTGCTTCTTCTTCTTGCCGGACTTCTTGCGGCGGGAACATTCGTCTCCTGCGGCGGCGATACCGGAAATGAGACCCAGACCCAGGCGGATACCGCACCGACCGGCGGCGATACTGCGGAGATCACAGAAGAAGTTGACCCCTTTGAAGGCTTTGACTACAGCGGAGAGCAAGTCCGGATCCTCGTCTCCGGAAACGACTACGACGGACGCGGCTCTTCCATTTATGCCATCCGGCAGGAGGAAGAAGGTTCCGGTGACGTTGTCAAGGATGCCGTCTACAAGCGCAATATGGAAGTGGAAGAGCTTCTGAACGTTGAGTTCGTTTTCACCGAGAACCTTGACGACTATACGATCATCCCGACCACCGTCCAGACGATGATCCTTGCAGGCGACGATGCGTATGACCTGATCATCCACGACCTGTTCCCGCTTGCGACCATGTCGCTTGAAGGATATTTCTACAATATGTGTGAAAACCAGTATCTGGATTTCTCGCAGGAATACTGGTACGAGGATTACATGAAAGACCTGTCGTTCGGCAAGGATGACGTACATTATCTGCTTGCCGGTGACTATTTCCTGGATGTTCTGCGTACCGCACACGCGATGTTTGTCAACAAGGATATGTTCAATACGATCTTTGAATCCGCGGACGAGCTTTATGACCACGTTCTCAATGGTACCTGGACACAGGAAGTATTCCTTGAATACATTTCCGAAGCATATTCCGACGTCAACGGTGACGGTACTAAGGATGACGGAGACCAGTACGGCTGGTGTACCATCAACTACTGGGGGCCGTCCATTCCGTGGATCATCGGTTCCGACTTGACGTTCCTTGAATACGAATCCGACGGTTCACCCAAGCTCGCGCTGAACAACGAACGCTCCGTTCTTCTGCTGGAACGTTTGAACGAAATCTTCTACAATACCGGCACACACAACTATTCCGAAAGCGTGGATGCCTGCAACCAGGCATTCATCAACGGCAATTCCCTGTTCAGCGGTTATCAGCGTGTCAGCTCGCTTGAACTGTTCCGTGACATGGAGACCGACATCGGTATCCTGCCGTACCCGAAGATGGACGAATCGCAGAAGAATTACATCACATCCTCTCACGACACGACAAATATCGGTGTCGTTCCGGTCACGACCGGAAAATTCGATATGATGGGTGCGGTTCTGGAAGTTCTCTCGCGCGAATCCGCAGAGACCGTCATGCCGGCATATTATGAAACCGCGCTGAAAGTCAAGTACATCCGTGACGATGCTTCCGTCCAGATGCTCGACATCATCCGCTACAACATTTCCTGCGTCTTCCCGGTCGCATACGGCAACTACTGCAACAACACGCCGCTGTACAATGCGTTCTCCTATCCGCTTTCTCTGCAGAACACGGAATTCGTTTCCAACTATCTGAAATACGAAAAGAAAGCGCAGTCCGCACTTGACGAACTCTGGGAAGCATTTAACTCCCTCGAATAATTTCCCTCAAAAAAGGTAACATTCCCATGACACAAACCCCGACATCCTCCGTGCTCGTTCACCCGGACGAGCTGTCCCGCAGATGGATTGACCGCTGTGCAGACAGCGGCATTCCGACCATCGCACTTCATCCGGTCGGCGGCAATGATGCCGACCGGAGCATGGCAGACCTGCTTGCAAAAACCGAAGACCCGGATTTCTGCGCGCTGCTTTCTTATGCAGAGTCTCGCGGGCTTTCCGTGGAGTACGAGATGCACGCCATGCGGTATTTTCTGCCCGCATCGGAATTTGCATCTCATCCCGACTGGTTCCGCGAAAACGAAAACGGGGAACGCACGCCCGACCTCAACTGCTGTGCAAGTAATCCGGCGGCGCTTGACTACATTGCCGGCCGTGCCGCGGATGCCGCACGCAGACTCACCTCCCCCCTCACCCGTCCCACGCACCGGTATTTCTTCTGGCTGGACGATGCACGCGGCGGCTTCTGCCACTGCGAAAAATGCCGTTCCTTGTCCCCCTCCGACCAGCAGATGATCGTCACGAACCGCATTCTGCGCGCGCTGAAAGCATTTGATCCGGATGCAAGCCTTGCGTATCTTGCATACTGCGAATGCGCCGCGCCGCCGGTGACGGTACGCCCGGACGACGGTATTTTCCTTGAATTTGCACCGTTTGAACGGGATTTCCATGCGCCGCTCGATGATGTTTCTGTTGCGAAAAACCGCGCATCTGCGGAACCCATTCCCGCTCTGCTTGCCCTCTTCGGCACGGATGGTGCAAAGGTGCTCGAATACTGGCTTGACAACTCCCTGTATTCCGGCTGGAAAAAGCCGCCGAAAGCCTTCACCGAGAACAAGGCGGTCGTCCATGCGGATTTTGCGTTCTACCGGATGCTTGGTTTTTCCGATATTTCCACGTTCGCGTGCTATCTCGGCGAGGACTATGAAGCGCTCTACGGTGCGCCGGACATCCGCGCGACAGCGGAGGAAATGCGCCGGTTGTGTAACGATTGACGGAATTTGTGTAACGATGTACTGGTATGTGTGCAGCGTTACACTTTTTCTTCCATAAAACGATATAGAAAGGTTCTTATGTTCCAGACTCATTCCATTTTCCCCATTTCTCCCTCCCCCAACCGGCATCCCGTTGTCCGCCGCATCGCGACGGGACTCACTGCGGCATTGCTTTCGGTGGGTTGTCTCTGCGCCTTTACCGCCTGTGGCTCCTCTGCGGCAAAAGACTGCACAGCGATGGATGCCGAAGCGGTCTCCTTTGATGCGACAGTTTATTATGCCCGCGACGGGCGCATCCGTTTCCTTTACGACAGCGACACCGATATGCTGTCCGCCATTGAGGGCTGCGATATGGCGGCTCTGTATTCCGGCAGTGTCTACTCGATGGTCATTTCCTATTCCGAGGGAACAATGTCCCGCGGCGATGCCGACACGCTCGTGAAATCGGAATTTGATTCCGGTGACGGCACCATTTCCCTCTCGTCCGGCTCCAAGGCCGTGGATGTCTCCGGACACACGTTCCGCCGTGCGGAAATCACCTGCGCGGACGGCTCAACCGGCGCCGTTCTGTACGGCTCCACCGCGACCGGCTTTGCGGAAATCTATTATCTGCTCTCCCCCGATGCGGCAGAATCCGACCGCGCACACGTGGAGGAAATTCTCGCAACCGTCAAGCTTGCCGAGTTTGAAGCGGATGACGGCGGGGATGACGTGAAGATCTACGTTGAATGATCGGTATATTGATACTATATTATAAGGTAAGAAAGGAAAAAGGTTTTTCTTGATGGGTGGAATTTTGACGCGATGATGGTGTTGTATTGCGCCGGGAGATTTTGACAATTATGTCGTGCAGTGTAATAAATCTTTCCCTGGGGTAATGCTGTCAATTTAAGGAACGGAGCACGGCTTTCTCTGCGTTTGTAGGGGTGTCCCGGTTTCGCGAAGCGAAACCCTCATGCCGCCCGCGGTCACCGTGCAACGGTGACATACGTTAAATCTTTCAATGGTGCGCAAGATTTTCAGATCACCGGTCGTAAGGTTTCGCAAAGCGAAACCATGATGCCGCCCCTACAAAATCATTGGAATCGTACAGCATCACCCCCTCACATCGCCCGCAATCCCATACATCCCAAAAAGAAAAACCCCACACAAAACTATGAACACAAAAAAGAAGATCGTCGTTCTCGGCTCTGCCAATGTTGACATTTCGGCGCGCACGCCGGTATTTCCGCGGGACGGGGAGACCGTCACGGGTGACACGGTTCTCGTTTCCACCGGCGGCAAGGGAACGAATCAGGCGGTTTCCGCCGCACGCGCGGGTGCCGCTGTCACAATGATTGCCCGCATTGGCAACGATTTCTTTGCCGACATTCCGGCAAAGCTCTACGAACGGGAGAACATTGACACCCGTTTTGTCACCCGCGACACGGAACACGGCACGGGATGTGCGCTGATCGAGGTCCACACCGGTTCCGGAGAGAACCGCATCACCGTTGTTCCCGGCGCGAACATGGCTGTCACGGCGGCAGACGTCGCGGCGGCGGAAGAAGAAATCGCGGCAGCGGACATTCTTCTCACCCAGCGCGAAACGCATCCCGATTCGATCGCGGCATTCCTTGCCGCGGCAAAAAAACACGGCAAAAAGGTCGTCCTCAATCCCGCGCCCGCGCTTCCCATTCCCGACGAATGGTATCCCATGATCGACACCATCACCCCCAACGAAACCGAAGCGGAAAAATACACGGGCATCACCGTCACCGACGATGAAAGTGCCCTGCGCGCGGCACAGATCTTTGCTGATCGCGGCGTGCGGTGCGTCATCATCACCTGCGGCTCCAAGGGCGTTTTCTGCGCGGAATTTGAAAAGGACGAAAACGGAAATACGGTTCCCGCATTCCATGCCCGCATTGCGACATACCGCGTGCAGGCGGTCGATACCACGGGCGCGGGCGACTCGTTCAACGGCGCACTCTGCACCGCGCTTGCCGAGGGGCGCACCATCGTGGATGCGTGCCGTTTTGCGACCACAGCGGCAACTTTGTCCGTCACGAAAGCCGGCGCCGCCGAATCCATGGCGACCCGCGCGGAGATCGACGAAGTTTACAACCGGTTCTATCATTCCGGCAAGACCATCACGCCGATGGCACGGAAGATCGCCGCGGAACACCACCTGTTCTGGCGCGCCATCGAAGGCACCGGCGAAAACGGCACCGTCACAGAAGCGGACGTCAGACGGGAACTGAAAGTGTGAACCGACCATGAAAGATTCAGAACGCTCCGGCGTTTCCCGGCGGCGGGAGAAAGTGCTGGCGCTGTTGTCAGCGGCGGGGGACGAACCGCTGTCCGCATCGGCGCTCGCGGCACAGTGCGCGGTTTCCCGACAGATCATCGTCGGGGACATCGCCATTCTGCGCTCGGTTGGGCACGCAATCGACGCAACGCCGCGCGGGTATCTGCTCCGGATTCCGGAAAAAGAACAGAACGGGTGCATCCGCACATTTGTCTGCTGTCACGATGCGGACGGCATGACCGAGGAGCTCAATACCATCGTGGATTTCGGATGCACGGTGTGCGACGTCGCCGTGGAGCATCCGGTCTACGGCACGCTGACGGGAGAGCTGCGTCTTTCGTCCCGGTATGATGTTGCCGTTTTTACCAGAAAAATCAAGGAATCGGATGCCCTGCCGCTCTCCATTTTGACGGAGGGCGTTCACGCGCACACGGTACGCTGTCCGAATGAAGAGATCGCGGAACAGGTGCGCGCCGCGCTTGCACAGAAGGGATATTTGAAAGTATGAAAACAGAAAACCGGACATCCGCAGTTTCCTCCCCCACCCTGACCGCCGCCTGTGACGTCACGCAGTGCGGCGGCTGTTCCCTGACCGACACACCTTACACCGTTCAGCTGACACAGAAGCACCGGATGCTCGAAAAACTGCTCGGCAAGTACGGACAGGTTCTGCCGGTGCTTCACGCAAAGGAGCCGTTTCACTACCGCAACAAGGTCACACGCTCCTACACCATGACAAAAAACGAAAATGGCAGATTTCTGCTCACGGGCGGAATTTATGCCGCGGACAGCCGCCGCGTGATTCCAGTTCCGCATTGTCAAATTGAGGATGCGGGCGCGCAGGCGATTCTCGGCTCAGTGGAAGCGTTCTGCCGGGATTTGAAAATCGAAGCGTGGAACACACGGACACGGCGCGGCGTTCTCCGTCATGCGCAGGTGCGCGCATCGTCGGACGGCAGGTATCTTCTGACCCTTGTGACGGGGAGCAATTTCTTTCCCGCACGCGCAGAGCTGGTTTCCCGATTGCGGCGGGCGCATCCGGAGATTGAGAGCATCGTCCACAATGTCAACGGCTTTGACACGGGCATGATTCTCGGCGACACCGCCCGCTCCGGCATTCCCGACCGCGTTCTGTTCGGGAACGGAACGGTGACGGATACGCTGTGCGGCCTTTCGTTCCGCATTTCCCCGCAGTCATTTTATCAGGTCAACCATGCGGGAACAGAGCTTCTCTACCGTACCGCCGTGTCATTTGCCGGTCTGCAACCGGGCGATACCGTGCTTGACGCCTACTGCGGCATCGGCACCATCGGTCTGTCCGCCGCGAAGACGTTTTCGGAGGAAAATCCGTCTGCCGCCCCGCTGTCCCTTGTCGGCGTGGAGCTGAACCGCGCCGCCGTCTCCGATGCCATCGCCAACGCAAAAGAAAACCACATCCGCGGCGCACGCTTTTATGCGGGCGATGCCGGGAAATTTCTGTCGGATGACCGCGTACACCCCGATGTCCTCTTCATGGACCCGCCCCGCGGCGGCTCCGACCGCGCATTCCTCAACGCCGTCCTCCACGCCGCCCCGCGAACGGTGGTCTACATCTCCTGCGGCCCGGAAACCTTGGCACGGGATTTGGGGGTATTGACAAAGGGCTATCGGGTGGAGCGGATTCAGCCGGTGGATATGTTTCCGATGACGGGGCATTGTGAGACGGTATGTTTATTGTCCAAACTTAATGCAAAGCAACATATCGAGATAAACTTGGATATGGATGAGCTGGATCTGACCGATGCAGAGAAAAAAGCCACCTACCAGGAAATCAAGGATTATGTGCTGGAGCA
>JAFUPC010000009.1 GCA_017481495.1 Clostridia bacterium
AAAATCAAACGATTTATGAAATCAAATCGGCGAATCGCACAAATACAGACCTCTGCTTTTGTGCAATGCGACAAAATGAAAATTCTTTACGAAATCCATTGACATTGTGATGGGAATATGATATAATAGTGTCAAAGAAACGAAGATGTTTCGCCCCGGAACAGCCGATACCGCCGCTGTTCTGCGGGAGTACAGGGCGGTACAGGGTGAGAATTATGCCAACGGGTCATATGTAGCGGATTCGGTTGATTTGGAATCTCGACCGGTGAAAATCCGCATTCGATACACGATTCCAAATCTGACAGAAAGGAGAAGCTATGTATGAAGATGACGAAACGGATTCTTACTCTTTTAACCTGTGTTCTTCTGTGCTTTGCACCGGCGACCTTGATGGTAGGTGCGGCGGAAGCGGCATCTGATTTAGGACCTTGTGGGCATTCGTTGGATAATTACACGTTTGTGTATGGTCCTATTTGGGAAAAAGAAATCGTAGGTACTCTTGACGTATGTTGGTATAAAGTATATCCTCTGGCAGCCGAAACCTGCGATATATGCGGTTATCAGATAACATGGGATATCCAACATCCTCAGGGGCATGATTTTAATATCGCGACAATCGGTTCTGACGGACTTCCGGTAGGAGTCTGCCGCACCTGCGGTTTTGATGCACACACCTATTACGCAGCGAAAGGATACCCGTAATGAAAACGAATTGCCTGTTGTTCCTGCTTTCAGTGCTCCTGCTTCTTTTCTCCGGATGTCACAGTCAGACTGACCATTCCGGGAAGCTTGCAGACACAGATATTCCTGCTTTTCATACGGAAAAACAGGAAAATACAGTATCGGATTCTGCGGAAAATGAAACAACGGGTATCATCCAACTTTCGGATCGTATGACGGAGGACGCAGAATATGTGTCCTCCGTTCGTTCTTATTCTGTCATTGTTCCGGAAAATGATACCGTTTTGATGACATATACCGCATCTTACTGCAAGGACGGTTATTTTTACAATCTCGTAAATGACTTTGCGGCAGCGCATCACCTGTACTGCTATAACAGTGAGGGGGTCCTTGTTGCCGATGATACGTTCCAAAACGCACAGCGTCAGATACCGATGTATGCGTACCGTTTCCGTGACGGAAATTTTTTCGTCGCCTTTCATTGCCCGGACGAAAATCGCATCGGATGCTTCAAGCTGCTCACACCGGATGGCACGGTACTGGCGGAAACGGATATGCCGGACAGCGGCAACACGGCTGCATACCAGCATTCCGCAGATATTACGGAAAGAGAAGACGGAACTTTCCGGATTGTGTACAACAGCGGTACCGCACTGTTTGTCATGGATGAGTCTCTGACAATCACGCGAAGCATTGTATACAATGCCGAATATCCGGGATTATTCCCGCTTGACGAAAACCGGTATCTGGTCGGAAATCTGGGCGGTAATCTGTGGATAGCAGACATTGAAAACGGTACATTTGCGCCGAATACAGAGCTGAATATTCCCGACAGCGCAAAGGATATGTATATCACTTTCGGCGATGACGGTGCTGTCTACTGTTATGACGAGGTTTCTGTTCTGAAGCTGACCGATGACGGAAACTGCAAGGAAATTCTGAAATGGGTGGACGGTTCCGCCTCATATCACACCCGTCTCTGGGTCATGGATGAAACGCATATCTATTTACCGCAGACATTGGGACTGGATGCGGACATACGGATACGGTTGATCCGTTGCGGAGATGAGTCTGCCGTCAACAGCGAACGGCGCATAATTACACTGGGCTATATCGGAGATACTACGGCAGCTGCATTCGTAAATAATGTGGTCGCCCTGTTCAATGCAGAAAATGAAGCGTATTATATAGAACTTCGACCGTATTCCGCTACCCGCTCGGAAATGGTATCGGAATTTGAAAAGGATCTGCTCACCGGAACCGCTCCGGATATGATGATATTTGACAAATTCACTGATTTGTCTTCCTATACCGGGAAAGGTGTCTTTGCGGATCTTCTCCCGCATTTCGGCGAAACGCTCATCGGCGGTGTACGGGATGCCTGTACCGAGGACGGCGCAATATACACACTGCCTTTGATGATGAAGCTGGAAACCTTTGCCGCACTGACGGAAACCGCAGGCACCGCGCTGTCTTATGAAAAGCTTTCCGGAATGGGCTTTTTGCTTGAAGAAGCGGAATTTCTGACGGCAGACCCCTATGTCGGAGAGCGGGTTCTGGCAAACGGAATTTATGATTTCATTGACCGGGAGAACAAAGACTGTTCTTTTGATTCCGATGAATTTCGCTCGCTGGTGCGGTTATCGGAATCTCTGTCCGACGAATATCTGTATGAGGATGCGGGGAAGCTCCTGTGCGACCGCGCTTCCACCGGCATCGGCTACGGGATTACAAACGCTTACCTTGCGAAGAATCTTCTGCTCGGGCGGCTGAAATTTCTGAATGTCCCGTACAACACGGTGCACGCATATGCCGCATTGAAAATGCTGTTCGGCGAAGAAGAATTTACGCTGTGCGGTTATCCGTCGGCGGAAGGATTCGGTGCATGGATTCTCTGCGATTATACCATATCCCTGCTTTCGGATTCCGATGTGCTTGGCGGCTGTGCGGAATTTCTGTCCTATGTTCTGTCGGATGAAGTACAGACATCGGACACGGTAAATATGCAGCATCTGCCTGTAACGCTTTCCGCTCTGCAGAAAATACTGTCCGTGAACCGGTATTATTATTTCGACATTTCGTCCTCTGTGCAGACACTGAATGCGTCTGTCATATCGGAGACCCGTAATGAGGAGCTTGCCGCATCGTCACATTACCGGGAGATCATTATCACGGACGAGGAAATCGACACCATTCTGAACTTTTTTGAGAATTGCCGCATGAAAGCCGGAACCGACAGCACGATTCTGTCGATTACGGAAGAAGAACTCTCCGCTTACCGAAGCGGCGCAAAGAGCCTTGAGGAGGTCACGGCACTCATACAGTCGCGGGTGTGGATTTATCTGAATGAATAACCCCCAATTTTTGCCCGCAGGATGCCGCTTGTTCTGCGGGTGTTCTTTTTTGCACCTGTTTGTGCAGAATTTCGGCGAATTTCATGACAAATTCTTCAAAAATCCTTGACCCGGAGGGCTTATATATGATATAATATTATTTATAAGAAATCAAATTCTCCGCCCGTGCAGAAAAGGCAAGTGCCGGACGGTCGTTATCATACGGAGGAACCCATCATGAAATGGACAGGACTCAACGAAATCAGAGAAAAATATTTATCCTTTTTTGAGAGCAAGGGGCATCTGCGCCTGCAGAGCTTTTCGCTCGTTCCGCAGGGGGACAAGTCTCTTCTGCTCATCAACTCCGGCATGGCGCCGATGAAGAAGTTCTTCACGGGCGAAGTCACCCCGCCGCGCAACCGCGTCTGCACCTGCCAGAAGTGTATCCGCACGCCCGACCTGGAACGGGTCGGGCACACCGCGCGCCACGGTACGTTCTTTGAAATGCTCGGCAACTTCTCGTTCGGCGACTACTTCAAGGAGCAGGCGATTCCGTGGGCATGGGAATTTCTGACCGAAACGATGGAGATCCCCGCAGATCTCCTCTGGCCGTCCGTCTACGAGGAGGACAACGAAGCGTATGCCATCTGGCGCGACAAGATCGGCGTGCCGGAGGAACACATCGTGCGGCTCGGCAAGGAAGACAACTTCTGGGAGCACGGCACCGGCCCCTGCGGCCCCTGCTCCGAGATCTATTTTGACCGCGGCATCAAGTACGGCTGCGGCAAACCCGACTGCAAGCCGGGATGCGACTGCGACCGCTACATGGAGATCTGGAACAACGTCTTCTCCCAGTTCAACAACATGGGCGACGGCACATATGAGGAGCTTGCGCAGAAGAACATCGACACCGGTATGGGACTGGAACGGCTTGCGTGTGTCATGCAGGGCGTTGACAATATGTTCGAGGTCGATACCATCCGTAAGATCATCGACAAGGTCTGCGAGATTTCCGGCAAGACCTATGGCGCGGACAAGGACGACGACATTTCCATCCGCGACATCACCGACCACACCCGTTCCGCGATGTTCATGATCGC
>JAFUPC010000010.1 GCA_017481495.1 Clostridia bacterium
CCCGGCTTGCGGACGATCTCGGTGTCAGCCGTGCGACCGTGTCGAAAACCATACGCCACTGCAGCGGGGTCGATACGGAGACCAGACAGCGCATCCTGCGTGCGGCGCGGGGTGTGGACGAGCTGCGCCCGGCGGGAACCTGCGCCATTTACTGTATTCTTCCAGACACACCGTCGTTTTTCTGGAAAGAGATGCGGCGAGGCATCGCGGACGGGATCGCGGCGGAACAGTCCCCTCTGTCCGTCAAATGCAACGTCTATTCCCGCCTGCGTGATGAGGAGAGCGTTCTTTGTTACCTTGACGAGGCGGAGGAAATGGATGCGCGCTGTATCATCATCGCCGCCGCTATGACGGATGCGGTCAGGGAACGCTTATATGACCTGTGCCGCGATGCGGAGCGGCTTATCTTCTTATTGTCGGAGTACGGAGATGTGCCGAACGCCTTTTACATCGGCGGCGATGCGTACCGGGACGGATGTGAGATGGCGCGCCGGTATGCGTCTTATCTTGAAACGGTGCGGGACCATTCCGCCGACATGGCACCTCCGTATCTTGTGACCGTCACCGGAAACGACAATGTCTCCGCGCGCGCGCGCGGTTTTTCCGACACGTTATCCAGAGATCCCAATACCCGTGACCTCCCTCCGCAGTCGCTTTGGCTCGACCCCGCACGTCTCTCCAACCCGAAAACGCTTCCCTCTTATCTTGCCGCACGGCTTACGGAGGTGCTATCCCCGGTTCTGCAAAAAACGGCGGTACCCGTTGTGCTGTACGTCCCCCTTGGTCTGTCCGGTCTGTCGCTGGCACTTGAAAAAGCGGGATTTTCCGACGGCGGGGAGAACCGTGTCGTCTGCTTCTGCCACGATACCGCGCCGGAGCGGAAGCCGGAGGGCATCTCGCCCATCCTCTGCACCTGCATTCAAGACGTTTATACGCAGGGGCGCACCGCGGTACAGCTTGCCGGGGTATATCTTCTGGGGCGGGTGTATCCGGCGGAGAAGCGGATCTTCGTACAGTCGTCGTTTCTGTAAAAACAAAAACTCCGGTCGTAAGATTATACGCGGTTTTACGACCGGAGTCAATATTTTCAGGAATCCCCCAAGACCAATACATCCTCCGGTATGGAAATGTATTCCAGCGGGTCGGTCGTCACATGGTTGTACCGGAATTCCAGATGCAGATGGCATCCGGATGAGGAGCCGGACGAGCCGACGTAGCCGATGAGCTGTCCCTGCTCGACAATGTCGCCGAGCTGTACTGCCAGCTTTGCCTGATGGGCGTAGACCGTTTCCACGCCGTTTTCGTGCTTGATGCGCACCATGTATCCGTAGGACGAGGTATAGGTTGCCCAGGTCACAACGCCGCCGTCGCAGGCATAGATCTCCGTCCAGACCGGCGCAACGATGTCAAGACCGAGATGGAAATCGTAGGCGCCCCACAGCGTGCGCTCCCCGTAGCCGGAGGACACATAGGTGTTTTTCAGCGCAAGGGCGTTTGTCGGCATATACGGTTCCCCGTTTTCGTCCAGCGGCATCTCATCGTCCGGCAGCTCAGGCAAGGGCCAGACATACGTTCCCGTACTCGTTCCCGCGGGAACCGGATACGTTCCCTCATAGGCTACCGCGCTGACCGCTTCCCGCACCACACTCCGCGCCGTTTCCGCGCGGGAAAGCTCCTCCCCGGTCAGAGGGTCGAGCGTGACGGTATAGGTCACGTTTACCAGTCCCGTTTTTCCCTCGGAGACCATCGTCTTCACGTTGTTGAAATTTTCGTCGTTCGGAATATATGTCGTTTCGTAGGGGATCAGCTCCGACACCGTTTCCGCCCGCGTGACGGTGCAGGAATAAAGCGGGTTCTCCGCATCGCAGAACGCCGCAAGCAGTGCGTTTTCATCGGACAGAAGCGACGTTTCCACCCATCCCGCTGACAGCGTATAATTTCCCGTGAGCACAATGTCCGCATCCGCGGGCAGAACGTCCGATGCGGCATATCTTGCAAGCAGGATCTCCTCCGCCGTGTCCCACGCGGACAGAATTTCCGCCTCGGATGCCGCATACAGTACCGCGTTTCCGTCCCCGTCCAGAACGGTATATCCCATACACATCCCGGCGTGCGGGTCTTCTTCCCCGGAGAGTTCCTTCCCGGATTCTGCTCCAACGGCAAGCGTTTCCTGCGATGCAGTAAGATACCGGTATCCGCACACACCGAGTGCGGCGGCGATGAGGATGCCCGCCAATATAGCCGCGCGGCGGCCTGCGGTGTTTTTGTTTTTTCTTTTTCCAACATGGAACACGGCGTCAAAGGTTTCGGTGTTGCTTTGTTCTGCGGGAGACAGTTCCGGCGCGGGCGATTCCGTTATGACAGGTTCCGTATCATCCGGCGCGGGTATCCCGGTTTCCTCCTCCGCTGACAATAACGCAAATTCTTCTTCCGGCGGGAACACGGATTCCTGTGGGAGTACAGATTCCTGCTCCGGCTGTTCTGCGCGGCGAAGGTCTTCGCTTTCGGTGGTGCGCAGCTGAGGAAATTCGACGGCATGACATTCCGCATCTGCCCCGGCACTTTTTGCCGCTCCTGTTCCCGTTCCCATCTCCACATGACGGACAGCACGGCGGCGGCGCACATTCTGCCGCTCCCCCTCTGTCGGTATTCTGTTCTGTTCCTTGTCGTCCATATGCGGAAATCCTCTCTGTTTTCTGATTGCTTTTCTATATTATACAGGAAAATCGTGCCGAAATCAAGTCTTTTGCGCGTTTTGCGTTGTTTTTTTCATATTTTTATGGTATAATAAGGGTAACGGAAATCCGAAAACGGGGAGCGGCGCTCCTTGCGGCGGGAATGCGGGTTGGACGGTTCGCATTCTCGCCAATGTATAGTTTCACTGAAACAATATACTACACCCCCCAATGTATCTCAATCCTTACACTGACCGCATAAAAAGGAAGATTATAAAATGGAACAACAAACCAAAACCTTACTGGTCGTTGACGGCAACAGCATTCTGAACCGTGCGTATTACGGTATCCGGCCGCTGACGACGAAGGAGGGCATTCACACAAATGCCGTTTACGGCATGATCACGATTTTATCAAAACAGATCGAAGCGGTGAAGCCGGATGTCGCTGTCATCGCGTTTGACCGCAAGGAACCGACGTTCCGCCACAAGGCGTATGCGGAATACAAGGCGGGGCGGCACGCATCCCCGGACGAGCTGCGGATGCAGTTCCCATATGCAAAGGACTGCGCATCCGCGATGGGCTTTACCGTCGTGGAACAGCCGGGATATGAGGCGGACGACATTCTGGGAACGCTGTCGGCCTCGGCCGCCGGGTTGGGATGGCAGTCATATCTGCTCACGGGCGACCGCGATGCGCTTCAGCTCATCGGCGACCGTACGACCGTCCTGCTTGCGACCAACAAGGACACGATTCCGTTCGACCGCGCGCGTTTCGTCGAAGAATACGGCGTGATGCCGGAGCAGTTTGTTGATGTCAAGGCACTGATGGGGGATTCTTCGGACAACATTCCGGGCGTTGCCGGGGTCGGCGAGAAGACCGCGTTGAAGCTCATCTCCGAATATCACGACCTTGATGCGCTGTATGACAATCTGGAAGAAAAAAACATCGCCAAGGGCATAAAGGCAAAGCTGACCGCCGACCGCGAGAACGCCTTTTTCTCCCGGATGCTTGCAAAGATTGTGTGCGATGCACCGCTCGACACACCGTTTTCCGCGCTCCCGTCCATGACGGAAAAGGAGGACCGCCCCGCCCTGCGTTCCCTGTTCGTGAAACTCGAATTTGCCGCGCTCATCCGCCGCATGAACCTCGACTGCGGAGAGGAGGGACAGCCGGCGTGTCCCGTTCCACCAGCGGACAACACGGATCCCGGTACGGATACAGATACCGCTTCCGCCGCACCGATCCCCACCGCTTCCCGCGAGATCACCCCGGCGGAATTGTCGGCGTTGTCGGGACAGTCTGATACTGTATATGCCGCCGCAGTTTCCGAGGAAAATCTGTACCTTTCCGACGGGAACACGGTTCTCCGCACGCCCCTGAAAGCGGATGACCCGACCCTCACCGCGTTCCTTGCGGGACACAAGCTCGTCACGGACGATGCAAAGACCCTGTATCACGCGCTCCACAATGCCGGACTGCCCGAGATCACCGCCGCCTTTGACACGATGCTTGCGGGATATGTCTTAAATCCCGGCGAGAGCGATTATTCCCCCGAAAAGCTTGCCGTGCAATATCTCGGCACTGTCATCCCGGATGCCGGTGAAGACGAAGACCGGCGCGTTTCCGCCCGTTGCGCGGTTACGGCAAGACTGTATCCGGTGCTCGGGGAACGCATTACGGGCGACGGCATGGAGAAACTTTACTATGAGGTGGAGCTGCCGCTGGCAAAGGTGCTTTTCCGCATGGAGGTGCGCGGCTTCAAGGTCGATGTCGCGGGTCTCGTTGCGTGTGGGGAGGCACTCGGTCAGATGTGCGAGCAGTATATGGAGAACATTTACAACGCGGCGGGCGTGGTCTTCAATGTCAATTCGCCGAAGCAATTGGCAGAGGTGCTGTTCGACCGGCTCTGCCTGCCGTGCCCGTCCTCCAAGCGTTCGACGAGTGCGGAGGTACTGGAAAAACTGCGCCCCTATCACCCCATCATCGACGACATTCTCGAATACCGTCAGGTCTCCAAGCTGAAATCGACCTATACCGACGGTCTTGTCAAGGTCGCCGGTGCGGACGGGCGCATCCATTCCTGCTTCAATCAGGCGGTGACGGCGACGGGACGGCTGTCCTCGACCGAACCGAATCTGCAGAACATTCCCATCCGCACGGAGCTGGGACGGCAGCTGCGCCGGTATTTCGTCGCAAAGGATGAAAATTATGTCCTGGTCGATGCGGACTATTCGCAGATCGAGCTGCGCCTGCTCGCCGCCATCTCCGGGGACGAGACGATGACACAGGCATTCATCGACGGTACGGACATCCACGCCGTCACCGCTTCCCAGGTCTTCGGCGTTCCGCTGTCCTGTGTCACACCGGAAATGCGCAAGCGCGCGAAAGCCGTCAATTTCGGCATCGTCTACGGCATCGGCGACTATTCCCTTGCCATGGACATCGGTGTCACCAAAAAACAGGCCGCCGACTATATCGCTGGGTATATGAAGACGTACCCGAAGGTTTCCGCGTATCTTCATGACATCGTAAAGACCGCCAAGTCCGACGGCTACGTCACCACGCTGTACGGCCGCCGCCGCTATATTCCCGAGCTGACCGCCACAAAGAAGATGCTCATCGCGTTCGGTGAGCGCGTGGCAATGAACAGCCCCATCCAAGGCTCTGCCGCCGACATCATCAAAGCCGCGATGGTAAAGCTGGAGGCCGAGCTGTCCGCATCCGGTCTCGATGCGCACCTGATTTTGCAGGTTCACGACGAGCTGATCGTCGAGTGTCACCGCGACTGCAAAGAGGAAGTCATGGCACTCCTCCGGCGGGTCATGGAGAATACGGTTTCGCTGTCCGTTCCTCTGACCGTCGATGTGCAGGCGGGGGAGAATTGGTTTGAGGGGCACTAAATACCCGCTCCATTGAACGAAGGTATATGATGAAAACGCCCGTATGGGGCGTTTCAGGTGTCATTCCGAGAGAGGATTATACACTTCTCCTGACATTTGCCTGCGGCGAGACCCGTGTTTACAATGCCAGACCGCTTCTGGAAAAAAATCTGTATCAGAAACTGAAAAACCCTGCTTTCTTTTCCACCGCCAAAGCAGAATGCGGAACTGTCATCTGGGATGACGACATTGATATTGCACCGGAGCATCTTTATGAATGCAGTGTTCCGGTATAAGATCTGAAATCGTATAACAAAACGGATCCACGCCGCCGAAAGGGTATGTGTGAATCCGTTTTATATTTTTCATCAAACCGAAGTGAAGAGTATTGCTTCCCTGTAGCCCTTTGAGGGCGCGGGAAGTTTTGTCTTTTACAAAATACCGGAATCGCGAGGGGCTTGACGATTTATAATTTCTGCGGCGTGGAGAAGCGGATGGCGGGTGTTAGTGCCGGAGTGCCGACAGTGGTGCGAGAGATTTATAAAGTTTACCTCATCCACCGCTTCGCGTGTCCCCAGAAGATGCAAAGCATCTTCTCCCAAGAGGGAAGGTTTGTCGTGCGAATCGGTCACTTACGGCGGCGCACCGCTTGCGGTGCAAAAGAAAACCTCAATACTGCTGAATGCTGACTGTCACCCGGTCGGGATCCAGTATCCTCACCTCCCGGGGGAGGACGGTGCGTATTTCATACGCACGGGGGGAAGTGACACGCAGGGTGAACGAGTCGCCGTCATAATTCCAGGCGACGGAGACGGTGCCGTGCGGCGTTTCGCGGGTGCCTTTGGCATAGCGAAGACCCGAGAGGTGCGGCGCGATCTCAAGGACGGGGGTTTTCGTGCCGTCGGGGGCGTGCATGGGAATGCCCAGACCCAGAATGTCCCGCACGAGATGCACACCGGCGTGGGCGGTGAAGCCGTGACAGCGGGAGGTGGTGGTGACGTCGGGGGATTCGTTTTCCCACAGGGTACCGGGCCCCTCTTTCAGCTGCGGGAGATAGAGGGCAAGCATATCGTCGTACATTTTGCCGAAAAACTCCTGCCGGCAGAGCATATCCAGGCGGATGCACAGACCGATGAAAAGCTGACTTGCGCCGACCATCGGGTCCTTGGGACGGATGGGCGCAGGCCCCATCGCATCGCGCACGGTACGGGCAAGGCGGGGGGATTCTTTGGCTGTGAACAGCCCGCACCACAAGGATGTATACGTCGCCGCTTCCGTGGTCACGCCTTTGCCCAAAAGACTTCCGTCCTCACGGATACCGAGCGCATCGGGAATGGCAGAAAGGTCTGCGGTGTCCATGCCGCAGAGGATCGCGCGGCGCAGGATCGTCCGCACCGTTTTGCCCGTTTCAAGCCATTCGGAGACCCTGAACGTTTCGCCGAGATTTTCCATCATATACGCAAACAGCGCGTTTGCCGCAACGGAGATGGGAGAGGTATTTTCCGCGCGGTTGGACATCGACCAGTCGATGAAGATACCGGGCAGATGTTCAAGCAGTCCGCTGCTGCCGACAAAGGACTCCGCCCCGCAAACGAATGCCGTGACACGGGCGCGGGCAGAATCACGGAGCACCGTGTCCCCCGTGCGGCGGATATATTCGCACAGTTCACACATCAGCCAGAACGACCAAGTGGTGATGCCGGGACTGTTTTTGTAGCCTTCGGCGGATTTGTGCGCGGGATAGACCTCCGGGAAAAACGCGCGGAACATCTCCTCGGGCGGGGTCAGAAGAAAATTCTCCAGAAAATCTCGCTCCACACGGTCGTCGGACAGCAGAAGCGATGCCGCCCGTCCCGTCCAGAGGGAGTCGCAGAGCCAGCCGCCGCGCTCACGGTCGGGACAGTCCATGAAAATATCAAGCGTGTTGAGGATGAGCGTCCGCTCTGCCGCCGCATAGAGACGGTTGACGTTCTCGTCACTGCACAGAAACGTCGTGCGGTGCCGCTCCTGCGCGGGATACGCATCGTCCAGAAGATACAGTTCTTTTACGGTAACGGCACCCGTTCCGCGGAACATGAGCTTGACGTAACGCGCAAGCCCCGGCTCCATCGAAACAAACTGCGTTTCCCCTTTTGGAACATACAGGCGGATGACGGTGTTGTGGGCATAATTGATCTCTCCGTCCGGCGTCAGAAGCTCCGTGCGCACAAGGTCGATGATGCCCGCCCGCTCGCATTCCACGGTCAGACCGACGAATCCGACACGGTTTTCGCCGCCGTCCCACATGGCGCAGAAATCGCCTCCCGCACCCCCGACAGGGGAGAAGCAAAATCCCGCATCGGTCTTCTCAGCGCGGATGCCGCGCGACGGGTCGGAAACGGTTCTCCGGCAGTCAGCGGTCGGATGCTCGGGCAAGGCGTGGTAGTGCGGGGAATTTTTTTCAAAGAACAATTCACCCCGAGGCAGTGTGTCGTCAATGCGGCAGGTGTCATAGGCGAGAAGATCGCGGTAATCGGTACGGTCAAGGGTCGGCATCGGCGCGCGGCGGACAAGATACTGCGGTACCGCTTCCCCGGGCAGACACACGGCGGGAACAAACGGAATGTCCCCCTCTTCCCCTTCTCCCGTGCGCCACAGGTGATATTCGTCGTCCAGATGGTAGATCTCCACGCACGCACGGCAGTGGGAAATGCGTTCCGCCGACGGCACACGGGCAGAAAGCCGGCAGACCCGCCAGTCGGATCTCTCCGTACCCGTGGCGCAAAAGACGTCGTCCCCAACGGTAATTTCCGCCGTCAGAAGACCGCTTTCCAGCGGAATGTCGTTTGCATACTGATTGTAGCCGGCGTAATCCGGGCCGTAGGTCATGACTTCAACGGCGATGTGGTTCACATTTCCATTAAAATGAAGGAACGCCGTGATGTCCGGAGTATCCACACGGCAGTACCCATGCGCCGTCCGTGCCGGGCCATGCGCCACGATCTTCCCGTTGACATACAGCCGGTACATACTCCGCGCCGCGATGCGCATCACGACGGGTGCGGTGAGGTTCTCCGGTGTCTTCAGTTCCGTATAAAATCCGAAATGGCAGACCCCGGATGCAAGAACCGCGTTCTCCTCCTCTGGGGTCAATGGGTAAAATACCGCTTTCGCGGCGGAAAAAAGGGTGTTGTTCATGATGGTGTTTTCCTCAATAACCGTGCGCACGTAAAAACGTGACCGAATCCCCAAGCCATCCGGAAAATGCATCATACTGCGTTCCCAGACCCACGCCGTGCGGCGCATCGGTGTAGGCTTTGATTTCGGCATCGAGACCCGCATCCGTCATGGCCTTGTAGAGAGCAATCGAATTTTTCTCAAAATCGACCGTTGTATCAAGGTCGGAATAGAATACAAACGTAGACGGCATCGCCGCAAGGTTATAGGGATAGGAATATTTCGCAATTTCGTCGGCGTTGTCTCGGTTGTCCGCAAGGAAGATGCGCGGCATCGTTTCATAAGTGCCGTCGCCAAGCGTTGTGACGGGGTAAGCAAGAATGCACGCATCCGGCGCGGAGCGTACCGCGCCCGCCTCGTCCCCGACGATGTTTTCGGCGGGATGCTGGGCAGTCATCACAGCCAGATGTCCGCCGGCGGAGAAGCCGCAGACGGCGATCTTATCGGGAGCAATACCGAATGTGTCGGCAAAATACCGTACATATTGGATCGCCCGTGTCCCATCGGCAAGCGTTGCCCTGCCGTCGTAAGGCTCGTAGCGGTAATTGACGACAAAGGCGGAAAAGCCCTCCGCGTTGTACGCCTCGGCAACGGCGACACCCTCGCTTTCATCCGACAGCTGGAAATATCCGCCGCCGGGGAAAATGACGACCGCCGCATCCGCACCCTCACAGAGATACGCGCGGATGGTTGGCATAAGCCCCTTTTCGTCGTCCTCGATGAGATACGGAATGTTGTCTTCGGGCCAGAGCAGAATCTTTTCATGGTTTTCGATCTGCTCCGCCGTCGGCACCGCGGTCGGCAGAAGCGGAATTACCGGTTCCGTCTCCGCAGTCGTATCTTCTTCAAGCACGGAATCCACAGGATGGGTTCCCGTTTCCTCCCCGACAGCAGCATCCCCACTGCATCCGGTCATGCCGGCAAAGAGCAGAAAGGCAGTCAGGAGGAGAAGTGTTCGTTTCAATAATCGTTTCATCATCTTTTTCATTCAAACCGGAACAGTGCCGTATAATCGTACTTTTCTCCGGCGCGGAGAATGGCTTCTCCTCTGTTGGGGCCATCGGGTGCAAACTGGGTTTCCAGGCACAGTGCGCCGTTCTTTTCGCGGTTGAGACCGCCCTTGAACGGGTAGTCACCGTCCATGAAGTTGCCGGCGTAGAACTGCACGCACGGGGTGTCGGTGTAGAGGGTGAGCGCGCCCAGCTTGCCGGCGAACACTGCCGCTTTGGCAAGCTTTTTGCCCTGCCAGAGGGTGGCTTCCTTTGTTGTGATGTAGAGGTTGTGGTCAAGACCCTCGCCCTTCTTCATCTGCTCGTCGTCGCAGTGCATCAGCTCTTCGGACAGCAGCTTCGGTGTGCGGAAGTCAAACGGCGTGCCGTCGACCGGAACCTTTGCAACGGGAATCAGCTTGTCATCGACCGACGACATAAAGTCCGCGTTGACTTGCAAAGTCTGGTCGTAAATCGTGCCGCCCGCGATGCCGTTCATGTTCAGGTACGCATGGTTCGTCATGTTGAACGGGGTGTCCTTGTCGGAAACCGCTTCGTAGTGAATGGAGAAATTCTCCCCGCACACGGAATAGGTGACTTTGACGTTGACCGTGCCGGGATAATTTTCGTTTCCGTCGGGGTCGACAAGGGTCAGAACGAGATGTTCGCCGTCGCAGTCGGTCTTCGGCGCGACATCCCAGATCTTCTTGTCATAACCGACCATGCCGCCGTGCAGATGGTTGTTTCTTGCGGATTCGTTTGCGGCAAGCTGATATTCCACGCCGTTCAAGGTAAACTTCGCATCGCGGATGCGGTTGGCATATCTGCCGATGAGCGCGCCCTGGTAGCCGTCGCTGACAAGATACCCCTCGACCTTGTCGTAGCCGCCGATAATGTCAATTCCTTTGTAAAGCAGCTTCTGGATGATACCGCCGTAATTGAGAATGGTCGCCCGGACGGTGTCATTGCCGATCTCGTAGGCAATCACGTCTCTGCCGTCGGGGAGTTTATCGAAAAGATAAGAATTCATTTGGAATTACCTCAAAAATTACTTCAAATAGATGGGATTTGTCCACGCATGACGACCTTCTTTGTCGATGACGGTGACACGCGCATAGGAGTAGCCGTTTCCGACGTTGAATTCCGCGCGGGTGAGATTGCCGTCCGCACCTCCACCGGTGGTGGAGCGCGCGATGCGGGTCGGATGCTTGTCGGCGTGGAGACGGATCTTCTGGGCATCGGAGCATTCGACGACGAACTTACCGTCTTCAAAATAGAAATCGTAAATTTCCGGGCCGCAGGAGGAGTAGAATTTTCCTTCGTTCAGTGCCGCGAGAATGGAGGACACGGTGTTGTCCTTTGCGTTCACCCTTACCCAGCCCTTGCAGTGGTGGTACATGGCGTGACCGTCGTCGGTCGCAACACCGTTGATGCGGACACCCTGTCCGAGCAGTTCGTCCCAGTATGCGGCATCGGTGTCCATATCGTCCTCGATGGCACAGCCGGAGTTCCAGATCTCCATGGCGAAGTTGCCTTTCAGCTTGGAGAAATACCGCGCGGGCGTGGACGACCATTCGGGATGGCAGTAGATGGTCATCTGACCGTCGGCGTGCAGCTTGTCAAGATACGGCTGGTATTCCTCCTGGCTCTTGACACGCGCGGAATCAAAACGCTGATCCTGCTCGTATGCGTTGCCGTTTTCCTTTTCCGGGCCGATGCACACGGTGTGGAAGCAGCGGAAGCCGGTGGAGTCAAACGCCTGTGTGAGCAGTCCGTCATTGTCCGCAACGGTGGGGAAGCCGCCGCCGTCGTACTCCATACCGGGAACGATGGTGATGCCCGTTTCGGGCGCGAAATTGGTGTAGTTATAGAAGCGGTGGTCGGTCAGTGCAAGGAAGTCGTAGCCGTTTTCCTTGTGCAGACGGATGACCTCCTCCGGTGTGCCGTGTCCGTCGGAACGGGTCGTGTGGCAGTGAAGACCGCCTTTCAGCATAGGGTTGTTTTTGTTTCCGGCAAATGCCGCCTGTCGGATCATCATGGTAGTTTATCCTCCTTCTTATACTCTCATAATCCCGGACTGTTCCAGCAGCTTGATGAACAGACCGCCGTTGACGGTGCGGTTCTGGAAGTGGTAGTGCTGAGCGGTGACGGTGTCGTACCAGTCGGTCATCGGGACACGGTCGTTTGTGGAGTTGTAGGCGTTCCACAGCGGTTCAATGTAGCGTTCAAAGTCCGCCTCATCGCGGAGCAGGGTCGCCGTCCAGACGAGCCAGTCGGATTTGGTGTACTTTGCACGGTTGTCAAGCGGCATACCGTAGGCATTGAAGCGTGCGAAGTTCGTCGAGACCTCGCTCTGAAGCACTTCCACGGGGAAGATGTTCGTGCCGAAGAGCTTGTCCCAGACGGCGTTGTACTTCATCGAGAACGTGCCGGGACGGTCAAAGGCGAGTTTGTAGCTGCCGTCACCGTTTGCCGCGCGGTCTGCCCAGGAGCGCGCCATCTTCTTTGCGGTATCAAGATGGGAAACGGCTTCCGTCTCATGGCCGAGCATCCGGCAGAGAATACCGTAGCACGCAACGCCCATGACCGCCTTGATGGACAGGTTGCAGTTGTGCGCAAGATGACCGGCAAAGTCGTCGGTGCAGAGCTGGTTTGCGGGGTCTTCGCCGTATTCGATCAAGTACTTGACCCATTCGGTCAGCGTATCCCAGTGCGCGGCGGCAAAGGAAGCATCGTCTTCTGCGATCGCGGTCGTCGTGACCATGACCAGCATATTGCCACATTCCTCGACGGGCATCTGGGAGTCGATCTTGTTCGCGCCGTAGACCTGACCGTTGACGAGCGGATACTGTCCCGCATCGTGCGGCGCAAAGTCAAACGGCCATGCTTCGCTTTCCGCATACTTGAAAATCGGGCGCATCATGCCTTTGACAAATTCGGGATTATAATAAAGGAACATCGGAATGGACGGATAGGAGACGTCCACCGTTGCGGCACAGCCGTTGGAAAAGCATTCCTTGGAAATGAAGATCAGATTGCCGTCGCCGTCCAGAGCGCATTTGTGTGCCGCCACGACCTGACGGTACGCAAGGGAGAGCATTTCGGCGTACTTGACACCGCCCGCACGGACCGCATCGAGATACAGCGCTTCCGCCATCGCATCGCAGGTCGCAAGCAGAATTTCATATTCTTCCGCTGCATCGGAAATGGCATCGAGGATCGTCGTGCCGTCGGCATTCCAGACGGACTTGACGTGTTCGCCGAAGTATTCAAGGGATTCCACGTCGTCGTAAGCAAATAAGAACAGCTGGGTCTCCTCGGCTGTCAGCGCGGCTTTGCCCGAGACAAAGGTCATCTCTGCTTTTTCACAGCGGGAGGACGAGACTTCCCCGCCGGGAACGCCGAGATAGAAGTATCCCCACTCGATGCGCAGATCGTCGCCGGAGCGATTCAGGATCTTCTGCTCCGTTTTGCCCATCTTCGCGCACGGGATGCCGCGGGCGGAGACGGTTTCGCATTCCACGGTGTCGTCGCCCTTCAGATTCATGACCAGCTCTTCGGAGGCAGAGACCGTTGCCGTGACGGTATGCTCCCCGCCGTCGCAGGGCCAGTAGGTCAGCGCAAGATAGCTGACAGGACGGGACAGCGTTTTGATGTCATCGGCAATCAAGGGGGAGGTGAAACGCGCGACCAGCTCGATCTTTCCGTCCGTGAACAGATAGGTCGTCGAGAACTGATCGACCTCCACGGAGACCTGCTCCATCTTCGGCATCTCACAGCTGCCCATGAACAGCTTTTCTTCGCCGTCCACAGTGACGGTGCCGAGAACCGTGTTCGGCTTTCCGGTCCAGTGGCAGACCGTGGTCTCGTTCAGTTTGTCGCCCATCGACCACAGAGAAAAGTACGGGTCAACGGTAACAAGCGGGTATGCGGGTGCTCTTAATTTCATAATGGATTCCTTTCTGTGAAACGAAATTTTCTTCACTTGAAATGATAACATATTTTTGCTGCAATGTCAATGCGTAAACGCAAATTTCTCCGAAAATTGCCGCAATTTTCCCCGGAATTTTTCACAAAAACCGGTATGCCGATTTTCGTGTATTCCGCCCTTTGAAAAAAACCCGGATTTATGGTATAATATTTATATGAAAGGAAAGGATGGTACAACATGAAACGCATCAAAGCTGCCTGCATCCGGCAGACACTCGTATTTTCGCAGAAAGAGGGCTCCGGCTTCTCGCGGGAACATTGCCTTGAACTGAACCGCGAGGAGGTCGCTCGCTACAAAGCCGCGCTCGACCGCGCACACACCCGGTACCAGATCGACGCGGAGACCGAGAATCCCGACGGAAGCATTGTCCTGCGGGTGCGCAAGGAGTATAACGCATTGGCGCCGGTGGGAGATTATTTTGACTGATTTCTGAATTTTTGATTCTCTCCCCTTGACAAATCTCTTACTGTGTGGTAAAATATTAATATAAACTGTGATTCGATTACAGTTTATATGCCGGAATGGCGAAATCGGTAGACGCCCGGGACTTAAAATCCCGTGAGGCCAACACCTCGTACCGGTTCGAGCCCGGTTTCCGGCACCAGATAACAATAATCCGAACCAAAGCTTCCACGAGGAGACGGGTTCGGATTTTTTGTTTTTCAAGAAATTTTTACAGCATCAGACATACAGCGGATATATGTGCTTCCGATCTGTCCACTTCTATTATACAACTTTCTCCTCTTCACTCCTCCACCTCCACCTCCATCACAATCACCGTCATATCATCCTGCCGCCCGATGCGTGCCTTGGCGGTCTCGCCAAGTGCTTTTGCGTAAAAATCCAGCGGTGCCAGAAGCTTCTGCGCTTCTGCTCCGGGTTGCGATTCGGCACCTGCCGCTTCTGCCTGCACATTTTCCGTCTGTGCCGGATCCGGTATGGCATCCTCTTTCTGTACTGCTGCGCAAGCAGCTTCCCGTCGTGCGGAATGGCGGCGTTTTCCAAGCGCATAAGCGCGGGCATAATCCTCCTTTGCACGCGCAAGGGCTGCGGAGATCCAGGAAGCGTCCTCGCACTCGCCGCAGACACCGTCGGAGAAGAACAGAAGCGTATCTCCGCTGCAGAGCGGGAACGACGTTTCCTCTGCCGTGACCTCCCGCAGAATGCCGAGCGGCATGGTCTGGGATGCGATGCGGAACATACTGTCTCCGCGCAGAAGATACGTTGCCGCCGCGCCGCATTTGAGGAAGCGCGCTTCTCCTGTGATCATGTCAATCTCACACAGATCGACGGTGGCGGAGCATTCCCCCGCGCGGGAACGCAGATAGCTGTTGAGCAGATTCAGCGCCGCGCCGCCGGCACAGGAGACGGAGAGCAGTTTTTCCAGGAACAATGCGGAGATCTGCGCCGTGACGGATGCTTCCCGTCCGCTTCCCATGCCGTCACAGAGAAGCGCGTAAAAGTAATCCGCGCGGTTGGCAAACAGTGTCATCACGTCTCCCGTGATCTCCTCCCCCGCCTTTTTTTCGCCCCAGCATCCGCTTTTCACCGCGACCTTCGGGCAGGCGTGCATTGTCATGACGATTTCCCTGCCGCCCGCCGAAACGCTGTACTCCGGCGAACGGTATTTCACCCCGGACAGCGCGGAAAACGCCTCACGCAGCTCCTCCGTACCAAGCAAGAGTTCCCCATTCTCATAAGTAACACCGTTCTCACCGCCCATACCGCCCGCAATCAGTCCGCCGTCCCGCATTCCCTGACCGAGATCGACCCCGCGAGCGATGACCGTCCGCCGCCGTGCGCCATATACCGAAACATCACGCGCATGGAATCCCATCCGGTGCATGGCGCGGCCGAGCCGTCCGGAAAGTGCGGGATCGCGTATTCCTGCGCGTGCCGCTTCCTCCGCAGATGCCCGCAGAAGCTTTGCCATGCCGTCGTAGTCCTCCGCCGCAACGCCGGTTTTGTCTTTTGTGATCTTCTCCTCACAGAGCGATGCCGCCGCATCGTTCATCGCGGAAAGCATCTTCGGAAGCGACGGACACCGCCGGTCAAGGGGCGCAAATGCTTCTGCCGCCGCGGCATCCGCCCGTCCCTTTCGGTGAATGCACAGTGTGATCCGTCCCATCGCATCCGCGGTGGAGGAAAATTCTTCTTCCCAGCAGAGGTCGTGTTTTTCGCAGGAAAGACAGTAGCGGTCGGCGGTGCTCTCGCACATCTGGCGGATCTCGTACAGTCCCGGCTTTTTCTGCCGTTCGGACAGGTGGTCAAACGTCGCCGACAGTCCGCTCAGGATACCCGACAGCGCATCCAGCTGCTCCGCAAGTCCCGGAATCCCGAGCTGTTCCGGGGTGATGCTGTCAGACTGCATGACGGCATCCTCCGATGACTGTGCTTCCGTACCCGCGCCCCCGGTACAATTCCCGTTTCCGGGACGGGAAAGAAAGCCGTTTTCTTTCAGCCAACCCAATGCTCCCGTCTTCTGCAAAGTTTCCGGCAGATACCGGATGAGCGGATACGCGGCGGCGGACACCGCGACCATTTCCGGGATGACGGAACGGATCGCCGCAAATTCCCCGACATAAACGGCATATGCCGCCCCTGCAAGACAGGACAGAATGACCGCCGGCGCCGCATGGATGGAAAACAACAGTCCCGACACCGCACCAATGAGCGCATACGCCGGCGCATACAGCGCATCACACGCAAATCCGCACAACAGTCCGCACAGCCCGCCGCGCAGATACCCGTTCTTTTTCGATATGTATAATGTGATCGCCTGCGCAAGTAAGAGTTTTACCGAAAATCCGAGGAGCATTCCGCCGCCCGCAGATGCGGTCAGGGCATAACACAGCGCGCCGACCGCACCCTCTCTGTGTGCCGGAAACGTACCGCGCCGCCCAAGTCCGCAGAACAGCCATGTGAATATGGGAACACTGCACAAAACGAACCCCGCCGCACAGATGCCGCGCACGGTCTCCGCCGTCCCGAGCAGAAAGCCCACCGCCACCGGACACGCCGCCAGCACCGAGATCCCGACACAGACCCCCGTCGTCTGCGCAAACACACCGTCCGGAAACAGGAATGTTCTGATGCGCATCAGAGTTGCCGCCCATGCGGGGAAATTTTCACCGGAAACCGTCCCGCCGGATGTAAATCCGTGTCCCGGTGAGATGTCCGCTTCCCCCACTTTCATTTCATCCTCCCCCTCCCATACATCGGCATCCTCCGCGTACAGATACCGTTTTCCGTGTCCTTTGGCAATGCCGAACCCGCCGGATCTCTTATGTGTACTTGGAGTGTCGGACACACTGCACAGAAACCGCCCGGCCGCGTACCGGATTCCCACCGCCAGCAGAAACGCGCCGAGATACAGTCCGCCGCGTTCCCCATATGCGCCGCCGAGCACGGAGACCAACATTCCTGCCCCCGCCGTCGCAAACGGTATCAGTTCCGCCCCCGCCGCGCACAGAAACGCGATTCCCAGCGGCTGTACCTCATATGCAAGCACCGCCCCCGACAATACCGCCGTCAGAATGAATGCAATTGCCCACCGCCCGATGCGCCGGATGAGCGAAACCGTTTCGCGTGAAAGCGTTTTTCTGCGTGCCTGCGTCTGCGCCGCCCGTTTCCCCGTTTCTTTTCCCGCGCCCATTCTTGCTCCTGCCCCTGTGTCTGCCGTTCTTCTGTTTTCCATGTTCAACATCCTCACTTTTTTATTAGATTTGTTCGATATCCCCCTCTGACCGGGATCATACCTATCAGGTATGCACTGCTTCCAATAGACGGTGACAGGTTATCGAACATATCTGTTTCCATCGGAGACCCCTCTCCGTTGCTGTGCCAATATTATACCACACCACCGAAAAGAATCCTGCCGGATTCCGGATGCACTTTTCCGGGGAACACAGACGATGGGACAGGAGTTCTGTTTTGTGATAAAGGGAAATTATGGGAAATAGATGCGCGGGGCGGATTACGCGGATGAAATTTTTTTTGCGAGGAGGTTGTGCAGGAAATTTTCGGGCGATGATGTCGGTATTGTATTATGCAATGCAATTCGACAATTTTGTAGGGGATGCCTCAAAGGTTTCGCTTTGTGAAACCATGCTCCCGTAAATCGGAAAATTGTTTTGGCAAGGACGAAAGCGAAAAAGTTCGCACGCATTCTTGCAAAACAAATCCAAAAACAAAAAACATACCCCCCTTTTCAGGACAGGTATGTTTCGATCTCTCTTCTCTGTTCTCTAAAAAACTACCTCAACAACACCGGATCAGGTCTCCTCCGCAGCACTCACACAGGCAGTCCGCGCACGCAAGTCCGGTACACAGATCGCAGGCGGAGCAGTTCTGGGTCTGCTGGTAGGTTTTGCCATACTGACCGGCGGAATTGCGGATGCTCGCAAGCGCCGCCTGATATTCCGCGTTGCCGGGTTCCATATAGCAAGCGACCTCAAAATACTTCTGCGCATCGTAGTACCAGCCGCGCTGGAGAAGCACACAGCCTTTGAGATAATTCCATTCTGCGTTCCGCGCACTCTGGGCAATGCTGTCAAGGACGATCCCCGCTTCGGAATACCGTCCCGCGTTGATGAGAGACCGCGCACGTCCGAGGGTCGCCGCGCCGCCGGAATAATTTCCACCCGCAGAATTGCCGCCGGTGTAACCGGTGCCGGCATTGTAACCGCCGTAGGTACTACCGTATCCGGTACTTCCGTTTCCGGCGTTCCCTTTTCCGGAGCGTTCTTTCTGGATCTGGTCGTAGGCTTCGTTGATCTCTTTCATCTTCTCGCCCGCAAGGTCGGCAAGATCACTGCCGGAATAGTTGTCGGGGTGATATTTTCGCGCGAGATTGCGGTATGCTTTTTTTACGTCCTCGTCGGTCGCATCTCTGGATACGCCGAGAACCTTATACGGATCTGTCATGGATAATGGTTCCTTTGTTTTTATTGTTTGGATGGATCTTTTTTGGATAACGGCACACCCGGCATATCAAGCACGTGCTTTGCCGCCGCGGGCATTCCGTCAAGGAAAATATTTTCAATGCACGGGGACGCGGGATGTGTGTCCGCCGTGTCGCACAGCGCAAATGCGCGGTATGCCGCCGTACATTCCATGTTCAATGCGGTTTCGATGCGTTCCCGGTACAGTTTCAGGTAGTCCGTGACGGTGAGATGTTCTTCTTTCGCCGCGTACACAAAGGGATTGTAGGAACCGCTTTTCTCGTCTGCCGGTGCATCGTCCGCGGCATCGCAGAGATAGATGAAGCGTCCGGTGTGAATGCCGATCCCCTCGGCAATGCGGCGCGCACTCCCGTTGTATCCGTGCGCAAACATGGCGCCGAGCAGGTCGCCGAACGGCTGTGCCGCGGCATCGGGGGAGGATGTGCCGCTGTGTTCCAATTCTGCAAGGGCGGATAAGGAGGCGCGGACGGTTTCATCAAGGGCGGAAAGGGTATCGTCGCCCCGGCGGGCTTTTTGGTACATAGCGGCGGTCACGGGCGAGAGCATCCGGTACAGAATGCGCTTTGTGCCGCGCTCGTCCGCGATGTTGTCCTGCACGCCGAAATGCGTCAGCATCGCCGCACATTCCGCCGAAAACGCCAGTGCCGGATTGTCCGCCATCATCGGGCGGCGCCGCAGGGGATTCGCCATGCACCGCCGCGGCACAATCTCCCCGCGGATGTCCGACAGCACCATGCGCACCAGCGCCAGCAAAACAAAATCATACCGCAGGGAAAACGACAAAAGGGGCGAAATATTTTTCTCCATGCTTCTGCACGTCCCGCAGTATACGGCGCGGTAGTACGCATATTCCCTTACCCGCAAGTCGTCCGCCTGCACTCTGACATACCCGAACAAGTTCCCCGCTCCTCTCCTGTAACGCTCCTATCGGGATATTCATATTATTTTACCACACGGTCGTATAATGGGCGGGAACAGGGTTTTAATTTTTTGTAAATATTGTATTCTGTACTTTTTGTCGTTAACAAAAAAGTCACAGTATCTTGCGTGTTTTGTTACAATTCTGTGCTATAATGTTGTATAAGATCATATATGATCCAATTAATAAAAAGGAAAGGAATTTTTCTCATGAAGAAGATCATCTCTACTCTCGCAGCAGCTGCAGTTCTCGCAAGCTGTGCAGCTGTTTCCGTTTCCGCTGTCGGTGCAGAAGACTGGACCGCAGGCAACGGCTATCTCATCGAAGACATCAACGCGACCGTTCTGGTCGAGAACACCCCCGCAGGCGTTCAGGTCACCCACGGCGGCTACTATGTTGACGGTGTCAACTGGGGCGGCGTTGCTTACAACACTCCCCTCGCCCTCGACGGTCTGACCGTTGATATCCTTATGGATGTCGTTCCGGACTGGGAGGGCGGCGAAGATGCTTGGTTCTCCGTTTGCTTCCTGTCCAAGCCCCAGCTGTTCCAGGTCGGCGACTACGCCTCCAACCCCGGTATCTCCAACCTGCTCCGCTTCTGCTCCGATACCCCCTCTTTCCAGGAATTCGGTCCCACCGATTTCTCTATGCAGAACGGCACCAACGATGCCGCTCTTTCTCTCATTGAAGGCGAAACTCTGACCGTTTCCGTCAACAAGTCCGGTTCTTCTTATGTCCTGACCGTCAACGGTGTTGAAATGCCCACCGAATACGATCTGGATTTCGATGAAGGTTACCTCGTTGTCTCCGCATCTTATGCAAACTCCAATCCCGACGCATTCAAGTACACCATCACCTCCATCAACGGTGAACCCACCTATGTTGAAGAAGTTGAAGTTGTCGAACCCGACGTCGCAGTTGACGGCGAGACCACCGAAACCACCGCTCCCACGACCGCTGATGCAGGTATCGTTGCAGCAGCAGCTCTGATGGCAGCAGCAGCAGGCGTTGTTCTTTCCAAGAAGCGCTCTTAACTTACATCCGATAGGAATAAAGAGGGATACCCCGATGGGGTATCCTTTTTTCTGTAAGGGATTCGGTAATGCTACCAACTGAAAGATCCCCCTTGACAATCCCGCCCGGATATGATATACTATATACAAAAGCAGACTACCACCGGGCAGTCCGCTGATGCAAAAGGCATCCGTGCGATGTCATGCATCCGTTTCATACATCGTAAGGTCCGCAGAGATTCCGGGGACGGAATCTTTCAGAAGATGTATGAGGGCGGGTGCCGTTTTTATTTGGGGAGGATGGCGTATGATAACGAAAAACAAGAGGAAATTCCGGGTACAGAATCCGTTTGCCGCGCTTTCCCGCTTTGAGCGGGGGCTGTGGATGATGTCAGTCGCTGTGATTCTCGGGTGCGGGATCGTCGGAAATATTGTCGGCACTGTCAGCGGCGGTACTGCTGCAGACGGCACTGCCGGTGGGATGGATCCGCTGTCGGCGGCGGCTTCGCTTGTCGGGGTGACGGCGCTGATCTTTGTTGCCAAGGGGATGGTGACGGGGCAGGTGCTGACGGTGGTGTTCGCGGTGTTTTACGGCATCATTTCGTATCGGTTCCGGTACTTCGGGGAGATGATCACCTATCTGTGCATGACGGCACCGATGGCGATGGCGGCGGTGATTTCATGGCTTCTGCATCCGTATACGGAAGACGGCTCGGATGTCGAAAGGTCGGATGCAGACAGGTCAGATACCGACGTTCATCCCGCCGCAAAGGAGGTCGCCGTTTCCCGCGTCGGCGGGCGGGCGTGGGCAGGACTTTGTCTTCTGACGGCATTGGTGACGGTGCTGTTTTACTTCATCCTGCGCGCGATGGGAAACGCCAGTCTTGCCGTCAGCACCGTTTCCGTCACGACCAGCTTCCTCGCATCCGCGCTGACGTTTATGCGCAGTCCGTATTATGCACTCGCTTATGCCGCCAACGACATCGTGCTCATCGTCCTGTGGAGCATCGCCGCCGCATCCGCGCCCGCGTATCTGTCGATGGTCTTCTGCTTTCTGATGTTCTTTTTCAACGATCTGTACGGTTTTTACAACTGGAAACGCATGGAGCGCAGGCAGACAGCAGCGGACAGAACCGAATCCGACCGGATTTTATAACCGCGCCGCATAGAATCGCGGTCAGTCTGCTTTCCTGTCAAACGCGGAATTCACGGCAAAGAAATTCTTCTCATCCAAACGCTCCTGTGTTCTGCAAAGAAGCTCCCCGAAGCGCTGATAGTGTACAATGTCCCGCGCCCGCAGGAAACGGATGACGTCGTTGACATCCGGGTCGTCGGACAGGCGGAGGATGTTGTCGTAGGTGGTGCGGGCTTTCATTTCCGCCGCCATATTCTCATGCAGGTCCGTGATCGGGTCTCCTTTGGACTGCAAAGCGGCGGCGGTGAACGGCGTTCCTCCGGCGGACTGGGGATAAATGCCCGTGGTATGGTCGACGAAGTACGCATCGAAGCCGCCGGCCTTGACCTGTTCCGGTGTCAGATTGCGGGTCAGCTGATGCACGAGCGCGCCGATCATTTCCAGGTGTCCGAGCTCCTCAACGCCAATGTCGGTCAGCGTTCCCTTTGCATCGTCGTAAGGCATGGAAAACCGCTGGGACAGATACCGCAGGGAGGCGCCGAGCTCTCCGTCCGGCCCGCCGTACTGCGTGATGATGATGGATGCGAGCCGCGGGTTGCAGTTTTTCACCCGTACCGGGTACTGAAGCTGTTTTTCATAACAGAACATCGGTCATCTTCCCCCTCTCATATAAGATGTGTTCCGGCTGTTTCCATTCCCGTTCCCACTGCAGCAGCTATTGCTGCTGTGGCTGCCGCTGTGACAGGAGCCGTTTCCTGTGCGGTAGGAATTTCCGGTATCGGAAGAATTTCCTCTGTGACTGCCGCCGTACACCGTGTCGGAAATGCGGTTGGCATCGTATTCCCACGGCCACGGGCCGTCGATCCACGTCCAGCGCTCACATCCGCAGTTGTCGTTCATGCCCATGTTCCCTGCACGGCACGCACCCGCTTGCGGGTATGCGGCGCACATCTGCGAAAAGGTTTCCAGCGCTTCCCTGTCATCGGGGTGTGTATCAAGGTACAGCCGCAGATCCCACAGCGCAAAGGGATACGCATAATCCGCGGCGGTCTTCATGCAGGACTTCTGTCTGTTTTCCGTCATCACCGATACCCTCCTCTCTCGCTCATTCCTGCTCCTGCCGTGCCGCATCCGCAGGAACTGTTTCCCGCACCGCAGGTCTTTGCCGGTCTGCGCGGATATGCACTGTCGGAAACCGCTTTCCCGCAGAACGGTTTATCAAGGTCCGCAAAGACCGTTCCCGCGCACAGTGCCGTCTCCGGGGAATACAGATTTTCAAATCTCTGCATCGGCACATACGCCATCGCCAACGGATACCCGTCGAGTCTTCCGCAGAGGGAACAGCCGCCGTCACCCCCACTGCCTCCGCCATTGTTTTCCATCCGGTACATTCTGTCCCGGGACATCATGCCGGTGCGCGGTTGATTTTCTCCGTATGGTTCGGGAACCGCACTCGGACAAACATCCGCCGGGCGGCAGGTGCCGGATGTGCTCATCGTCCGGTTTGTCATATCGTCTCATCTGCTTTCTGTCATGGATTTGGGGAACTGTGGTTTGCACAGCCCTGTTGATATTGTATGCAGATGGGGCGTGGGTGGTCAATGAGGGGTGGTGTCAACGTAAGGGACAGGGCATCCTCTTCTCTGCGTTTGTAGGGGATCCTGATAGGCTCCCCGTGATTTGTAAACCTTTCGCACCATTTACAATATTTCGTACCTGTCCGAAATGTTATTCCGGGCGTGC
>JAFUPC010000107.1 GCA_017481495.1 Clostridia bacterium
TGAGCAAAGAACTTGTGGATCTCGTCATTGATAAGATTTACATCTTCAGTGATAAAAGAATCCAGGTTGTGCTGAACTACTGCGACCCGTACAAAGACTTTGCGTCCATACTGTCAAAGAAGGAGGTGTTTGAGAATGTCGGATAATAAGCTGAACTTTGAGTATATGCGTCTGTCCCTTGAAGACGGTGACGTTGCCAGCGGCAAAGTGGAAGAAAGCCAAAGTATTTCTTCGCAGAGAACGTGCATACGTCAGTACAGACAAGAACGTGCCGATCTACAGATGCACTTTGAAGAAGTTGTCGATGATGGTTATTCCGGTACTCATTTTGAACGACCGGGCATAAAGAAGATTATGCAGCTCGTAGAAATGGGGCGTGTCGGAACGATCATCGTCAGAGACCTTTCTCGTTTTGCCAGAAACTTTCTGGAGGCAGGTCATTATCTGGAGTTCGTCTTTCCCGCACACGACGTTCGTTTCATCTCCATCAATGATGGGTATGACAGTGCAGACTACGGCGAATCTACCGCTGGTCTGCACATCGCAATCAAAAACCTCGTCAACCAGATGTACAGCCAAGATATCTCCAAGAAAATCAAAAGTGCTGTCGATCTGAAAAAGATGAGCGGAGAGTTCGTTTACGGAACAGCTCCGTATGGGTACAAAAAAGGTCCCAAGAAAAACACAATCATCGTTGATGATGAAGCTGCTCTTGTTGTAAAGAAAATCTTCAACATGGCCTGCAACGGAAAAACCATTACCGAAATCTGCAGATACTTGAATGATGCGGAAATTCCTACACCGTCCATGTATCTTGCTTCGGTCAGAGGTAAGTACAAAGCCAGGACGTTCTGGACCTATGAATCGGTCAGAAACATTCTCACCAACCGTATTTATACGGGAGATACTGAGCCATTCAAATCCCATGTGGTCAAGGTCGGAAGCGACCGCGTAAAGCAAATCCCCGAAACCGAGCGCATTGTGATTCCCGAAACTCATGAGGCTATCATTTCGCGTGAGACTTACTACCAAGCCCGAACGGTCATCAAAAGCAATGTCAAAACACCGTCTCAGGGCAAAGCAAGCGTTTTATCCTCTTACATTGTCTGCGGATGCTGCGGCAATAAAATGACGAAAGGCAAAAAGCAGAATAAAACTTTTCTGTGTGCATCTGCACGTTACAACCCGGAGTCCGGATGTAAGAATGTCAGATGTGATGAAGAGCAAACAAAGTCCATACTCTTACGTTCCATCAAACAGCAGTGCTCGATGATGGAAAACCATCTGCAAATGATCCGCTCTGCATCCAAGCAGCAGCGTAGTGAGAGTGACAGTCTGAAAGCAGACTTTAGATTTCAGCGCAGACTTCTGGAAGGTGCTCAAACCGCAAAGATGGAACTGTACGAAGATTTCATCAGCGGCAAACTCACCAAGGATGAATACCTAAAAAAGAAGGCCGAGCTGAACGATAAAGAGCAATCCGCTAAAATGCAGATTGCTCTGGTAGAAGAAAGGTTAAAGGAACTGGCACAGGCTGAAATGCAAAACGATACTGTCAGTGAAGAAGAAAGTATCGTGAACAAGTACCTGAATATCTCCTCTCTTGATGATGCCTTAATGCAAGAACTGGTCAAAAAGATTGTGATCTTTCCGGATGGCGCTATCAGCATTGTTTGGAACTTCCGTGACCTGTTTGACGGCTCTGCAGCTGAACAAACCGGTTAAACAACGCAAAATACAAAAAAGTGTTGTCCCTAATGAACATCAACCGTGAGTGGTTCGCCCATTCTGCAGGACGGACGGCTGATCGGTGCGGTTACACACGTTCTGGTCAATCAGCCGCAGAGAGGTTACGGGATTTTTATAGAAAATATGCTTTCAGAAGCGGAATGAAATCCCCGGGATTTTTATAGAAAATATGCTTTCAGAAGCGGAATGAAATCCCCGGGATTTTTATAGAAAATATGCTTTCAAAAGCGGAATGAAATCCGCAGGAGCCGGGTTTCGCGAAGCGAAATCTTTAAGGCTCCCCTACATACATTAACCTAACATTATATATATAATACAAAACATTTAATACATAATATAAAATACATCACAAAAACTGCTAAACCTCTTGACATTTCCCCCGCTTTGTGGTATCCTTAACACAACAGAGAAAAAACGGAGGAATCACCGATGAACCGAGCCATGATTGTCACAGACCTTGAAGGAATTTCCTGTGTGGACAGCATCCGCGCCATATACGGTGCGCGGGACGAGACCGGGGCGAAAATGGAGGATGCGGCGGCGTATCGTCATGCGTGTGAACGGCTGATGGCGGACACGAATGCGGCAGTGCGCGGTGCGCTTGCGGGTGGCGCGGAAACGGTTTACGTCTGGGACGGTCACGGGGGCGGAAACAATTTTATTCCGGAACTGCTTGATGGGCGTGCCGTGCAGGTCGACGGCAGTACCGTGATGGACATCATCGGAGACTGCGATGCGCTTCTATGTGTCGGGATGCACGCAAAAGCGGGGACACCGCGTGCATTTCTTGACCACACGCAGTCGTCAGCATCCATCTTTGATTACCGTTACAACGGCATCTCCTCCGGCGAGATCACGCAGGAGTGCCTGTTTGCCGGGTGGTTTGGCATTCCGTGTGTCGCCTTGACCGGTGACCGCGCGGCGTGCGAAGAAGCTGGGAATGTCTGTCCCGGTGTTTATACGGCGGAAGTCAAAGCGGCGGAAGTGCGCAATTCTGCCGTCTGCGTGGATGCCCAAACGGCGGAAGCGCGTATTTTTGAAGCGGCAAAAGCCGGATATGAACACCGCCGGGACTTTGCGCCGTTTACCGTTTCCTGGCCGCTGGAAATTGAAGTGACCTATCTGCGCACTGATTTCTGCGATGCTATTCTGCGGTGGCGGCAGGATGCACGGCGCGTGGACGGCAGAACCCTTGCGCGGACATCAAACGAAATCAAAAGCTACATGGACATTCTGATATAAAGGAGAACCCCTATGACAACCCCCAATCCCGAAATGGATGCCTGTCTGGAACAATATTACAACGCCTACGACGAAAACGGCCGTCTGACCTCCCACCACGGACAAGTGGAATATCTGACGACGATGAAATACCTCCGCGACCGCCTGACTCCGGATACAAAGATCTGCGAAATCGGCGCGGGAACCGGACGGTACTCCCTTGCGCTTGCCGCTGATGGTTATGATGTGACCGCCGTGGAGCTGATAAAACACAATCTCGACATCCTGAAAGCGGGCATTACGGAGAAGATGCGTATCCGCACACACGAGGGCAACGCGCTTGACCTGTCGTTTCTCGACGGTGACACATTTGACTGCACGCTTCTGCTCGGCCCCTTGTATCACCTCATCACGGAGGAAGAACGCGCGGCGGCGCTCACAGAGGCGGTGCGCATCACAAAGCCCGGCGGCTATATTTTTGCCGCGTACTGCATCGCCGATGCGACGGTTGTCGAATTTATTTTCAAAAAGAACAATCTCTCCCGTGTTCTGGAAGCTGGGATGATGAACACGGAGACCTTTGATCTCTACACAACGCCGAAAGAGCTGTTTGTCATGGTGCGTAAAAGCGACATTGACCGGATGCTCAAAACCTTGGCACTTCCCGTGGAACGCGAAACCTACCTCGCCGCCGACGGCGCCGCCAATTTCATGCGGGAGACTGTGGATGCGATGGATGAGGAGACCTTTTCGTGGTTCATGAAGTGGCACCTTTCCGTGTGTGAGCATCCCGACCTTGTCGGCGCAACGCATCACAGTCTGGATATTCTGCGGAAAAAAGCATAAAAAGTGCGGCACAGATGTGCCGCAGGCGAACCTTTTATTTGATCGATTTTCCGATCCTTGTGCGCATCACCCGGTACAGAAGCATTCCGAGAATGCCGCAGGAAATGACCTCCCCCGCACCGACGGTCAGGCACAAAAACCACCACGCATCGGCAACGCCGTACACGCGCATGAGCACCGGCGGGACGATGAGGATGTTGGCAATCACCGGCGGAAGCCAACAGAGGGCGGGGAAGCGCCGCAGGGCATACGTTCCGAGCGCGCCGAGCAGGGTCGCAAGACTGCCGAACACGATGTCCCAGAACAGACACCCCGTTAAGGTGTTCGCAAGGATACACCCGACGAACAGTCCGCCGATGGAGGCAGGGGCAAACGCCGCGGGAAGCAGTGCCGGAAGAACGGTCAGTGCCTCCGAAAAGCGGATCTGGATGACACCCGACGACAGGCCGAGCATTCCGGCGGCATAAGTCAGGACAACATACAGCGCCGCGATCAGCGCACCGTATGACAGCATACGGATTTGGTTGGATACAGATTTCATATTCGATTTTCTCCCGTAGTTTTGTTTTTCTGACCTGTCCGGAAATGCCCGTCAGGTCTGTGTGAGGATGGTTTCGAACTCACATATCAATTATTATACCATCTTTTGCGGAGAAAATCAAGAGGAACGACCAATTTTACGCAACTTTTTCCGGCTCTGTACCCGGAAGAAAGTATAAAAATCATAACAGCAACAATACAGAGAATCTCTGTAATAAATACTGTCTTTCAATGAAGAAAGGATGAAATCATAATGGAATATCGGATTTCAGACAAAAATCTGCACCTTGTGTACACGCCAGAAACGCTGGCACTCACCGTCTCCTCTGACGGATGTGATGTCCTCTGGTCATGGACGGGAGATGCGGAGATCATTCTCACGGACGGTACGCACCTGTCCTTTGCCCGGGCGCACTGCGAAAGCCGGCCGTATGACACCGGAGTGTCAACAGGTGTCCGCGCCTCTTACACGGGATTTTCCTCCGATGGAAAAACGTATCCCTTTGCCGTGGAGACCCACGTTTTCCTTGACTGCACGGATAACAGTCTACGCGCGGAATTCCGTCTTTCGGGCGATGCACCCGGGGAAATTCTGGAAGTGCAGTATCCCCCGCGCTTTGCGTTCAAAAACGAATCTGGATACGGCTACACAGTTCTGCCCCGGATGCAGGGGACAATTGTTCCCTCAGGCGAGGACATTGCCCTTGCCGGCGGCATCATCTACGAGCGCGATGCCTACATCCCGCTGTTTGCGCAGATTCTCGGCAAGCCCGGCGGGGTCGGTGCCGGCTATGCGGCGATCGTCGAAACGCCCTTTGATGCCCGGTATGCGCTGGCGGACGGGGAACTCATTCCCCGGTTCGTGCCATCCCTCGGTATGATGTCCTACCGGCGCGGAATGCGGTATCTGTTCTTTGTAAACGGCGATTTCAATACCGCCGCGAAGCTCTACCGTACCTATCTTGCTGCGCGCGGTCGTCTTGTTACATTGAAAGAAAAGATCGCCCGAAATCCCCGTGTTGCATCCCTTATCGGCACACCTATCATCCACACGGGCATCGCCGTTCACATCAGCCCCGAGTCCCATTATTATCTGCCGGATGACCCCGCGCACAACGACAATTTCATTCCGTTCTCCCAGCGTGCGGAAGAGCTGCGCCGTCTGCGGGAAAACGGCTGTGAAAAAGCCTACCTGCACCTCGATGGCTGGGGAAATCACGGCTACGACAATCTCCATCCCGACCCGTTCCCCCCGCACGAAGGTGCCGGCGGTGCCGACGGAATGCGGGAACTCGGACGCACCTGCACGGAGCTTGGGTATCTGTTCGGCATTCACGACCAGTACCGCGACTACTACTACGATGCGCCGACGTTCTCCCTTGACAACGCGATTCAGAACCTGGACGGCTCCCATCCGTTCTGCTCCATCTGGTACGGCGGGCCGCACAGCTTCCTGTGCGCATCGCTTGCGCCCGACTATGTGCGCCGCAACTACAATACGTTTGAAGACCTTGACATTCACCTCGACGGCTCGTATCTGGATGTCTTTTCCGTGGTACAGCTGGACGAATGCTTCAACCCCGACCATCCGATGACACGCGAGCAGTGCGCCGCCGCAAGACGGGAATGCCTTGATATCCTCTCCGACCGCGGTATCATTCCCTCCTCGGAAGAAGTCCTCGGCTGTATCGCCGATTCCCAGGTGCTCTGCCACCACGCGCCGTTTTTCACAAGCAATCTCGGTTCAAACGAAGCGGAAAACATCGGTATCCCGATCCCGCTTCTGAATCTGGTTTACCACGACTGCGTCATCATCCCGTGGTTCGGCACGAGCGGAACCCCCGAAGACCCGCACACAAAATCCCACGGCGGCTGGGGCATTGCCAAAACCGACAGCGGCTATCTCTGGGCACTCGCCTGCGGCGACACCATCTACCGCGGCATCTGCGACACCGCCGAAGCCATTACATACAGTGCTCCCGCGCTGGAACTGCACGAAAAGGTCGCCCTGTGCGAACTTGTCTCCCACACGTTTGTGGACGGAGATCCGAGAAAGCGGAAATCCGTTTTCTCAGATGGCACGGTTGTGTACGTCGATTTCGATGCCGATACATACCGTATCGAAATAGGGTAAAATAATAACAAAAACGGATTCGTACCTGCTTTTGGTGTGAATCCGTTTTATATTCATCTAAGGCATCACCGCACAAAAAACGGTAGAAATCTTCACAAAATAATGCTATACTAAAGTCATGAACAAACAACTGAGTCTGTCGTTCATATACGACGAATTAAAAGAAGTAAAAACGCACAAACGGGAATTTCTTGAAA
>JAFUPC010000108.1 GCA_017481495.1 Clostridia bacterium
AGACATAGTTTTTCACGCATGGCGATAACCCCGCGGCGTGACCATCCTGCCGCCGATCACTTTTGTCATGGAATTGCCGATGAAAACGGTTGTAAACATATCCGCCGGATAGTCCGCAAGCTCGCCGAGAGTCAGGAGTTCTGCGTTCTCCCCTTCTCTGCCGATGTTCTGCGCAATGCCGCATACGGTTTCGGGACTGCGGTACTTCAGCAGAATATCACAGCATTTTTTCAGATGATCCGCACGCTTTTTGCTGGACGGGTTGTAGATGACCACGCAGATGTCGCTCATCGCCGCACCTTCGATGCGTTTTTCGATCACTTCCATCGGCGTAAGCAGGTCGGACAGGCTGATCACCGTGAAATCACAGGTCAAAGGGGAACCGAGCAGTGCCGCACCGGATGATGCCGCCGTTACACCTGCAACGACTTCCACTTCCACGCCGTATTCTTCGGCAAGCTCCAGAATCGGGGATGCCATACCGTAAATCCCCGCATCCCCCGAGCAAATTATAGCGGTCAGCCTGCCGCTTTGTGCCGATTCCAGTGCCATGCGGCAGCGTTCGATTTCCTTCATCATGGGCGTTGAGATGTATTCTTTGTCCGAAAAATTAGGCTTCACCAGATCGCAGTAGACGGTGTATCCGACGATCACATCCGCCGTTTCCAGAGCCCTGACCGCACCGACCGTCATTCCGTCATAATTGCCGGCACCGATGCCGACTACATAGAGTTTTTTCAAAATTCGATCCTCCATTCCTTCACAGCCGCCGCAACGGTCACGCCGTTCTTTGCCGTCTTCGGGATGATCAGCGTTCCGCCACTGCACACAGCCGCACGTTCACAGACATTGCCGACGCCAACCGTTTTCCGGACAAATTCCGATTCCGCAAATTCTCCGGGTACGGCGTTCAGCTCATCCGCAGTATAGAACACAGCCGGGGCTTTCAAAACTTTCGCACAGGCAAGCAGACCGGCTTCGTCCTGCTTCACATCAATGGATGCCGCACAACCGACCGCACGGGTGTCGATGCGGTGTGCTTCCAGCGTTTCCTTCACCACAGCGTAAATTGTTTCCATCGGGGTATCTCTCCGGCAACCGATACCGAGTGTCACGATACGCGGAATCAGCCGGAGCGTGGATGTATACGGCGAATCGGTGTGAATTCCGATGAAAATACCGAGTTCACCGTTGCTGCAGGCGGTCAGTCCGTTCGGAAGCATCTCCGGCAAAGCAAATTCCGAGGAAACCGGAACGTCCGCTGTCAGAATCGCGGCGGAAATGTCCTTCGCAGTTTTCATGGATGAAATCGCGCAGTTATGCGTGACTGCCCAAGTATCGCAGGAAAATTTGCCGTTTCCGTCGGTTGCAGTGGTGATAACGGGGACTGCTCCTAGCTTTTCGGCAAGATGACACGCCAGTGTGTTTGCGCCGCCGATGTGCCCGGAGAGAATCGGAATCACAAATTTTCCCTGATCGTCCAGTACAAGCACCGCCGGATCGACTGTTTTATTTTTCAGATGCGGCGCAATATCCCGCACGGCAATCCCGCAGGCACCGATGAAAATCAGCGCGTCATGTTCGGCAAACAGGTCTCCCATATCCGCGCAGACACTTTTGTGGGAGGTAAAGCCGTATTTTTCCGAGAATTTTGCAATGGAGTGGATGTCGGAATGTTCAAGATGCAGCAGTTCCGCGATCCGCTGTGCCAGAACCGCTCCCGCATCCGAGAAGCAGATCAGCGCGGTATTCATTTCGTAACCTCACGGTATTCGGTCGGGTAATCGGGATGATACAGGTGGGCTCGTGCGAAATCGCTGCTCAGGAATCCGCCGACGGTGATGAGCGCGGTCTTGGTAATGCCGTTTACCTTTGCGGTTTCTTCCAGTGTTGCAACCGTGCAGCGGAACAC
>JAFUPC010000109.1 GCA_017481495.1 Clostridia bacterium
CCGACAAGAAGGACCTTGTTGATGTCAGCGGGCTTCAGGCCTGCATCGGACATTGCCTGTCTGACCGGTGCGCCGCACGCGGTGACGAGGTCAGCGGTCAGTTCGTTGAACTTTGCACGGGTGAGGGTCGCGTTGAAGTGCTTGGGACCGGTCGCATCTGCGGTGATGAACGGCAGGTTGATCTCAGCGGAGGTCATGCCGGACAGCTCGATTTTTGCCTTTTCTGCGGCTTCCTTCAGTCTCTGGAGTGCCATCTTATCCTTGCGCAGGTCGATGCCGCCGTTTTCTTTCATGAATTCGGTTGCGATCCAGTCCATGATCTTCTGGTCAAAGTCGTCGCCGCCGAGTCTGGTGTTGCCGTTCGTTGCGAGAACTTCAAAGACACCGTCGGAAATATCGAGGATGGAGACGTCGAACGTACCGCCGCCAAGGTCGAAGATCATGACCTTCTGGGAGATGTCTTCCTTATCGACACCGTAAGCCAGTGCAGCTGCGGTCGGCTCGTTGACAATACGCTTGACTTCCAGACCGGCGATCTTGCCCGCATCCTTGGTCGCCTGACGCTGTGTGTCGGAGAAGTATGCCGGAACAGTGATGACCGCTTCCGTGACAGTGGTGCCGAGGTATGCTTCCGCATCCGCTTTCATCTTCTGCAGGATCATTGCGGAAACCTCCTGGGGCGTGTACTTCTTGCCGTCAATATCGACCTTGTAGTCGGTACCCATGTGGCGCTTGATGGACAAGACGGTCTTGTCGGGGTTGGTGATGGCCTGGCGCTTTGCGGCCTGACCGACGATTCTTTCACCCGTCTTTGTGAATGCAACAACGGAGGGGGTGGTTCTGGAACCTTCCGGGTTCGTGATGACAACAGGTTCGCCGCCTTCAAAAACTGCGACACAAGAGTTTGTAGTACCTAAATCTATACCGATGATCTTTCCCATGATAATTTATCTCCTTTTTCTGTTAAAACAAATTGAATTTATATAAAGTGGATTGCTGGCTCAGTTAATGACCTTGACCATTGCACAGCGGATGATTTTGTCGCCTTTCCGGTATCCGCGCTGGAATACTTCGGCGATGACGTTTTCGTCCTGCTCCGGGTCTTCCTCGTGCATGATGGCATTGTGGATGTTGGGGTCAAATGATTCGCCATTTTCGCCGAATGCTTCGATGCCCATCTTTTCCAGCACCGTGCCGAACTGCGAAAGGATCATATTGACACCGTCGGAGAGCTGTTTGGCATCTCCCGCGTTCCCGAACGCCGCGGCACGCTCCAGATTGTCGATGACCGGAATGATCTGCATCAGGGCATCCGCGTAGGCATCGGTGTAAGCGGCTTCGCGTTCCTTTGCAGTACGCCGGCGGTAATTGTCATATTCCGCGGCCATGCGCAGGTATTTGTCTTTCTCGGCAGCAAGCTGTGCTTTTGCTTCGTCGAGTTCCTTTGCGATGGGATCCGTATCCGGTGCAGTGTCCGTTTCGTCGGCCGGTGTGTCCCCGGTCTCCGCGGAGGTCTGCTTGGCTTCGGTCGCTTCCTCTGCCACCGCCTGCTCCGCCTTAGTTTTTTCTTTATCTTTCATTGAAATATCCTTTCTTTGTTTCCGTCATTTCATGCATGTTCTGTATGCAGTGGCACTCGCGTGCCGGTGGCACTTCCGTGTTCCGATTGCTAACCTTTTGTTCCCGGCGGTGATTTCTGTCCGGTAAGGGAGGGCGGGGATGCCGCCGTTCCGTCCGATGTGCCGTCCAGCACATGGGAGATGCGATCCGTCATGCAGTCGATGAGCGTGACGACCTTGGAATAATCCATCCGACAGGGGCCGATGACACCGATGGCGCCAACGACACGACCGTTTTCCGTCAGATTCTTGAAGACAAGCGTAGAATTTTCCATCTGCCGCACAGTGGTCTCACCGCCGATGATGACGTTGACACCGTCGCTTTTCGCGTGGGTCATCACATCCATGATCTCATCCTTTTTTTCAAGGACATCGAACATTTCGCGGATGCGGTCCACATCGGAAAATTCCGGGTACTGAAGCATCCGGTTGACACCCTCAAATCGGATATCGCCCGTGTCCGAGGTACCGATGACTTCGTAGACGTTCTTTATGACCGGGGAGACAAGGTGTGCGTTTTCGCCCATCGCCTGCTCCATCGCCACCATACGCGGCAGGTTGATGCCGTCCATCGGAATGCCCGCGACGGTTTCGTTGAGCACTTCCATCAGGCGTTTCAGGGTTTCCGCATCGGTTTCAAAGGGCAGGTGTACGGTCTTTGACCGTACTGTGTCGCCGTCCAGCGTCATGACGAGGATAAAGCTGTTTTCGTCCAGCCATACCGCATCAAACCGTCGGACGACCCCGTGTGCGCTTCCCGCTTTCATGGTCAGGGATGTGTAGTTGGTCAGAACCGATACCATCTTTCCGGCTTGTTCCAGCAGCTTGTCAAGCGCATCAATGCGGGACTTCACAAGACCGTTCAGCTCTTCCGTTTCCCGTGAAGAAATCGGATAGCGGTTCATCAGGGAATCCACATAGAGCCGATAGCCCGCCCGCGACGGAACACGGCCCGCTGAGGTGTGCGGCTGTTCCAGATACCCCATTTCCTCCAGCTCCGCCATCTCGTTGCGGATGGTGGCACTCGACAGCGCGATCTGCTCATTCTGGGTCAGAAACTCGGAACCGACCGGTTCACCGAGCCGGATATGCACGTCAATGATCGCTTTCAGGATTTTCTTTTTCCGTTCGCTGAGTTCCGCGGGTTGTACCATCGTTCTCTGACCTCCTTGATTTTCTTGGTTTTTTGTTTCCGGATTAGCACTCAAACATCCTGACTGCTAATCTGTATATATTATACTCAATTTCAGCGCTTCATTCAAGGATATTTCTTTAATTATATGTAAACAGTATATGAACTCTGGCATTCTTTGGATTTTGGTGCTGATTTTTCCTCTCATGAGATGAAAAGAACCACCGTATCGGCGAATCAGCTTCGTCAGATGCGGCAGTTCCCTGCGGTTTATCTCGGATATTCCATTTTACAACATCAGATTATATGACTGCGGCGCGCCGATTGAATATCCTCATCCGTAATCAAAGAGAACACACAGGTGTGATATTTTTCGCAAATCCGTTCCGCGCCGGAAGCCGCCGCTGTTCCGGGAATCTGTGTGTCTGCAATGCAGATGACCGCTGCGATCAGAACACCGTATTCCACTGTCAGCCGTTCCAGACAAGCATCAAGGGACGTGCCCGAACCGATCACATCGTCGATCACAACGACAGAATCTCCTCTGACCGAGGTATAGCCGCACAGACTGCGACCGCGGCTGTCCGGTGATTTTCTGTCATGGAAATATGAAACCGTGACACTGTTTTGTCAATCAGCGCGGATTCAACAGAAATACAACCGTTGATTTACCGACACACCGTTATTCTGCCATCACCCGATCATCACCCTCGTCACCCCTGCCGGTGCGACGGAAACCGTGACACATCCATCCTTCACGGCGGCCGTTTCCGGCGCTGACAACGTCACACAGTCCGGATTCTCAAACGTATTGTGCGCGTGCGGATCGTCGGCGGACAGCGCAGTAATCTCCGCGGTATCGCCAAGCGGCAGGGCAAACGCGGACAGCGTAACATCGACCGGTCGGTCGTAGTTTTTGTTTGCAATGGTCACGCAGACCCCGCCGTCTTTTTCCGATGCAGAGACAGAAAGGGATTTGTCCGTGGATGCACTTTCCAGCTGCCGCGCGCCCTGGTGCTCCTTGTAAAGGTCAAAAACGTGATACGTCGGCGTGACAATGGCGTTTTCCCCGCCGGCAAGGAACAGGCAGTGCAGGTTGTTGCACAGTTGTGCGACGTTTGCCATTGCAATGCGGTCGCAGTGGTTGTTGAACGTGTTGAGGGTCAATGCCGCAATCACGGCATCGCGCATCGTGGACTGCTGTTCAAACAGATTGTACCCTTTGGACGGGCCGGAGCCGCCGGGATGCCAGCATCCCCATTCATCGACGACGATCTTCACGCGCTTGTCGGGGTCATGGGCAAGCATCGCCGCACTGTGCCGCTCGATGAGCGTTTCCATCTGCGATGCCCGGTCAACGAGCGTATTCCATTCCTCTTTTGTGAATGCGACCGGGTCACCCGCCTGTCCGCAGTAATAATGAAACGCCAGTCCCCAGAGGTTCGTTCTGTGCGCAAATTCCCGCATGAACCGTTCCGTCCAATCCATGTTCCACGAATCCGCACCGCACGCGATGTACTTTGCACCGTTTACATTGACAGAACCGCAGACGGTCGCGTACTTGATGTATTCCCTTGCGTACTGCTCCGGGGTCATGTTTCCGCCGCCGCCCCAGTTCTCGTTTCCGATGCCGAAATACTTCACGTCAAACGGCGCGGGATGCCCGTTTTCCGCACGCTGTGCCGCAAGCGTCGTCGTGTTTTCGGGCATATTGAGGTATTCCATGAAATTCCGCATCTCCATCGGGGTCTGCGACGTGATATTCGCGGCAACGTACGGCTTTGCGCCGACCATTTCACAGAAATCCATGAATTCGTGCGTGCCGACCGCGTTCGACTCGACTCTGCGGTCGTTGTTGTACCACCAGTTGACGGTCTTCGGTCGGTTCTCTCTCGGGCCGATGCCGTCCCGCCAGTTGTATGTCTCGGCAAAGCATCCGCCCGGCCAGCGCAGAACGGCAGGTTTTATGACGCGGAATTTGTCCACGATGAATTTCCGGAAGCCACGGATGTTCGGGATGGGCGAATCCTCCCCGACCCAGAGTCCGTCGTAGTAGACCCCGCCGATGTGCTCGGCAAAATGACCGTAGATCTCGGGCGCGATGATGCCCCGGCTCTCACAGCCGAGAATGCAGATCTGTTCCATAATATTATTGTCCTTTCTGTGTGCAAAAAGATTGACAATTCGCTCTGTATATAGTATAATATAAACAAAGCCATTTTGCAAGAGAAAACCGGAAATTTCTTTCAAAAATTCCGATTCCCCGGAAAAAGGAGTCCTTATGAAAATATCCTTACAGAACTTCACCCCGTGGCTCGTACAGCCGCAGGGAGACGACCGCTATCTCTTCCCGCGCGGAATGTCCGCACTCCACTTTGATTTTCCTCGCGGCACATTCTGCGGTGAGATCGTCACACCGTCCCAGTACCTGTCCCTTGATGTCACCGTTCTTGGCGACCGTGCGGCGGGTATCTGCTTTGAATTTACCGAGGAGGATGCGCCCGGCCCCGGTATGACCGTCAAGATGGGCGTTCTGCCGGGACTGAAAACACGGCTCGCCATCCCGTTTTCCGCGCTCTCCGGCGGAGATGTCTTTCTGCCGCGTACACCGGGCAAGCTGAAAACCGTTGTCGGCGGACATCCGATGCACCTCGACCGTCTTGTGCGTTTCGGTATCTGCGTGGACAAAACACCGCATGATCTGACCCTGAAGCTGGAAAACCTGTGTATTCTCGACGAAGAACCGGACTATCCGCTGGAGCACCGCATCATGGTGGACGAGCTCGGTCAGAAAAAGGTCTCCGACTGGAAAAACAAGACCCACGGCAAGGAAGCGCTCATCGCCGCCCTCCGCGCGGAAGCCGCCGATACGACCGAAACCCCGCTTCCCGACCGTTCTGTGTGGGGCGGCTGGACGAAAAAGAAGCTGAAGGCAGGCACCGGCTATTTCTCGCTTCACCACGACGGCAGACGCTGGTGGCTCTGTGACCCCGACGGATACGCCTTTTTCTCCACGGGCTTTGACTGCGTGGGACTTGGCGATCAGTGCAACCTGACCGGCATTACCGGACTGTGTGAAAATCTGCCACCGAAAACAGAGATCGGCTGGTCAAAGGGCAAATGGATGGGCAAGGAGACCGAAAACTTCAATTATTTTGTCCACAATGCCTATCTTGCATTCGGAGAGGATTATTACGGCATCTGGGCAGACATGATCCGCCGCCGGCTCATCAGCTGGGGTTCCAACACCATCGCCTGCTGGAGCGACATGAACTTCATCCGCCGCGAGAAGATGCCGTATGTCATCATCGGCTGGGGCTATCCGCAGACGAAAACCGCCGTGTTCCGCGACTTCCCCGACGTTTTTTCACCGGAATTTGAAGAAAACGCAGAACAGTGGGCACATTTCCTCGACGAAACGAAAGGCGATGCGTATCTGCTCGGTTATTTTCTGTCAAACGAACCGGCATGGGCGTTCGTCAACAACATCAACCTTGCCGCCGCCGCGCTTGCCGGAGCGGAACACACCCACTGCAAGGACTACATTGTCGGCCGACTGAAAGAACAGTACGGAGAAATTTCCGCGCTCAATGCGGCATGGAACGCTTCCTTTGACAGCTTTGATGCACTGTATACCCCCTTTGAGGCAGAAGACCTCCATAACACCCGCGCGATGGAAGACCTGCGGCTCTGCGCGCTGGAAATGATCCGCCGCTACATCCGTATCCCCTCGGAAGCCGCCCGCCGTGTCGACCCCAATCACTTAAATCTCGGCATCCGCTACGCATGGCTCTCCTCTCCCGACTTGGCCGCCGGATGCGAATATACGGACATTTTCTCGTTCAACTGCTATTCGATGGACCCCACGTCCATGATCGAAGACTTCTCCCGTCTGACCGGAAAACCCGTCATCATCGGCGAGTTCCACTTCGGTGCGCTTGACCGCGGCATGGATGCGACCGGTCTGCGCGGAGTCGAAAGCCAGACGGAGCGCGGGATTGCGTACCGGTATTATATGCACCATGCCGCCGCACACCCGGCTTGTCTCGGTGCCCATTACTTCATTCTGTACGATCAGGCATACCTCGGCCGCTTTGACGGCGAAAACTACCAGATCGGCGCGCTGGATGTCTGCTCCCGCCCGTATCCGGAGTTTATCGACGGTGTCCGCCGCGCCAACGGTGAGCTTTACGCCGTCGCCGACGGAACGCTTGCCCCGACCGACGAAGCCGCAAAGGAGATCCCCGCAATTTCGTACTGATCCGCCCGAAAGGAGGACATTCCCGTTATGACCGTTCTCGCCATTCTCATCTGCATTCTTCCGATTCCCCTGTGCGGGATTCTGACAGAGGGGGCGCCGACCGCGCTGACGGCACTTTGCAGTCTGCTTCTTTATCTGGGACAGATTTTGTTTTATCTGTATGTATGGAAGCACGACCGGCGCGGTGCGTGTCTGGTGTTCCGCATCCATGCACTCATCGACCTGCTCGGATACCCGTTTGTGTGTCTGCTCATTTCCGTGTTTGTCGCACTGGAACTGAACGAATGGCTGCTGTTCTATCCCGCCGCCATACTCCTCTCCAACTTCCCCATCGGCAGTATCACCCTGCCGCTTTCGGATTATGCGGCGGCGACACGGATCCGCATCCTCCTGCTCGTTCTGTATGTCGGTATCATCTGGGGGTCGTGGATATGGAAACGGTACCGTGATTCCCGACCAAAGGCTTCTTAAAACCAAAACCGTTCCGGTTTCCTGCACACGCAGAGATGACCGGGACGGTCTTTTATCATATCATTACAAAATATGCGGAAACGCACAGCAACGGTTTTCCGCTCATTTCTGTGCTTCGACAAAATAAAGCGGATCGGAAACGAGTGCCTCGTGTCCGCGCTTCCACACCGCCGCGGCATCCATGAGAACGCAGTCGGCATCCAGTACCTTGCCAAACGATACCTCGTCGGACGACAACAGATTCAGAATGCGGCTGTATTTCTGCTCGTAATAAATGCCGTCCACGCGGAAATTGTGGCGCAGATGGGTCTGCACTTCTTCCCTGCCGTCAGGATAACGGACGGTGTACACAAGCGGATGCTCCCTGTCCAGAAGATAGAACGGCTCCGCCGTTTCCTCCACCCCGTGCAGGGTCGTGTTGTGGTCGGGATGAGAGCCGAGAATGAGGATCTTCCCGCCGACCCCGGGCAAACGGGCAAACGGCGAATGTTCCCCGACCGGCGTGCGGTCGAGATGATGCTCCCCGGTCAGAGATTGCGCTTCTTTTCCGTATGCACAGCAGGAATGCGTCGGATGAATGCTCCGGCGCGTGCCGCTGACACGAGTGCGGAAATATTCCGGCAGATAACCGATGCAGGACGGCGTTTCCGCCGCATCGAACACGGGCTGTTCTCTGGTTACCGTCGCATAGGAAAGAGACGGCAGAACCAGTGTCCCCGCCCCGCCGAGCAGGGTGAGAAACGCATCGAAGAATCCCGCGGCACCGTCTTCGATCCCGCCAAGGGATTTATAGGAGGTATGCATCAGAACCGTGTCGCCCGGATGAATGCCGAGCGCGGCAAGGTCTTCTGTCAGCTGTTGTTTTATGTGCATGATCGGTGTTCTCCCCTCAGTATCTTTCATAGACGGTATATTCATGGTCAAAGGTGTAGCCAAGCTTTTCCGCAAGCTTCACCGATATGGGATTGAGCGCGTCCCAACTCGGATACCATCCGCGGTCAAGACAGGCTAAAATCAATGCCGCACCGCAGACGGATGCCAGTCCCTGCCGCCGGTAATCGGGATGAGTGTCGATCTCGATCTCAATGCCGGGCGGAAACGCAGTCATGCCGTCCCCGTATCCATGAGGATACGAAGAATACGACGACGCTCCCGCGATGATGTGGTCATCCTCCGTCACCACATATCCGATTCCCTGCCGCGCGTAGGTCTCATAATCCGGATATCCGGCAACAAAGTCGCGGAATTGCCTGGTTTTAAGGCATTCCTCATACCGTCTGCGGTCAATGGGACAGAGACGGTAACGGTCGGGAAGCGTTCCGACGATGCGCCGAAGATGTTCCCGGTCAAAACAGGCGGGGTCTTTTTGAATGGCATACCGTGTGCGCTTTTGAAGTTTGTCGCCGAGCGTTGTTTCAAACAGCTCCGCCCACGCACCGTTCTGCGGGACATAAATGAGGAAGTCCCGCCCGAAATCGTTCGCGGCAAGCGCCGCATCCGGTTCTCCCGCAAAAAAGCAGAAATCGTTCAAAAGCGCAGCGGAGCTGCGCGGTACAGCACAACTGCGCGGGGCAGCAGCACTGCGTAATGTTCCATCGGACACATAAACCGTCCCCATCATCCCCGACAGGCACGACCAGATCATCGTTTCCTGCCACCCATCAAACAACGGAACAAGGCAGGAAAGCTTCTCCGGGTTACAGATTACGACCGCTCCCATCCCACATTCACCTCCGGTTTGTTATTGTTTACGTTTCAGAACAGGGCTTCTTCCGCCGCATGGCGCAGCTCTTCCGCCGCCCCGCGGATGTCATTCTGCGCAAAAATGGCGCTGATGACGGCGATGCCGCTGATACCGCTGTGTGCAAGCATCCCGACATTATGTTTTCCGATACCGCCGATGGCGACGACGGGAATGTGTACCGCGCGGCAGATGGCGGCAAGTGTTTCATGGCTGACATCGTCCGCATCGACTTTGGAGCCGGTATGGAACACCGCACCGACACCGAGATAATCCGCTCCGCGCGCTTCGGCAAGGATGGCCTGCTCCACAGTCTGCACAGATACGCCGAGGATCTTGTCCGCCCCGATGCGCGCACGGACATCCCCCGCTTCCATGTCGTGCTGTCCGACATGAACGCCGTCGGCATCCACGCAGACGGCAATGTCCACATCGTCATTGATGACAAACGGAACGTGAGACCGTGCGCACAGTTCTTTCAATAACCGCGCTTCTTCGGTGAATGTCTGTGTATCCAGTTCCTTTTCTCTGAGCTGAACGAATGTCACACCGCCCAGGATCGCTTCTTCCACCTGTTCGTATAAGGTCTGCTTGCCCGTCCATGCGCGGTCGGTGACAGCATAAAGCAAAAGGTCTTTTTTATCGCACTTCATACTTGGCTCCTTTTTCAAGTGTTTCTGCATCCATATTGTAAACAGCATCAATGATGCGGTTCCGGAGGGTAGAATTGCCCTCACCCGGCAAAAGCGCACGGACACCGATCTCCCCGGCAAGTCCCATCGTACAGACAGCGGCCGCCGCGGCTTTCAGATGGTCTCCGGGATTTGCGGCAAGGAATGCGGTCATCATGCCGGACAGCTGACAGCCGGTTCCCGTGATGCGGCTCATCGCAGGATGACCGTTGCGGATGACGTAACAGTGCTGTGCATCCGCGACAAGGTCAATGGCACCCGTCACAGCCGCGATGCAGTGATTTGTTTTGGCGAATGTTTTTACAAACGAGATCATTTGGGGGAGATTGTCCTCCGTCACGGTGTCGGCGGCATCGGCATCCACGCCTTTGGTGGAACCGTTTCCGACGGCGAGCGTTTTGATTTCCGAGATGTTGCCGCGGATGACGGTGAATGGAAGCGCGTTCATCAATTCCAGCGCAGTTTCGGTGCGCAGACGGCTTGCACCCGCGCCGACCGGGTCGAGCAGAAGAACGTGACCAAGCTCCGCCGCACGTTTTCCCGCCAGAAACATCGCTTCGATGGAGCGGCGGTTCAGCGTTCCGATGTTGATGTTCAGACCCCCGCAGATGGCGGTGATGTCGGCGACATCGTCCGGCTCATCGGACATGATGGGACTGGCGCCGCAGGCGAGAATGATGTTCGCCACATCGTTTACCGTGACGTAATTTGTGATATTGTGGACCAGAGGCGTGTTCGCTCTGACCCGTTCAAGACAGCTTCCGGGCATTTCTGTTACCTCATTTTTCTGAAAATTCCGCCAATAAACACAGATGCCCGCATGGAATTTCCAGGTACAGAAAAGAAAAAGCAGATCTCCTCATCAAAAGGATGCTCTGCCGCCGAAATCACGTATTTCCACGCTTTTCTCAAAATGTTCCAGAAAAGCAATACGTTTTCACCGTCGGAGTTCACGGCAATCACCGCAAACTCTTTGAGAGTTGAAATCTTCGATTTCATCTCGTTCCTTCGTTGGCATTATCCACATCAGGTTCATCGGGTCGAAGGTTGTTACCTTCCTCTCAGCCTATCTGCTCCGAAAACCGGAACCGTAAGCTCCCCACCGGTATTTATTGTCATCTGATATTATACTACATTCCGCCCCGAATTGCAAGGTCTGAAAAAGGAAAAAGTGCGAAAAAAGCGAAAATTCATGAATTGTTCGTTTGCAGTTTACAGTTGCTTCACAAAATCCGGCAAAAAACGCGGTAAGATGCAGGCACCGGAGGGAATCACAACGACGATTGCATCGTTCCCGCCGGAATCTAACAAACAAAGGAAGAAGTATTATGTCAAAAAGAGGAGAAAACATCTACAGACGGAAAGACGGCCGTTGGGAGGCAAGGTATGTAAAGGATTATACGCCGGACGGCAAAGCGCAGTACGGGTACTGTTATGCGCATACTTACGGCGAGGTCAAGCAGAAGCTGACGGACTGTCAGGTGCGCACGCGGCTCGGCATTCCGGAGCCGGGGATGATGGGACGGCTGCTCACCGATTTCTGCGACGGATGGCTGACACAGCAGCGCATCCGTGTCCGGGAGTCCTCCTGCCTTCGGTATGAGACGATCCTCCGCCTGCACATCATTCCGTGTCTGGGCGGACTCCGCCCGGCGGTGATCCGGGAGGATGCCGTCGATCTGTTCACAAAACGTCTGCTTGACGAGGGTCTCATGCCGAAAACGGTGCGGGACATTCTGACTGTCCTGAAGTCGGTGTTGGAGTACGCCGCCCGTCAGCAGGGCGGCTTCCGTGCCGTGCCGAAGATCACATACCCGAAGGTCGAAAAAAAGGAGGCGCGTGTCCTCACCGCCGAGGAGGAGGGGCAACTGGTGCGGTATCTTCTGAAAACGCCCGACCCGTGCCGCTTCGGTATCCTGCTTGCGCTCATGACAGGTCTACGCATCGGAGAGCTGTGTGCGCTCCGATGGGAGCATATCCGCCCGGACAGCGCGTATACCGACACCTTCAGCATGGAGATCCGCGCATCGTTATCCCGCATCCAATGTCCGGAAACGCATAAAAATACCCGCGGTTTCACGTCCGCAAAGGACCGTGAACCGCTGACACGCATTGTCATCGGTCCGCCGAAAACCGGTACCTCCGTGCGCGTGATCCCCTTGACAAAAGAGATCTCCGCGCTGTGCGAGCAGTTCCGTGCCGGGCCGGAATGCTATGTTCTGACGGGAACGGATTCCTATCTGCTCCCGCGCACCCTGCAGTACCGGTTTTCTGTTTATACCGCTTCCTGCGGTCTTCGGGACGTACATTTCCATACCCTGCGGCATACGTTTGCCACACGGTGCGTGGAATCGGGGATGGAGATCAAATCGCTGAGCGAAATTCTGGGTCATGCGGGCACCGGGATCACGCTCGGCTGTTACGTCCATTCCTCTCCCGAAATGAAGCGGCGCGGACTGGAGAGGGTCACGATTCCCGGTCTTGACTGATGCATAAGATCCGCCACAGCCGACGTTCTTCCTCCCGCTGAAACGGCTGGGAAGCGGCAAGTGTCCGGGCAAGCCATACAAGCGCCTCGTCCTGTCCGGAAAGCAGTTCCACTGTACAGCGGACATCGGCTTCGCCCATCGTACCGTCATCGGCAAGGAGGATGTCATAAATGTCCTCAATTCCCTTTGCACGGGACAAAATCAGCTGCGCCCGCTCCTCACAGGACGTACATTCCCTGAGGTCATACACGAGACACCGGAACGCATCCGGACTCATGCGGACATTTGTGACCGGCGCGTTGTCTTGCACAGACTCCCGTCCGGAACAGGGAAAGATATGGGAAATAACACCGTGCGCCTGTGCGGCAGTGATCTCCCGCAGAAGCTTCGGCAGGGCGCGGCGGCAGTATTCCGCACAGCCGCGGGGGAGCATCAAATAATCCTTTACCCGCAGAAACGCGCCGGAAAGGACATCCCCGTCAAAGGTCATCTGTGACAGCTGTTCCGCATCGTGCGCATCCAGTCCGTATTTCCATGCGGAAAACGGCTTTCCGAGCAGTACCATGCCGATGACCGATGTAAACATGGGACGGAACAGATTCGCGGCATCCGTTTCGTACATCCGGTTATCTGCGCGCAGGATTCGGGTCAGTGTTTCCGGTTTGAACCGTGACAGAAACGCCGCTTCCTCCGACATTCCCTGCAAATAGGCGGCGACAAACGACACCCCCTGTAATCCGTCGGATACAGGATTGTATAACGGATAATCGGCGGTGATCACACATTCTCCGGGCCAGTACTCCGGCTGATAGGTTTTCAGAAACGCCGCGATCCCATCCACAGCTGTCCGGCGGAACACGCTCTCCGGCAGTGCCGTGAACACAGAGAGCATCCGGCGGTACTGCATCATGCACGCATCCTGCTTCCGTTTGATGCGCCGCAGACCCTCCTCATAAAGGACAGACAAGTCCCTTGAAAGAAGCAGTTCCGCCGCACCGTCTGGAGATGCTTCCGCCGAGAGCCGCATATCCAGAACATACAGAAGATTCGCAAGCTGCATCTGCGCAATTTCCGTGCGTACGGTGCAGCTTTTGTGATCGGTCAGATGATCAAGTCGCTGTGCAAGAAGATCAAACAGTCCCCCCTGCACCGCCGCCGTTTCCGCTTCCCCCATCACACCGTATTCCACCGCCGCACAAAGCAAGGATTCCGTATACCGTGCCGAGTTAATGGCGGATACGGGAATGATCTCCCGCCGCGCAATGGTGTGCGGGTTCCCTCCGGATGGTTTCATGTGCGTTCCTCCTTTTTTTGCAATAAATTTGTTCGATAACCCCACTCTGACCGGGATAATACATATCAAATACACACCGTTTTATGAGATGGTGACAGGTTATCGAACATATCTAATTTACAGTTTGATATGTCCGTCCTCGTCTTCCCAGAGCTCCGGGGTGGTGTCGTAGACCTTTCCGTCTGCCGCAAGATCTTCGAGCTTATGCTGTTTTCGGATGCGTTCTTTTTGTCTGTCAATGCTGTGCGTATGCGTTCCACGCGCGGCGCGGTCGGTTTCCGCCGACAGGGCATCCGCAAAGGAGGACAGTTCCCCCTCGTCCTCCTCCCGCCCGGTCAAAAGCCGCGGGAAGACATCGGTTTCCAGAATCTCCACGCTCCCGCCGCATTCCCCGTCAAAGGCATCCCGCATAAAGGTCAGCAGCTCCCGATCGTTGTACGCATCGCCCATTTCGTTTTTGAATGTGTCAAACAGCGCGAGCAGTGCGGCAACGGTTTCTGTGTAATTGTCCTGTGTCAAATACGGGGAGGTATAGAACGCATCAATGAGCTGTACTGCTACTCCTTCCCCGAATTCCACGCGCCCGGCGGTGGCAAGACTTTCCGTGCGGGAAACGGCGATCATGCGCGCATCCTCTGCAGTCAGCGTAAGGCCGTATTCCCGCGTCACGTCGTTTTTCGCAAGAAGCTTTTCCGTCATCGGAACAAGCGAAGTGCCGCCGGACAGAATGGTCATGAAATTCATTCTTAATACCCCTCCCGAAGTTTCAAAGTACCGAGAAATGCCTTTGTTTCCGCCGGAATCTTTCTGCTTTCCCGCGCTTTCTGTATCGTTTTATTGTGAACCCAGACAGGAAGATACCGACCGGTCAGATACGGAAGTGCCGCATCCGGCTGCCCTGCCAGTGCTTCGGCAAAGAACCACGCCTGCATCATGCGGACGTAATATTCATCCGCCACAGCTGTGTTTTCCGAAACCGCCGCCGCAATCGAAAGAACCTCCGGAGAGAACCGCGCCCCAAGCCAATACCGCAGAAGCATCCCCAGTCCGTACCGCACAGTATAGATACGGTCATCCGCAAGCCAGCGGCAGACCTCGTTCCACAGGGCATCGGGCCGCGTGATGAGGACAGGCGGATTCATCGTGTCGCAGGTCGCCCAGTTGTCAACATACGGCAGAAATCGATTCAGCTCCGAAAGACACACATCAAAATCTCGGATGCCCTCGATGAGATAGGCGTGCAGGTTATTCTCCTCATAAGTCGGATGCGGAAGCGGCGCCTCTGCAAGCCAGCGCGAAGCACTGCCGTTTTTGGTCATGTCCTTTGCAATGTGCCGCAGAGCGGGTGTCCGTACCCCGATCACACTGTCCCGCGGGATGCCCGGCAGAAGGGATGACTGAAACGCGCGGTAGCCGTCGTCCGCGATGGAATACATATGTTCTCTTGTCTGCAAAACAAAATCTGGCATCACAGATGTTCCTTTCCCATGTTTTCTGACAGAAATAACGGAAAACCCGATAAAAGCTGGATTTCCGCATTCTTTGTGATAAAATTATACCACATCCTGCGGTCTTTGTCAACAGAATCTACAGAACAATTTTTCGCTTTATTTTTACAAAACCCCTTGACAAAACCGCGATTTTGTGGTATAATAGATACAGAAAGAAAAAAGAGCATTCCGCCGGAAAATGGAGTGCTCTTTTCTTGTATTTTCAGGGGAAAATGTTTTCCGGTAGAAAACCGGTGTCATCGGTGCTTCTGTTCCGATTTTGCTTCCGCCATTTCCCAGACGACGGCGAACGCCGCATACAGAACTCCTGCGACCGGCCAGACGATCCAGCTTCGCTCCCAGTCCTCCGTCACGAAGCTGTAAAGCAGGTATCCCGCTGTCACGACAAGCCAGTAGATGCCGGATGCGTCACCGAGACGGCTTTCACGGCGGCGGCGCTTTTTTTCGCGCGTATAGTCGTTTTCTTCCAATAACTTGTCGCAGGCTTCATGCAGAAGTCCCGTGCGGGACAGCATCCGAACCCCGACGGCGGCAGACACCAGAGTCAGACCGACCATCGCACCGGACAGTCCCCATTCCGCGGGGAACATTCCCGCACAGATGACGGGAAGTGCCGCCAGAATGCACATTCCGACCCCGTACATGGTGCCGCGGCGGCAGACATCGTCCCAGCGCGCTCGGTATTCCCGCGCAAGACCGTCCACACCGTAATCGGTGTCGATGTCCTCTTTTTCAAGATATTCATACTGCGCCGTCGAATGCCCGCACCCGATGAGAATCACGGTTGCCGCGGCAACGATCAGAAGCAGAAGCACAATGCCAAGCACAGCAAGCGCATCCCCGCCGCCTGTGCGTTCCGACAGTCCGCTCAGCGTCAGAAGCGGAACGGGCGAAAGCACATACATCATAATGGCGGATGCCTGGATGGAACTGTATTTTCCGACCGCGGAAAGGAACGCATTCGCTTCCTCCATCGTCACGCGGCGCAGGGGCGGCTCTGCGGATACATTGTTGGAGTGTTCTCCATCCGGAACGGCTGTTTCGTTTTCCGGTACCGTATCCATAGTGCTCCGCACAGCAGGTTTCGGCAGTGCTTCTTCCCCGTATTCATCTTTCAGAAGAAAATCGGTCGAGACGTCAAACAGCTGTGCCATCCGCAAAACCCGTTCGAGATCCGGCACGGACTGCGCGCCCTCCCACTTGGAAACAGCCTGACGGGTCACGTCCAGCCGCTGTGCAAATTCTTCCTGTGACCATCCCGCACGCTTGCGCAGGAGGATGATTTTGTCGGCAAGTATCATACAAGTAAACTTCCTTTCGGTTTTTGGTACCTATATGATACCACAACTACGGGATTTTTGCAAGAGATTCGACCGTACAATCTGTCAACTGCGGGTTGCAGAACACCAAAAAAGCCGGTGACGGGGTGTCATCGGCCGATTTTTTATCTGTTTTTCATCTTTTCGCCGGAAATCTGCGCCGCCATCTCGGAAAGATAGGAGCGGTACGCGCGGTTCAGCCGGCACATATAATCGGGTCTCCCGTCAAAGCATCCGGTCTCCGTCACCGTCACCGCGGCGCAGTTCATGCAGGTGTGCCGCTCCGGGCAGGCAACGCAGTCCGGGCAGAGACGGAGCGCGGCGGTCTCCTTTTTCAGGGCTTCCCACGCGGCGGGAAATTCTGCCGCATCGAAATTCCCGTTTCCGTCATCGGGATATGCGACTGGAGACGACAGCATTCCGCACGGGGTCATCCGCCCGTCCCAGGTCATCCAGAACTGTGCGCTTCCCGCCATACAGCCGACGGCATTTCCCTCCCTGACTTCCTCCGGCAGAACACAATCGTCCGTCAGCGCACCGGGCGTGTCCATATCGGCGGCGTGGCGCAGAACGGCGGTATCCCCCTCGCGGTACCGGATATCGTCAAGGGTCAGATGCGCGGCATCCTCCGGGGACAGCCGTTCAAACGGAATTCCGTCCGTGCGGGCGCACAGCTCTTTTCTGGTCGGCGGAAAGCAGTAGGTCGTCATGCGCAGCTCCAGTCCGCGCGCGGCGGCAAACGCCTCGATTTCTCGCCATTTTTCATGATTTGCGGGAACGATCGTCGTATTGAGATGAACGAGAATCCCCTCCGACAAAAGCCAGTCCAAGCCTTTGCAGACCGCATCAAACGCATCGGGATTGCCGCACAGTGCCGCGTAATCCTCCCGACAGACCCCATACAGCGTGACATTGACCGATGCGGGCGGCATCCGGTGAAAGACCTCGCGCACAGCAGTGGTGAGATGGGTGCCGTTCGTGTTGATGCTGACGGACAGACCGAGCTTCGACAGTCCCTCATAGATCTCCGGAAAATCGGAACGGATGGTCGGCTCTCCGCCCGTAATGAGCAGAAAGACCATCCCCGCCGCCGCCGCTTGCCGGCCGAGTGAAAGCCATTCGTCCGCGGTCAGCTCGTGTCCGACGGAACACATTTCCTCCTCCGTCATGCGGACATAGCACATCCGACAGCGGAGATTACACCGCGGGGTCAGTTCAAAAATACCGCTTGCGGGAATACCCAGTCCGGCGCATTGCCGCATCAGGACCCGGCGGATCTCGGTACAGGTTTTCTGTTTGTTTTCCGGCATGGGAAACCCCTCTTTCTGTTTCAGAATAAAACATCGTGTGCCGCAAGTACGGCATCCTTGTCCGCGCGGCAGGACAGGCGGTATACAGGAACCTGCGAAAGCAGATGGTCATACAGTCCCGTGACCGTTTCCATAAATGCGCTGTCCCAGGTGTTCAGTATCGTCTGGGAAAACAGCGGTGCGAATGCCTCGGCACCGGCGGGTGTCACGCGGGTCGTCTCCGCCTGTTCGAGCAAAAATATCCCGGAAATGGGCGCCTGCTCCGGTCGGTAGATGCCGGATGTACCCGCCCAGATGCTACCACCGCCGAAGAACATTCCGTTTTTCTCCATGATAACGCACCGGTCGCCGTTCAGAATGTCCGCGCCGAGCACGTCTTTCCACAGTGCCGCCTGTGTGGATTTCCCCACCCCGGAGGGGCCGGAAAAAAGAACGGTCTTCCCGCGGTACAGAACGACCGAGCTGTGCAGAAGAAACGCCCGGTGCCGCAGAAGCAGCATTTCCCCGCAGAGCAGATGGGCGCAGTGGAGCGGATTTTTGTAAAACTCCCACCGGGATGCTGGATAATACATCGTGTGTCTGCCGTCATCGGAAAACAGACAGGCCACCTGACATCCGTCCGCCGCAGTGAGGGCGGTATAAATGCGCAGCCGGCCATGTTCGGTTCGGTAAATTTCGCTTCCGCCCTGCCGTGTCACGGGTGCGGTGTCCGGCACAAGCGGCTTCTCCAACAGGACGAACGCGTAGGTATCGTCCGGGGTGCGGTTGCCGCTGTATGCGAGTGTCGGATACGGAAGCGGGATGTCGGTTCCAACGACAATATCAGAGAACGCGATGCAGTTTTCTGATGTGTGTATCATTTATATATATAAATATGTATTCAGGAGTTGAATGCGGCATTCATATTTGTATGATAACAGAGACCATCATTTTCTGACATACCGTCAGCATATTCTTTGCACTCCCCTTGAAGTGTAAAATAATTTCCCCATGCTAAATCTTTCATATGATTTGTTGCATCTGGATCATTTTTTACACAATCAGAATTCAAATAACCAATTTTCAAAATACACGCCGCAATCGTCTGCGTCAGCCTATATTCCTCCACCGCTACGGCGGGTTTTTCATATTCTTTTCTCAAAACACTGTAACCTTCTTTCAGAAATAGGGTCAATCTTCACGTTGTTTCCGAGAGCGCGAGTGCCTCGCCGTCCTCGATGAGCATATGATTCTCACGAAGAACAGACAGGAACTGTGCCACATCCGCGGCGGCAGTTTCCCGTGAGACCTCGTAGTCGGAGAGAAGCGCCTCAGTGAGCGATTCTTCCGATTGCTCCGACTGCAGAAGCGAAAACAGGAACTTCCCCGTTCCGTTGAATGCGGCAAGGCCGGACAGATGCCGAGCCGCTTCCCCGGTCGGAATCGCAACGGTATTTCCCGCAATTTCGCGCAAGATAAAACCCGGTACCATCCGCATATGATTCCCTCCGTTTCCGTTCATGTCATCGCCGTCACCGCAACCGGTGCGAAAAACGTCCCAAAAATGACAATACGCCACTTATCAACTTTTTTCAAGTCTTATTATAACACAAATCAAAAGAAATTGCAAGAGGTTTTCCGATTTTTATTCAAAGAAACGGAAAGTTTTTATCAGATAAAGTGTCATTTGTCTGTTTTTAACCTGTTTTTCCGCAGAAGTTACCGTTTTTTTAATCTTTTCCGACAACGGAACACGGATGGCGGGCATTCATCCTCATCTTTCCCACAACAACTTCCCGTCTGTATGAGCTTCCCTGCGGTCAGGAAAAACAGCATTCCGCACAGCACGGGATTCACCCCCCGCAGGGTACAGAACCAGAACAGCCACGCGCCGAACACCGAGACCAATGCTTCCGTTCCAACGGAAACGGCGTGCAGAAGACCGGAACTCTGCTCTGTTTCCGTGCCCCGCCGGAAGGCAAGAGATGCCGCGCGTAAAAGCCGTTCCCCGTCATGACCACGCAGGGGGAGAAGATTATAAACGGTAAGCAGGGCATTGACAGCCGCCGCAGTTTCACATCTGAATGCCGATGCCAGAATGCACAGAAGCAAATTGACACAGATCCCCGCCGCATGAACAAACGCTTCCTTTGCATACGAACAGTGCGAAAAATCTCCGCAGAGTACCGCACCGCCGGGTGCAAACGTCATCCCGCGAACCGGAACGCCTCCGCACATCATCACAAGCAGATGCCCCGCCTCATGAGCCGCGCAGGAGAGCAGAAATACAAGCGCCGTCCGCTCCCCCGCAAATGCCGCCGTGATGCAGAAAAAACCGAGTACAAAAAGTCCCTGCGCCGCATAACGGAACGCCGGACACCGGAATGTCGGACCCCGACACGCCGCATTGTGCCGGAACGGTGCATATTCCTCCTCCCGGCGCATCAGTCCTCCCCCTCCGCATCTCCGCCCTCCGTTTCCGCTGCCGATACCGGGGTAGTTTCCCCGGGGGATACATCTCCGTTTTCCCCGGAACGGTTCCGGGCGATGCGGGAATAATAATTCCACCCGATGGCGGCGGTCATCGGAAACAGGAACAGTCCCGCAATGCCGCAGAGCTTCATACCGGTGTACAGGAAAAACAGCGCCGCAAGCGGGTGCAGACCGATGCTTTTTCCGATGATTTTCGGTTCCAGAATCTGTCTAACCACGCAGATGACGATATACAGAACCACAAGTCCGACCCCGCGGAATACATTCCTTCGGAGCAATTCGATGATTGCCCACGGCAGAAGCAGGGTTCCCGTTCCGATGACGGGCAGAAGGTCGATGAGCGCACCCAGTACCGCCGCACCGAGTGCCCAGTCCACGCCAAGAACCCGGAATCCAGCATACAGTTCCAGAAATGTCACAAGGCACAGAATCGCATATGCCCGTCCATACAGCAGAATCGTCGAAACAAGGGAGGAACGTAATCCCCGGAGTACTGCCGCTGTGCGGCGCGGAAAGGTTTTTTTAAGGAATAACCCGACACTGCGGTATCCGATGGTCAGATAAACGGCGGCAAGCAGAAAGACACCGAGAAACAAGAGAATCTGCGGCAGTGCGGCGGCAACGGCGGACAGAAGCGCGGGAATCTTTGCGGTCACAGAAGATACGGTTTTCTGCACCATGCCGATGAAAATTTCATCCGCCGAGGACAATACCGCCGAGACGATATTATCACCCTCCCCCCCAAGGAAGAACGGCAGGGACGACAGCAATTCTTCCAGCCGCGCCGTCCACGCCCCAGCGGTTTCCGTAATGGCACCGATGTTGTCGCCGAGCCAGCCGAAAAACGTCCCGCATTCCCGCAGAAGCGCAGTGATGAGCCACACAAACAGTGTCAGAACCACGCCGGCGCATCCGAGCACCAGCACGACCGCCCATAATTTCCGCAGGCGCGGCCGTTTTCCCGTCATGCGGTCAAGCGCATCCAGCGGTTTCTGCAAAAGCATGGCAAACACACCGCCGAGCAGAAACGGAAGCACCGGTGTCCAGAGAAACCGGAAGAACAGAAACAGCACCACGAGTGCCGCTATGAGATACCATATCCATTTTCCCGAACGGGTCTTCTGCGTACCGTCCGCAAACCATTTTCCCGGCAAAGACCGCCATCCGGCGATCCTGCTCCGTGTTTCGCTGTTTGGAACATTCATGGCGATTTCTACCTCCCCACCGATACCATGTATCGGTTTACCGAGCATCGGTCTGTCATTCTTTATAATTATCATACGCACAAAGAAAAGCGGTTATGCGGGCAGAATGTGGTTATCGGACAATGCAAAAGAAAAAACGCAGCTTGCATACCGTTTTGTTGGTACGGAAACTGCGTTTCAATGCGGTTTTATAAAATCAGATCTCCACGACGAGGTTATCTCTTGCCGGGATCACGCCGAGCGGCGCCAGTCTTGCCGTGAGAAGCTCGTGGCTGGTATGCAGGGTGCGCGCCATATGGTTGGCGTAGATCTGCCCGCCGTCTTTCATGATATGATACCAGCCGACAAGCGATTTCAGCATTTCCTCGATCATGCGGATGTTGTTGTGCTCAAACATCCGGAAATCGTTTTCCAGATCGCCGACGGTGCAGTCGAACACCATCGCATCGAATTTCAGCTTGTTGATGAAGTGATAGGTGCTGTTGTAAAGCCACGCGCCGTCGCATCCCCAGAACAGACGCTTGTCCTCCGCTGTCTCACGGATGACATAATGCACAGGCTGTTCTTCAGGTATTGTGGAATGGTTTGCAGGCAGTGCCGTCACTTCGTAATGACCGTTTACAAGTACGGTCTCAAACAGGGTCAGCGGCACAAAGTGCAGTTTTTCCGACAGCGGAAGCTTCGTTTCCAGAATGGGGTCGCCGTAGACAGTGACGGGGCTGTCCGCCTCCTCTGCCATGCGGGTGATGCAGTCCGCATTGAAATGGTCGCCGTGAGAATGCGTGATGAGAATGGCGGTGATAGAATTATAGAAATCCTTGTAACCGAATGTTTCGGTAAATTCGTGTACGTTCGGGCCGCAGTCGATCATCAGGTCTTCGTTCAGCTTGGAAGCGGACCAGCGGCGGAATGCCGGGTCAGCACTTGCGGCTTTCGGATCCCAGTCAGCGGCACCGGTGCCGATGTAGTGAAGTTTCATTTTTGATTATACTCCTTTATCGGGAATGATTTCGTTTATTTTTCAAAAAATGCAGTTAAAATACAATCCGCATATTCCTCGCTCGTCAGAACCGATGTGTCCACGCACAAGTCATATGCGACATTTTTCGCCATCATAACGGCTTGTTCCCGAGACTGATATTCCCCCCGATTGCCACGGGCAAAATTGCGCGCCCGACAGATTTCCAGCGGGCAATCAACCAAAACCAAATACAGTGGACAGTCCGCCAGAATTTCCCGCATTTTTCTTTCGTGTTCGGTGATACAGTTCATTTCCAGCAACATTCCGTCTATGATGACATGATGTCCCGTATCCGAGAACAATTTTGCTGTCCGATACATCATAAGAAGTGCCTGTCCGAGATTGTCCCAGTAATTTTCACGCAGATGCTTTTCACCTACCATCTGCTGAAAGAGATCGTTGGAAAGTGCGAAAAAATACGGAACTTCACCCGGATGATTTTGTATTGCTCGGGCGATGGAGGTTTTCCCGGAACTGGTTACCCCATTGAGAAAAATGATCTTCCCTTTTTCCATATCGTTCACCTCACTTCGCATTTCTCATCCGGCACAGCGACCAGTTGAGCGTGGATGCTTTCACGTCCTCCGCGATGCGCCGCAGATTGTCGGTGATACGCACCTCCACGCCGCGTTCGATGAGTGCCGCGGGCAGGTCGTCGATCCGGTGGACGGCAATCGGGGTCTGTGGCGTGCGGGCAACGTAATACCCTGCGACGGCATCCTGAAGCGTAAATTCCGCCGGATCAAATTCGTACAGATACAGTGTCGTATTTCGCATGACGGAAAACCATCCGTGCTCGATAATGACACAGTGCCGCACATGATCAGAGGAAAAGAAGCGTTTGCGGTCGTCGTCCGTTGTTTCCTCCCCGACATGATACGTCACACGGGGACAGTCACGCGGCGTGAGAAAATTCGGAAGCCGCGCTTCATCCACCGCCCAGACAAGTCCGATGTTCGGGTCAAGGTCGGCTCTTTTCGGTATCCGCGGGTGAAAGATGGGGATGTCAGGCTCTTCGCTGACATGGAACAGCCGCGTTCCGCCGCTCATGTGATAAATCCCCCGTTTGCCCCGATGACCTGCCCTGTGACAAATCCGGCTTCGTCCGAGACCAGAAACGCGGTCACAGCGGCAATGTCCTCCGGTGTTCCGAGCCGTCCGACGGGGGTTTCCGCCGCAAGCGCTGCAAGGGTATCGTCATCGTAGCAGGACAGCATATCGGTTTTGATCACCCCGGGTGCAACCGCGTTGACGGTCACACCGGACGGCGCCAGTTCCAGCGCAAGACCTTTGGTGAGTCCGATGACAGCGGCTTTGGATGCGGAATACAGCACCTCGCACGAAGCCCCGCTGACCCCCCACATGGAGGAAATATTGACGATACGCCCCCATTTTTCCGACACCATATGATCGTAAACGGCGCGGCAGGTGTGGAACATACTGCGGACATTGCCGTCAAACAGCGCATTGTAATCCTCCGCCGTCATATCGGTAAACACGCCCGCGCGCGCAATGCCCGCATTGTTGACAAGGATGTCGGGAAGCGTGCTGAAGCGCTCTCCGACCCGGGCAAACAGCGCGTTTACCGTATTTTCATCCGTTAAATCGGCGGCGAATGCGGCGGTGTCACATCCCGCACGGTTCCATTCTTCCGACAATGCTTCCGCCATTGCAAGATTGCGGTTGCAGACCAGCACCGTCCGATACCCTTTGTGTGCAAGCACGTCTGCGATCGCCCGTCCGATGCCGCGGGATGCGCCCGTGACCATTGCGAGCCGGTTCATCTTGCTGAACGGGTTCACACTGCTGAACGGGTTCACACTGCTGAACGGGTTCACATTATTCACCGAACTGCGCAAGGATGGTCTGCGCATAAACGCGGGCAAGGAAGTCACACGGATGGTTGATGTTGTTGCCGGACATATCGCAGAAGCGCTTTTTCGTCATCAGCGCCTTGTGTACGGAGGTCATCGGCACCAGTGCCGCACGATGTCCGAGTTCTTCGCACAATGCGGCGAGCAGCGGTTCGTGTTCCTCATGATTATAGAAAAACCGCGGGGAGAGGGCATTCGGCAGAGTGGTGGAGCAGATGAGGAATTCACAGTCGGGATTGAGTGCAAGGGTCTGTGCGACCATTATGCGGATATTGGCAAGAAAATCTTCTGCCGGAACGCGCTCGGAGGCATCATTCATGCCGAACGCGATGAACATGATGTCCGGCTTTTCATCGGCGAAATCTACGGGAAGACGTTCCGTTCCCCATTTCGATACGGTTCCGCCGACCGCATGGTTCACATAGTTGATTTTGGATGTGTATTTTTTCTCCAGCGCCATGCAGACCATCTCCGGGAACATCGGAAGATACGGCGGACGGTCGATGCAGGCAGAGGAATTCGCGCCCGTTGTGATGGAATCGCCGAACCAGCAGAAATTCACGGGTTTTCCGGCGTACAGAAGCGCTTTGGTACGGGGGAGTGCCTCGTCATCCGCCGTGGGAACAAAGCCCGCCCAGGTGTCTGTGTGGCGGTAAGTGACGATATATTCCCGGCTGTGCATCGTGTCGCCCTCGCCGAAAAAGATCTTTCCGCCGCCCTCAAACGGGAACGGATACTTGTCCTCTCCCTCACCGACAACATGGTAATCGCTCCACGCAAAACGCTTTACAGCACTGCCCGCGGGAATGATCAGACTGCCGTTCCGGAGAACGTAATCGCGCCCCTCAAGAAGCACTGTCTCCCGTGTGGCACTTGTCACCGAGAGAATTTCATCCGCACAGTACAGAAGCGGAACAGTCATCGGTACAGTTTCGTCCTCCCCCTCTTTCATCAGCGGGAAGAAGCTTTCTTCATAAACGGTATCGCCCGCCCAGACAGGTGCAAGCAGGCGATCAAGATCAGACGGAATGTTCTGGAACATAGGATTTTTTCCTTTCAAAAAATGGTGTTATATATATGATACTCTGTTTTTGCGGATTTTTCAAGAGGTTTTGAAAAATTTTCCGCATAAATCCGTAAAATTCCGTCCATCCTTGCTTCACCGAACACAAAAAGTTACAGGAAAGGAATTCCACAATGAAACTGTTTCCCATCCACCGCCCTAAAACCGATTCCGCCGGCATCCGGTTTTTATTCTGCATCTGCCTCTCGGTTCTGTGTGCCGCAACAGTCATCAGCGCTCTGCCGACAAACGGGGAGGAAGCCATCTACGACCGTGTCATCCGTCTCCATGTGCTTGCCAATTCCGACACGGAGGAAGACCAGGCGCTGAAGCTCCGGGTGCGCGATGCGGTGCTGGACTATCTGGAAAGCGCATCCGTTTCCGCCGGGAATGCAGACGATGCGGAAGCGGCGTACCGTGCGCTGTTGTGCGGTGTCGAGGAGACAGCGGAAGCGACTGCCGCGTCGCTTGGGTATCCTTACGACTGCCGTGTGACCCTGACCCGCGAGACATATCCTGTCCGGCATTATGAGAACATCACACTTCCCGCCGGTACTTATCGTTCCCTGCGCGTGCAGATCGGAGAGGCGGCCGGGCAGAACTGGTGGTGCGTGCTGTTTCCGCCGCTCTGCCTGTCCCTTGCGGCCGATGCGGTGCAGTATGAAGAACCCGCGCTTCCCGCCGCGGTCTGGGAAGATGATTCCGGTACAGAAACAAACGAACCCGCGACAAACGAAGACACGCTTCTTGCCGCGGGATTTACGCCATATGAAGTTTCTCTGATCTCCGGCGACAGCATAAACGTGAAAACTGTCGTGAAGTTCCGGATCGTGGAATTTTTCCGCACGTTATTCAGAAATTAAGAGTTGTATTCAAGATAATACAGTTCTCTTGCATCCGTATCATACACGGCAACGGTGAAATTATACAACGTGCATCCGGCAGGACTTCTGTCCCGGAAATACCAGAATCCGTTTTCCGTATTCGCAATCCCCGAAAACACCTCCGCCAGACCACGTGTCTCCATAACCGCCGCCATGGTTTCGTCGGATGCGGAAAGGTCGCCCGAAAACGGTGTCCAGTCATCGGTTTTCATGCGGAAATCCGTGATGTTGTCAAGATGCATATAGGTATTGCTGTCCCGCCCGTCGGTTCTTTCGTACCGCACAACCTCGCAGGAATCGATGGTGATGCCCAGTTCCCGTTTTTCCCGCCGGATAGGACGGTTGCCAAGATATAACGAAAACAGCATAAACCAAAGTGCCAACGCAAAGAGTAACCACGGACGGTATTTATGCAGATCCGTTTTCACTGCGGCGTTCATTCCTGAACCTCCAGCCGGTTTTCTTCTGCGATCTTCCGGATCTGCTCCTCCGGCAGCTCGGAAATTTCCGCAATCATGGAAAGCGAAAGTCCTTTTTTCAGCATATTGACAGCCACACGGATGCCTTTGTTTTCTTCGCCTTTCGTTTTGCCTTGTGCCAGACCTTCTGTCATGGCACTGTTCCATCCGCTGTTCCACGCACGTTCCCAGACGCCTTCGCTCAGATTACACATATTGGATACCCCGCTTTCTAATGGTTTTGTCATCGGAATCCGGTATTCTACGGACAAGATCTGCTTTTTGTCGTTTCCCGTGATCTGCTCCGATAATTGTTTACAGTTTCATTATACCATATCTTTTCGCCGATATCAAGTACAATCTGTGAATTTTTTTCGGCGCTTCCTGTCATCCATTCCGGGCGTTCCGCTTCTGCTGTCTGGCACCGACACCCTGCGTTCCGTCCTGCATTTCCGCAAGATTTCCGAGTGCCCGTCCGATGCCGTTGGCAACACACTGCCGGGGATTTTCCGCGATGCGGCAGCGCAAACCCGTGGTCTTTGCCATACGCCGGTCGGTTCCAAAAACAAGGGACGCACCGCCCGTGAACAGAATGCCCTGTGCGGCAATGTCGCCGAGCAGCTCGGTCGGGATCTTCTCCACCACCTTGCACACCGCATCTTCGATCTGTCCGGCGGCTTCGTCAAGTGCATCCGCAATTTCGCGGCTTGTCACCGTCACACCCTTGGGCAGTCCCGTGACCAAACACCGTCCGCGCACCTCCATTGTGCGCTCGTTTGCATTATCTTTTTCGTCCCCGTTCCAGATGCTTCCGATACGGAGCTTCACTTCCTCCGCCGTGCGGTCGCCGATATACAGATTGTGCTTTCTGCGCATATACCGGATAATGGCATCATCGTACTTGTCCCCGCCGACCTTGATGGAATCGGACACGACGATGCCGCCCATCGAGATGACCGCGATGTCCGTAGTCCCGCCACCAATGTCCACAACCATACATCCCCGCGGCGCATCAATATCGATACCGACACCCATCGCCGCCGCGATCGGTTCTTCCAGAAGATACGTCTTCGATGCACCTGCCTGCGTTGCCGCATCCACGAGCGCACGCTCCTCCACCTCCGTGATACCGGACGGCACACAGATGACCAGGCGCGGCCGATAGGTCATCGCACCGCCTGCACGCCGCAGAAAATACTGCAGCATTTTCAGTGTCATGTCATACTGGGAAATGACACCGTCCCGCATCGGACGGACAGTGGAAATATGCGGCGGCGTGCGCCCGATCATCGCTTCCGCTTCCCGGCCGATCTTCCGTATCGCACCGGTTTCCGTATCCAGCGCCACAACGGACGGCTCGTCAAGGATGATGCCCTTTCCTTTCAGATAAATCAGAACCGATGAGGTTCCGAGATCAATGCCGATGTCTCTTGCCATCGTAATATCCTTTCTGTAAAAGTATTTTACAACCGACTACCTTCTGACCTGCTGGAATCCGTTATGACCGATCTGTTTTTGCCGCCGTCAGGCACACGCAGACTGCCGCGCCCGCATCGAGCAGCATTCCGGCACAGGCTGTCACGGTCGCGCCGGTCGTCAGTATATCGTCCACCAGAAGCACCCGTTTTCCGCGCAGCTCCGTCCCCGGTTTCAGGCGATAGCTTTTCTGTGCATTCTCCCGCCGTCCGGCAGTATCCAGAGTTTTCTGCGCGGTATTGCGGCCTCGGATGCGGACAAAGCACCGTCTGACCGGGATCCCCGTCAAGCGGGACAAAGTCCGCGCCAGTTCCTCTGCCTGGTCAAACCCATTCTCCGCCGCGGCGTGCCGGCTTCTCGGCGTATAGGTAAATAACCAATCCGCACGCGATCCGTTGATCGCAGGTGCTCCCGTTTCCGTATTTTCGTTTACCGCACATTCACACAGCGGTGCCATCTGGGATGCAAGGAACGCAAGTGCATCCGCATCCCGCTTCGTTTTCAGCCGCAAAAGGATCCGTGCCGCCGGTGAGTTCCGCTTCCCCGGCCGATACGGAAGCAGATGATAGAACCGCAGACGCGCACCGTCAAGCTCCGACAGCGCATCGGCTCCCGCCGATTTTGGCGCACAGCGGCACCGCATGGCGATTTCCCCGCAGGATGTACATACCGCCGCAAGCTCCGCCCGCCATGCCGCGCGGCATTCCGGACACAAAGGCGACATCTGGGTCAGTTCCGGCTTCAGCTCCGCACACAAAGCACACCGCCGCGGAAAGAACAGATGCCGCAGTCCGTCGGAAAGCATATCCATAACTGTATCAATTCTCATGACCGTCCGCATTCCAGCTATTTTCACTGTAATCCTTCAGAAAATACGGCAGTCCCGTGTACCGCTTGGTCTGGCGGTTGTTCGCGATCATTTTATAGACCGTTTCCTCATCTCCGACCATGATGACCATCCGCGATGCCCGCGTCACAGCGGTATACAGCAGATTGCGTGTCAGAAGCTTCATCGTGTATTTGTATACCGGCAGGATGACAACCGGATATTCCGAACCCTGGCTCTTGTGTACCGTCACGGCATAAGCGTGTTCCAGCTCGTCCAGCATCGTGAAATCGTAGGTCACATGGCGGTCGTCGAAATTGATGCGCATCGTTTCTTCCATCAGATTGATACGTTCAATGATGCCGATGTCGCCATTGAAAATACCGATGCCGTCCTGTGTGCGCCCCATGACTTCCCTTTCCCACGGAATGTCGTAATTGTTCTTGATCTGCATGACCTTGTCGCCCTCGCGGAACACGATGTCACGCATTTTCTTTTCCTTTTTATCGGGTGCGGGCGGATTCAGAATCGCCTGTAAGCGGACATTGAGCAACTCTGTCCCGGCTTCCCCTTTTCTGGACGGGGTAATGACCTGAATCTCGTCCCGGATCTGTTCCCCGTAGGAACGCGGCAGGCGCACGGCACACAGCTGTGCCACCGTTTCCGCCGTCTGTACCTCGTCCGCGCGCGGCATGAAGAAGAAGTCCCGCGTTTTCGTTTTCAGGTCGGGCATCTCACCGTGGTTGATGGCGTGGGCGTTGGTGATGATGAGACTTTCCTGCGCCTGCCGGAAGATTTCCGTCAGCTGTACCGTGGAAAAACGGTCGGAGGCGATCAGGTCATTCAATACATATCCCGCACCGACCGGCGGCAGCTGATCTGCGTCGCCGATGAGAATCAGACGGGCACCGGGATGAATGGCTTTCAGAAGCGCCTGCATCAGCATGATGTCGATCATGGATGCTTCGTCGATGATGATGATGTCCTCATCCAGGAGATTGTTCGCATCCCGCCGGAAGCGCGGTTCGATGTCGTCGGCATATTCCATTTCCAGAAGCCGGTGAATGGTCTTCGCTTCCACCTGCGTGGCTTCGGACATCCGTTTTGCGGCACGGCCGGTCGGTGCGGCAAGCGCGATCTTCAGTCCCATATCGTCGAAAATGCGCATCACCGCTTTGATGACAGTCGTTTTACCGGTACCGGGGCCGCCAGTCAGGATCATTACACCGCTGTCGAGTGCCATTTCAATGGCACGCCGCTGTAATTTTGCGTACTCGATCTGCTCCTCCGACTCGATTTTCATGATCCACCGGTAAATGTCTGCGGCGGCGGAACGCTCACAGGTCTTGTCAAGCAGGTCCATCTTGCGGCAGACATAGGTCTCCGCTTCAAAATATTCTTTCAGATAGATGCACCGTCTTCCGCCGTGCTTGACACAGACCGCTTTTCCGTCGGTCAGCATCTGTTCCAGCGCATCCTCGGCATCGTAGGTCTCAATGCCCAGCATCTGTACAACGCCGGGAATCAGCTTGTCCTCCGGCAGAAAAACGTGTCCGTTCTGGAATGCGTTGTAGGTACAGAGATAACGGATGCCCGCCATCACGCGGAAGCGCGCGTTCTTCTTTGTGCCAAGCTCCCGCGCGATGTTGTCCGCCTTTTCAAAACTGATACCGTAGATCTCCTCGCAGAGCAGATATGGATTCTCCTTGATGACATCCACCGCCGACCCGCCCCAGCGGTTGTAGACACGGACGGCAGTCGTCGGGCCGAAATAGTTCTGGCAGAACATCATGACCGAACGGATGCCGAACTGCTCCTTGAAATTCGCCGAAATTTCCACGGCTTTTTTCTCGGAAATGCCCTGAATCTGGGAGAGCCATTCCGGATGGTTTTCGAGAACGTCAAAGGTATCCTCCCCGAACGCCTCGACGATCAGCTTTGCAGTCTTGGGGCCGATGCCCTTGACTGTGCGGGAGGATAAGTATTTGAGGATGGTGGAGGTTGTCGCCGGAAGCTGTTTTTCAAAGTACGAGACCTTGAACTGCCGCCCGAAATTCGGGTGAACCGTCCACTCACCGAGTGCTTTCACCGATTCCCCGACGCTGACATACGGCATCGTGCCGACAATGGTGATGTATTCCTCATCCGACAGCGACAGCTCGCAGATGGCGTAGCCGTTCGCATCGTTTTTGTAGATGACACGTTCCACAACACCTTCCAGCTCCAAAAGGTCTTTTTCTTCTTTTCCGTCCGGAGTCCGCATCATCGAGACCCCCCTCCCTTTTCCGTCCTGCGAAAGCAGGCTTCCTGATTTTTGTATTCACGGTTTCCTCCCGCCGCCATACCACAGCCGACGGAAGATACAGTATCCGATCCAGACCGTGAACGCGGAACCCATAGCACCGAAAAACTCAAAAACAACCCGGACCGACATCCCGTACCACTCCCCAACATTGTTCTGGAACAGTAGCAGTATATGTCATTCCGGGTCATCTTGTTCATCTGACGTTTCTTCTCAAAATACGGATGCTTTTACAGTGCTTTCTTCAGCTCGTCAACGAGATCGGTCTTTTCCCACGGAGCGCCGACGTCTTCTCTGCCCATATGACCGTATGCGGCGATCTGGCGGTAGATCGGGCGGCGCAGGTCAAAGCGTTCGATGATCGCCGCGGGACGCAGATCGACCAGACCGGTGATCAGCTCGGAGATTTTCTCCTCCGGAATCTTTGCGGTGCCGAACGTGTCGATGAGGACAGAGACAGGCTTTGCAACGCCGATCGCATATGCAAGCTCGACTTCGCACTGGTCAGCAAGACCTGCCGCGACAATGTTCTTTGCAACGTATCTTGCGGCGTAAGCGGCGGAACGGTCAACCTTGGTCGGGTCCTTGCCGGAGAATGCACCGCCGCCGTGGCGCGCGTAGCCGCCATAGGTATCGACGATGATCTTGCGGCCGGTCAGACCGGTGTCACCCTGCGGACCGCCGACAACAAAGCGTCCGGTCGGGTTGACGAAAATCTTGGTGTTGTCGTCAAGGAATTCTTCGGGGATGATCGGCTTGATGACGTTTTCAATGATGTCCGCACGGATCTGTTCCAGTGTGACCTCCGGGTCATGCTGGGAGGAAACAACGATGGCATCGACGCGCACGGGGGTGTTGCCCTCGTATTCCACGGTGACCTGGGTCTTGCCGTCGGGACGGAGATAG
>JAFUPC010000011.1 GCA_017481495.1 Clostridia bacterium
CCGGCGCGGACATGGTAGTGTACCCGCCCGTCAGCCATAAGATACGCTTCTCCCGCGGTGGGATAGCGGTCAACAGGGAGACCGTTTACCTGTCGGAGGTCTTCGGTGCGCGGAACAACACCGGTGTCAAGGAAGCCGTTGACCTGTGCGGCGGTGACGGCGCAGAGGAATTCTCTTGCGGGGTCTGCCCAGGAGTCTTCCCACGCACTGCCGATGCAGACGGGGCGCGGCGCGATGAGCGCGGTCAGAAAGTGCTGGTCGAAGGGCATTTCGTATTCACGGTCGGCATAGCCGCGGTAATTGGGACAGAACCAGAACGGAAACACGCGGGAAATGACCTCGACCGTCTCGCCGACCTTGCTTCTGGTAATCGCCGCGCCGGAGCATCCGGAGTCGTTGGAGCAGGCGCCGGCAAAGCGGTCGTCCATTGCGGCGGTGAGCAGAGCGGTCTTGCCCAGACGCGAGTGTCCCGCGACGAACACCTTGTCGGGGTCGATGTCATCCCGGCGGAGCAGAACGTCCAGCGCACGCGATGCGGCAAACGACCACATCCGCAGCTTGCCCCATGCGGTCGGCGTGCGGTTCTCCTCACACGTTCCGTATTCGGGATAGCATCCCGCAAGGCCGTTCGTGTAATCGCCGTTGTCGCTTGTGACATCCTGATAATAGATCTGCGCGGCGGCAAAGCCGTGGTCGGTAATCTCCTCCAGCGGAAAATACTTATCCGGCACGTCCGGGCGGAAGTTGATGTGAATGACGAGCGGCACTTTTCCGCGGTTCAGCGGACGGTTCGACGGCATTCCGATCTTGTGGTTCGGCGTGAACAGGCAGACGGGGAACGAAAAGTCTCCCGTGGGGGTCGGGAACGTGACGTTGAACCACTCGCCTTTTACCTTTCCCGCGCACATATTCGTGTCGGGCTTTTTGATTTCGGTGCAGGTCACAACGGACGGGTCGTCAAGCTGATTGTCAAGCCGCCCGGTCGGGGCGTAGCCGTATTCTTCTCTTGCGAGAATGTCGCGCAGTTCCGCGCGGCGGCGTTCCCAGGATTCCTTTGTGACGGGGGTGCCGTCGGTATGGGTGAAAATATCCGGCAGTTTGCGGATATCGAGTTCGTTCTGGATCAGATGCATGGGGGTTCACCTCGTGTGTTTTATTTTTCAGATGATGGTTTCAATATGATATGGGGCTTCCGTGCGAAGCTTTTCGCTCGTCTCCTATTTAATCAAGAGCAAAACTGTTTGTTTTAGTCAAAATCAGTCAAAACAAATGGGCGTATTCGACACCGCGCTTCTGGGTTCTGCCATATACGGTGCGACGGTCTCGCGCCACTTGTTGTAGTGCTCGGTGGTCTTGTGGAATGCGACGGCATCGGCATCGGCGAAGACCTCATACAATGTGAAGCAGGTGGGGTCGTCCTTGTTCCAGAGGACGTCGAAGCGGACGTTGCCCGGTTCTTTTCTGGTGTTGTTGTGGTTGTAGGTCGTGATTTCCTTGAACTGCTCGATGCAGTCTTCCTTGACGTGGACGGATACGAGATTGGCGATCATGGGGGTTCTCCTTTGGAAAATAAAATTTTGTTGATTTCAGTATAGCACAAATCACGCGAAAACGCAAGAGCCAACGGGGAATTTCTGCAAAAAATCCGAAAAAACCGGCGTAAATGTTACGATTTTGAAAATTATTGCGGCATCCTATTGCATTATATGGTAAAATAGTTTATAATTATTAACAAATTGAGAACAATCAACGACACAGAAAGGACAAATATATGAACATTCAATATCTGATTTCGATTGTGATCTATATGGCGGCGGTCATCGCCATCGGTGTCTGGTGCTCCAAGCGCGCAAACAAGAGCGCGGAGGACTACTTCATCGGCGGCAGAACGCTCGGCCCGTGGGTCTCCGCGATGAGCGCGGAGGCATCCGATATGTCCGGCTGGCTGCTCATGGGTCTGCCCGGACTTGCTTACTGGAGCGGCCTTGCCGATGCCGGATGGACGGCGATCGGTCTTGCTCTCGGCACCTATCTGAACTGGCTCATCGTCAGCAAACGTCTGCGCCGTTATTCCGAGCGCATCGGTGCCATCACCATTCCGGACTTCTTCTCCAAGCGGTTCCGCGAAAAGAACAAGGTGCTGCTCATCATCTCCTCGCTGCTCATCATCATCTTCTTCACCCCCTACGCCGGCTCCTGCTTAATGGCGTGCGGCAAGCTGTTCTCCCAGCTCTTCGGCGCACCTTATGAGCTGATGGTCGTCATCGCGGCGCTGTTCGTGCTTCTGTATACGTTCCTGGGCGGCTTCCTCGGCGAATCCGCATCGGACTTCATGCAGGCCATTGTCATGATTATCGCGCTGGTCTGTGTCCTTGTCATCGGTGTGGCAACGGCAGGCGGTGTCGATGCTGTCATCGAAAACTCAAAGAGCATCCCCGGCTTCCTTTCCCTCTTTGAAAAAGCAACACCCACGGATGTGGACGGCACGGTCGTCTTTGGTGATGCAGCACCGATGGGCTTTGTGACCATTCTTTCCGGCCTTGTCTGGGGTCTTGGATATTTCGGTATGCCGCAGGTGCTTCTGCGCTTCATGGCGATCCGTGACGAAAAGGAACTGAAGCTCTCCCGCCGCGTTGCGACGGTCTGGGTCGTTATCTCCCTCGCGGCCGCCATCTTCATCGGCATCATCGGCCGTACCCTCTACCCGAACGCTTATCTGGAATACGGCTCCGGCCACACCGAGAACATCTTCATTCTCATGACGACCGATATGCTCCCGGCACTGCTGGCGGGTCTGGTCTGCGCAGGCATTCTTGCCGCCGCCATCAGCTCCTCCGACTCCTATCTGCTCATTTCCGCCTCCGCGATTGCGGAAAATGTCTACCACGGTGTCTTCAAAAAGGATGCGACCGACAAGCAGGTCATGCGTGTCACCCGTATCATTCTCGTGCTGATCATGGTGTTCGCCATGCTCGTTGCGACCGGCGGAAACCAGGTCATCTTCTCCATCGTTGACTTCGCCTGGGCAGGTCTCGGCGCGACGTTCGGCCCGCTCATGCTGTTCTCCCTGTTCTGGAAGCGCACCACCTATCAAGGTGCCGTTGCCGGCATGGTCACCGGCGGCGTGGTCGCCATCGTCTGGAACTTCTTCATCGCCCCCCTCGGCGGCATCTTCGCCGTCTACGAGCTGGCACCCGCGTTCCTGCTCTCCTCCGTTGCGATCGTTGTTGTGTCGCTTCTGACAAAGGAACCGGAAACGGCGATTCAGGAAGATTATGCCTATGCGGCGAATAAGAATTAAGGGTTTTGTTTGAATTGAATCGAATGGGGTCTGTAACGGGAGTTGCAGACCTTGTTTTTTTGGGGAGCCCGCCTCCGGGGGAATGCTGTCAATTTAAGAAAAGCGACATTCATTATGTCTGTAGGGACGCCCCTACAGGGTTAGAGGAAACGTGTTTCCAATCTCAAGTCAACACCATCCCCCCACCCCCAAAGAAAATTTCATGAAATTGAAAATTTCATATTGACATTTTCCTCAATTTATAGTATAATAGTCACAGCATCTGTTATTACAAAGGCTATGACGAAGAGGACATACAGAAAACTGCGCACCGCTCAAAACACTTCCGACCGTTTTGGGTGTCAGAGAGCCGCCGGTCGGTGCAAGGCGGCAGCGGGGGACTGTATCGTTTATGGCTTCCGAGCCGGATTGTCAAGCCGCAGGGCGAAGACCGGAGACGGTTTTTCCGCGTGCGGGTCAGGCTTTCCCGTGAGGCTGCGTGAATGCACAGGGCTTGAAGGAGCCCCCGAAAAAAGAGGATCGGTCATCGGAAACTATCCGAAGTTCCGGAAAATTTCTGATATTCCGGATAAATCTGAAACCGATCAATTTGAGTGGTACCGCGGGTGAAACTTCTCCCGTCTCAAAGAACCGGCATATCGTTTTTATGCCATGTTGTTTGGGGCGGATTTTTTATTATCGTGATATAAGGAAAGGAATCAGAACCATGAGCGACAAGAATTACAGAATCGAAACCAAATGCGTGCAGGGCGGCTACACCCCCGGCAACGGCGAACCGAGACAGATCCCGATCATCCAGTCCACCACGTTCAAGTATGCGACGAGCGCGGACATGGGCAAGCTGTTCGACTTAGAGGCATCCGGCTATTTCTACTCCCGTCTTCAGAACCCGACCTGCGACACCGTCGCGGCGAAGATCTGCGAAATGGAGGGCGGCACCGCCGCAATGCTGACATCCTCCGGTCAGGCGGCATCGTTCTTTGCAGTGTTCAACATCGCGGGCGCGGGCGACCACATCGTTTCTTCCTCCACCATTTACGGCGGCACCTACAACCTCTTCTCCGTCACGATGAAGCGCATGGGCATCGACTTTACGTTTGTTGATCCGGACTGCTCCGAGGAAGAGCTGAACGCCGCATTCCGTCCCAACACGAAAGCCGTGTTCGGTGAGACCATCGCCAACCCCGCGCTGGTCGTTCTCGATATTGAAAAATTCGCAAATGCGGCACACGCACACGGCGTTCCGCTGATCATCGACAACACGTTCGCAACGCCGGTCAACTGCCGTCCGTTTGAATGGGGCGCCGACATCGTCACGCATTCCACGACCAAGTACATGGACGGTCACGGCGCGGCGGTCGGCGGTTGTATCGTCGATTCCGGCAAATTCGACTGGAACGCACACGCCGACAAGTTCCCCGGTCTGACCACGCCCGACGAAAGCTATCACGGCGTCATCTACACCGAACGCTTCGGTCTGGGCGGCGCGTACATCACCAAGGCGACCGCACAGCTGATGCGCGACCTCGGCTCCATCCAGGCACCGCAGAACGCATTCCTGCTGAACATGGGACTGGAATCCCTGCACGTCCGGATGCAGAGACACTGCGAAAACGCCGCCGCCGTCGCAAAGTTCCTCTCCACCCATGAAAAGATCGCCTGGGTCAGCCACGCATCCCTGCCAGGCGACAAGTATCACGACCGCGCGCAGAAGTATATGCCGATGGGTACCTGCGGTGTCATCAGCTTCGGTGTCAAGGGCGGCCGTGCCGCGGCAGAAGCGTTCATGGGACACCTGAAGCTCGCCGCCATCGAAACGCACGTCGCCGATGCGCGCACCTGCTGTCTGCATCCGGCAAGCGCAACCCACCGCCAGATGAACGATGCGGAGCTTGCCGCCGCCGGTGTTTCCCCCGATCTCGTCCGTCTCTCCTGCGGTCTGGAATCCGCCGATGACCTCATCGCAGACATCGCGCAGGCATTGGAACAGATCTGATTCCCCGGAAAGGAGCCACGATTCTATGCCGATCAAAATCCCGGATGAACTGCCTGCAGTCCGCACGCTGGCATCCGAAAAAATCTTTGTTATGACCGAAAACCGCGCCGTGGCGCAGGACATCCGTCCTCTGCGCATCCTGCTTCTCAACCTGATGCCGACCAAGGTCGTCACGGAAACGCAGTTTTCCCGTCTTCTGGGCAACTCGCCCCTGCAGGTAGAGCTGACCCTTTTGCAGACAGCGACCCACCAGTCGAAAAATACCTCCGCCGAGCATCTGCTCATGTTCTACAAGACCTTCGATGAAGTGAAGAATGAAAAATTCGACGGCATGATCATCACCGGTGCGCCGGTCGAGCAGATGCCGTTTGAAGAAGTGGAATACTGGGACGAGCTGTGTGAGATCATGGAATGGAGCAAGAAGAACGTCCACAGCACCCTGCACATCTGCTGGGGCGCGCAGGCCGGACTGTATTATCACTACGGCATTCCCAAGCGCGCGCTTGACAAGAAGCTGTTCGGCGTGTTCCCCCATGTGGTCGAAACGCAGGAAAACACGCTCATGCGCGGCTTTGACGATGTGTTCTACGCCCCGCACAGCCGTCACACGACCATCGACCGCGAGGACATTGAGGACGTCGATGCGCTGACGATCGTCGCATCGTCCCCCGATGCCGGCGTTTACGCGGTTGAGAGCGCCCGCCACCGCCAGATCTACATCACCGGTCACTCCGAGTACGACGCCGACACCCTGGAAAAGGAATACCTGCGCGACAAGAACGCCGGTCTTCCCATTGAAGTGCCGAAGAACTACTATCCCGACGACGACGATACCAAAGCCCCCCGCGTGACCTGGCGCGCGCACGCAAATCTGCTGTTTTCCAACTGGCTGAACTATTACGTTTACCAGACGACGCCGTATCAGATTGAGTCGATATAATGCAATGAGAAAGATTCCGGAATTGACGCCGGAATCTTTTTTATCAAATTTTTTCGCACCGCCTTTGGTACTCCCGCAGAACGTGACCGGTTCGCACGACAAACCTTCCCTCTTGGGAGAAGATGCGGAGCATTTTCTGAAGACACGCGAAGCAGTGGATGAGGTCTCACCGCGGAGCGATGATTTCTGAATCTCTCATACTTCTGTCAGCACTCCGGCACTCACAACCGGCATCGGCTTCTCCAAACCGGAAAAAGTAAAAAGCGTTTCCTTTCAAGGAACCTGAATCGCGTGGCGAAATGCTTTATGCTTTCCGAAGTTTGAAGAACCACTTTGGTACTTTCCCGAAAGTACCGTCAAAATATATGCGCAATCCCCGGATAATCAAAGCTGATCGGTCTCACACCGTTGACAAACCGGATGAAATACGTCCGCGTTTTTTCGTCCACCCGCTCGACGATACCCTCTCCGAAGCCTTTGTGGCGGAGCTGGTCGCCGACGTGGAAGATCTCGCCGTCCTCGCGGTCGAAGTGCTTTGCCTGCAATGCCTGTTCTTCGCGCAGGTCGTGGGGGACGGTACCGACACAGTCGAGAAACGCAGGGTCGGTGTCCCGGACAAAGTCTTCTATGAACCGGGAGGGAACCTTGGAGAAGCCTTTGACACCGAAGCCCTCGGATTCGGTCAGGTACAGCCGGTGCCGTGCGCGGGTCATGGCGACAAAGCACAGGCGGCGTTCCTCCTCCAATGCTTCATGCCTGCGCTCCTCCAGACTGCGTGCGGAGGGGAAGATACCCTCCGTCATGCCGACGAGAAACACGCGGTCAAATTCCAACCCCTTGGAGGTGTGGATGGTCATGATCTTCACGCGGTCACAGGTGTCCTCGGCATCGCTGTCGCGCAGAAGTGTCATTTGCTGCAGAAATGCCGACAGGGACAGGTGCTCGCCGAATTCCGCTTCCTGCGTGACGATGCTGCGCAATAGCTCCGTTGTGTTATCCAGCCGTTCAATGTCGCCGCTTTCGCGGATGTAAAGCTCGTATCCGGTCTGCGCAAGGATCGCCTGCAGCAGCTCCGACACCGACAGCGTTTCCCGCTGTGCCCGCAGAGCATCCATGACCGAGACGAACTGCTTTGCGCCACTCGCCCGGAACTGCTCGGTTTCGCACAAGGCGCGCAGGGATTCGTAGAGGGAGAGCTTGTGCTCCTCCGCATACAGCGTGAGTGCCGCCAGCTTTGCCTTGCCGAGCTTCCGGCGCGGGACATTGCAGATGCGCTTGAACGACAGATCGTCGTCCGGCCGGTCCACAAGGCGCATATAGGACAACACGTCCTTGATCTCCGCGCGCTCGTAAAAGCCGACACCGCCGTACACCGTGTAGGGGATGTTTTCGGCGAGAAACCCGCTCTCCACAAAGCGCGACACATACCCGGAGCGGTACAGAACCGCGAAATCGGCATACTTCCCGCCCGCGGCGACGTGGTTTCTGATCTCCCGGCAGATGTAGCCGATCTCCTCTTTGTCGTTTTTGGCGTGAAGACAGACCACGCGCGCGCCGCCCGGCTTCTTTGTATACAGCGTTTTTTCCACGCGGTTGCGGTTATGGGAAATGAGCGCATTCGCCGCGGCAAGCACCGGCTCGGACGAACGGTAGTTTTCTTCGAGAAAAATGTCCTTTGCCCGCAGACCGTACTGATGTTCAAAGCACGGATTGTTCAGCCAGCCCTCAAAATCGACGATGACGGACATATTCGCGCCGCGCCACTCATAGATATTCTGGTCGGGGTCGCCAACGACGAACAGGTTGCGGTTATATTCCGACAGCCGACGGATGAGCTTGAACTCCTTTGCCGTGATGTCCTGAAATTCATCCACCATGATGTAGCACAGCCGCTGCTGCCATTTTTCCAGCACATCGGGATAGCGGCGGAACAGGTATATGACAAAATTGATAAGGTCAAAGAAATCGAGCCCGAAATATTTGCGCTGTTTTTTAATATAACGGAAGATGATCTCATCGGACGGCTTTTCCGACGTCAGCGCGGAATAATCAAAATCGGGGTCGGAGAGATATTCCACATAGGTGATGAGATTCTTGTAATACCGGATCTGGTCGATCATGAATTTGAACGAGGCGGTGTCCATTTTGATGCCCATCTCGTCATAGACCTCTTCGAGAATGCGCTTCTGGTCGAGATTGTCCAGCACGATGAAATTGTCCGGGTAAAAGAGCTTCGTGATCTCCTCCCGCAGAATGCGCGTGCAGAACGCATGGAGCGTTGCGACAAACGAGGTGTCGAATTCCTCCCCGAGCATCCCTTTGATGCGCCGCTTCATCTCGTTTGCCGCCTTGTTCGTGAACGTGATGCAGAGGATGTTCGACGGCGCAATGCCATATTCCCGCACCAGATACGCATACCGGTGTGTCAGCGCCCGTGTCTTCCCCGTCCCCGCACCCGCGATGACCCGGATATACCCCTCCGTTGTCGTGACTGCCGCTCTCTGGGATTCATTGAGACCCGCGAGGATGTCATTGTCCATAGCCGGATTCCTTTCTGTACTTCCGATATTGGTTCGTTTGTTCGGAATGTTTGTTTTATTATAGCATATTCTGAGGGAAATGTCAAGGTTATGGCGGGGGAATGGCGAAAAAATGTTTTTGCTTTTTTGATTTGTACGGCGGAGCAAGGATGTCATGCAAATCTCTCGCAGAAGCCACCGCCTCCCTTTATCAACCTCCCATCAAAAATTTCCCAAAAAATTTCGTCAAACCCCTTTCCATTCCGGGGACAGATATGGTATAATAATAACAGAAGAAATTCAAATTCCGGGAGGAACTACCATGAATACCGAACTGTTAAACGAAATTTCCGAAAAGCTTCAGCGCGGCAAGGCAAAGGATGTCTCTGCGCTTGTCAATCAGGCGCTGGAAGAAGGCATTGCGCCCGACGTCATTCTCAACGATGCGCTCGTTGTGGGCATGAACATCGTTGGCGAAAAATTCCGTAGCAATGAAGTCTTTGTTCCCGAAGTGCTGGTCGCGGCGCGTGCGATGAACGCGGGACTGAAAATTCTGAACCCCGTGCTCGCAGATGCGGGTGTGGAACCGATCGGCACCGCCGTCATCTGCACGGTCAAGGGCGATATGCACGACATCGGCAAGAATCTCGTCCGCATGATGATCGAGGGTCAGGGCATCAAATGCGTGGACCTCGGTGTCGACGCCGCGCCCGAAGCCGTTGTTGCGGCGGTAAAGGAAAACAACGCACAGCTCGTCTGCCTCTCCGCCCTGCTCACGACGACGATGGGCGGTCAGCGGGATGTCATCGAAGCCCTCTGTGAAGCCGGTATCCGCGACACCGTCCGTGTCATGGTCGGCGGCGCACCCGTCACAAAAGAATGGGCAGACGACATCGGCGCAGACTGCTACACCCTCGATGCCGCCTCCGCCGCCAAAGAAGCAAAGCGGTTGATTCTGGAGATGAAAAAGGGATAACAAGGTACAAGTCTGAAAATAAATTTTCAGACGGGTTTTGTGGCTTTCTTTGCACTTCGTGCAAAGATTTTACTGCGTAAAACCACCCACAAATTCCCGAATTTCAGAACGAAATTCTAAAAAGGAAACTTTCGCACAGCGAAAGTTATGGTCATAACCATGAACACAATGAAAACCTGGCTCTCCGCGCTGGCGGCGAGCAAAAAACCGCTTCCTCTGCTCTCGTTCCCGTCGGCACAGCTGCTTGGTGCGACGGTGTATCAGTTCACGCACAGCGCGGAATTGCAGGCGGAGGGAATTGTCCGCGTGGCACAGCGCACCGATGCCGCCGCCGCGGTCTGCATGATGGACTTGTCCGTGGAAGCGGAAGCGTTCGGATGCGAAATTCTCGCAGAGGAAAACGAAGTCCCCACCGTCACGGGCATTCTCATCTCGGACGAGGACGAAGCCGAAGCCCTCTCCGTTCCCCAGGTCGGTACGGCACGGACGGGGATGTACATTGAAGCGGCGCGCATGGCGAAAGCGCGCATTTCCGACCGTCCCGTGCTTGCGGGCATCATCGGGCCGTTTTCCCTTGCCGGACGGCTGATGGACGTCTCCGAAGCCCTGGTCAACTGCATCGCGGACGAAGATTTCGTTCACGCGGCTCTCGGCAAAACGACCGCGTTCTTAAAAGAGTACGCAAAAGCGTACAAAGCGGCGGGCGTGGACGGTCTTGTCATGGCGGAACCGCTTGCGGGTCTGCTCTCCCCCGCGCTGGAAACGGAATTTTCCGCGCCTTATGTAAAGGAGATCATCGATGCGGTGCAGGATGAGAATTTCATCGTCATCTACCACAACTGCGGACCGAACACTCCCCTGATGACGGAATCCCTGTATGCAAACGGTGCCGCGGCGTATCACTTCGGCGATGCGGTCTCGCTTTCCGACATTCTTGCCAAGATGCCCTCTGACCGCCCTGTCTGCGGCAACATCTCCCCGACCGCGGAATTTCTTTCGGGAACGCCCGACAGCATGAAAAACGCTGTCCGTACATTGAAAGAACAGTGCGCCGGATACCCGAATTTCGTGCTCTCCTCCGGATGCGACATTCCCCCCGCGGCGAAGTGGGAGAATATTGATGCGTTTTTTGCGGCGGCAAAGGAATAAGAGAAAGAAAGGACAAACTCTCATGAAACTTACCGCCTCCGAGCGCTTCCGCCGGTATCTTGCCGGGGAGGAAGTGGACAGGATGCCCGTCATCGAATGGGCGCCGTGGTGGAATCTGACCGTGGAGCGATGGAAGTCCGACGGTCTTCCCGCAGAACACGCGGGATATGAAGCCTTGCAGGCATATTTCGGTCTTGATAAATGTTTGCAGACAAGCGTTTCCTGTAAAACGGCACAGACCCCCGCCCCGCCCGGTCACGGGCTTGGCATCATGGAGGAAGAGGACGACTACGACAATACCGTCCGTCCGACCTTATTCCCCGCGTATGAAACGATGTTCCCCGCCGGATTCTTTGATGCTTTGCAGGCATCCCGCGACCGCGGGGACACGATCCGGTTTTTCACGGTGGAGGGATTTTTCTGGTATCCGCGCACGCTGTTCGGCATTGAAAATCACCTTTACAGCTTCTACGATTATCCGGAGCTGTACAAGCGCATCTGCAACGAATACGCCGACTGGCTCGTGGGACTGTTTCACTATGTCTTCTCCCGCTTCCGCTTTGACTTCATGAGCTTTGCGGAGGATATGAGCTACAACAACGGGCCGATGATTTCGCGTGCCGCGTTCGACGAATTTCTCGCGCCGTTTTACAGAAAGGTCATCCCCGTCATCCACGAATACGGCGTTCCCGTCTTCATCGACTCCGACGGCGACATCACGCTTGCCGTGGACTGGTACGCAGACGTGGGCGCGGACGGAATGTTTCCCCTGGAACGGCAGGCGGGCGTGGATGTTTCCCTGTATCTCGACAAGCAGCCGGACATGGCGTTCATCGGGCATTTTGACAAAATGTGCATGAAGTTCGGTGCCGACGCCATCCGCGCGGAATTTGAACGCATCCTGCCGAGTATGCAGAGAGGAAAAGTCATCGCCTCCGTCGACCACCAGACCCCGCCCGACGTCCCACTCGATACCTACCGCGATTACGTTGCCCTTTTGCGGGAATATGCGGAGATGGCAACGCACAAGGACACGGAGATCAGCGCGTGTCCGGTGTATCGATAATTTGGCAAGGATGTAAGCTGAACGGTTCGCACGATAAACCTTCCCCTTGGGGATTAAGGGGCGAATCGTTTCGCTTTTATTCTAACCAAACCAACCATAACAATCCCCCCAAAACAATCCATCACAAAAAAGGAGCACCCCCGGCGCACTCCGTTCCGGGGGCAAACATCACCATGACCAACCGCGAACGCGCACTGAATATTTTACATTATAAACCCTATGACCGGATGCCTGCCGTTCATTTCGGGTACTGGCCGGAGCTGTTATACGAGTGGGCGGAACAGGGCAAAATTCCGCTTGCGCTTGCACAGAGCTGGGGCGACGGCAATGCGGCGGACGAGGAGCTTGACCGTCTCATCGGCTGGGACTTCAACTGGTACAGAACAGCGGGCGCGCACACGGGCCTTCTGCCCGGCTTTGAACACAAGGTACTGGAAGTGCTTCCCGACGGCACGCGCCGCGTGCAGAACGGCGACGGTCTGATTGAGAAAATCCGTCCCGGCGTGACCTCCATTCCGTCGGAGGACGATTATCTTCTGAAAGACCGCGCGGCGTTTGAGGAGCTGTACAAGCCGAAAATGCAGTTCTCCCCCGCCCGCATCAACTACGAATACTTCAAAAACTTCAACGAGACCCGCCGCTATGACGTTCCCGTCGGACTGCATCTCGGCTCGGTCTTGGGCAGTATCCGCTCGATGGTCTCCGTCGTCGGCATGAGTTATCTCATTTACGATGAGGACGAGGAGCTGTTTGCGGATATCGTCGATACGTTTGCCGAAATGCAGTATCAGTGTGCAGAGGAAATTCTCGCAACCGGCGCGAAGTTCGATTTTGCACATTATTGGGAGGACATCTGCTATAATTCCGGCCCCCTGCTTTCCCCGGAGATTTTCAACGAACTGTGCGCAAAGCATTACAAAAAGCGCAACGACCTCTGCCACAAATACGGCATCGACATCATCTCCCTTGACTGCGACGGCGTGACGGAGAAACTGCTCCCCACCTGGTACGAAAACGGCATCAACACGATGTTCCCCATCGAAATCGGCACCTGGGGCGACCAGTTTGAGGCCGCGCGGAACAAGTTCGGCACCGGAATGCGCGGTGTCGGCGGTATGGATAAGACCGTTTTGCGCCGCGACAAGGCCGCTGTCGACCGGGAGCTTGTCCGCCTGCGCCGCCTCTCCGCACTCGGCGGCTTCATCCCCTGCCCCGACCACCGCCTCATGCCCGGCACGAAATTTGAGCTTGTGCAGTATTATGCGGAGGAGATCAAGAAGATAAAATAACTGCCACAGGCAACTTCACTGCGCCAGCAACTTCACTGTCGAAGACAACTTCACGAAATCTTACACAACCAAATAACATTCCGGACGGGTTGAAAATCCTTCAACAGTGCGCAAGATTTTCAAATCACCGGTCGTAAGGTTTCGCAAAGCGAAACCATGGTACTGCCCCTACACGACACGGGGTGGCTCATCCCATATGTTACCATTCACTTCTTCACTTTTCACTTCTTCTGCCGGAGGCTTATCATGTCCATTCCTGCCCCTCTTTCAACTCTTTTCTCTTCCGCCGTCCACGAGTACGCCGCCGTTTCCCCCGCAGACATCCCCTTTTCCGTCGAGGTTCGGCGGATGTGTGAGGCAAACCGGTGCGGGCTGTACGGCAAAAACTGGTGCTGTCCGCCCGGTGTCGGGGACTGGGAAGCCTTGCGGGACGAATACCGCGCCATGTCCGCCGCCGTCGTCTTCACAACAAAGCACGACCTTGAGGACAGCTTCGACATCGAGGGCATGACAGCGGCAAAAGAGGCGCACCGCGCGCTGGATGCCCGGGTCGCGGAACGCCTGCACGAAGCGGGTATCCCACACGTCCTGCTCGGCGCGGGCGGATGCACGCTGTGCAAGACCTGTACCTATCCCGATGCCCCCTGCCGTCATCCCGACCGCGTCATCCGTCCGATGGAGGGGTGCGGCATCGACGTCGTTTCCCTTTCGCGCATCGCCGGCGTGAAATACAACAACGGCGCGGATACGGTGACGTATTTTTCGCTGATTCTGTTTCGGTGACGGAAATTGTTCACAGAGAATCTATTGATATTTTGGTTTCCTTGCGGTATAATAGATATGTCAGACAAACACAGCGAAAGGAGAACCCGTTTTGATTTTATATCATGGGAGCAACGTCGTTGTCGATTCACCGAAAATTCTGATTCCCAACCGGTTTCTCGATTTCGGAAACGGTTTTTATACGACGACCAATTATGCGCAGGCACAGAATTTTGCGGAAAAGGTCACACAGCGCCGGAAATCCGGCGAATGTGTCGTCAATATTTACCGCTTTGACGATTCTGCCGCGGAGATTCTGCATCTTCTGCGGTTTCCGTCCGCCGATGCGGCGTGGCTTGATTTCGTGCACGAAAACCGAAACGGCACGCGCCCGTCGGGACAGTATGACCTCATCTGCGGTCCCGTGGCAAACGATGATGTCTACCGCACGTTCATTCTTTACGAGACCGGCGTTCTATCCAAAGACGCCGCCATCGAAGCACTGAAAGTCAAACAGCTTTACATTCAGTATGTTTTTGCAACGGAGACCGCACTTGCGCATCTGACATTTCTCGAAGCCCGGTGCGAAAAGGAGATATACCATGCCCCACACCCCCTTTGATGCCATGCTAATCCTACTTGTTCCGACGGTCATAAAGGAAATCGCCGCAAACGACGGTTCTTCTCCCGCAGATGCGGCACACGCCTTTTACGCATCTGACCTTTACGCCGCGCTGGAGCGCGAGGAGACCAAACTCTGGCATCTGAGCGCCAAGGCGCTGTATCAGCTGTATCACGAGGAGCAGACCACGGGCGAGATTCATTATCCGGAGGAGGCGTGAGACCCATGACCCGACAGGAGGAAAAAGACCTCAATTTTCTTGTCTACTGCATCGAAATTTACAAGCAAAGCCACAACCTCACCGGAAAAGAGGTCATTGCTCTGTTCCAAAATTACGGTGTGACGGACTACATTCTGCGCTTTGCCGAATCCCTCCACACCACGGGGGAACGGTACATTCTTGCGGATATTAACGATTATCTGGAAGCGCGGGGCGCGATGCTGCCCAACTGACCCAAACCAAAAATTTCTCCAAAAAGAAAGGATACCCATACAAAAATGAACTTACAGAATTTTCTGCTCGACGTCAAAGAGCACGCCATCACACACGGAAGCATTCCGTTCTGGAGCTGGAACGACCGGCTCGATGAAGAGGAACTGCGCCGGCAGATCCGGGTCATGCACGAGCTGGGCATGAACGGCTTCTTCATGCACGCGCGCGGCGGTCTGGAAACCGAATATTTAAGCGACGAATGGTTTTCGTGCGTGGATGCGTGTGTCGATGAAGCAAAGAAGTACGGCATGGAAGCATGGTCTTACGACGAAAACGGCTGGCCCTCCGGCTTTGCGGGCGGCAAGCTGCTCGAAGACCCCAAGAATCACGCGACCTATCTGAAATACCAGAAGACCGAAACGTGGCCGGACTGTGAGCACATTCTCGGCGTGTATGTGCTCTGCGACGGCAAGCTTTCCCGCGTAACCGCACCCGTTGACGGTGCTGTCGAATATCACGTCATCACGCAGGCGTGGGATTCCTCTTATGTTGATACGCTGGATGCGGAGATCACAAAGAAATTTCTTTGCGAAACGCACGACGAATACAAGAAACGCGGCAACGCCGAGGACTTCGGTCACGCGATGCCCGGATTTTTCACCGACGAGCCGCAGTATTACCGCTGGGGCACCGTGTGGAGCGACAAGATGCCCGCAGAGTTCATGTCTGCTTACGGTTATGACGTCATGGACAAGCTTCCCGCGCTGTTCATCGACTTCGACGGCGACAAGGAGTTCCGCTACGACTACTGGAAGCTCTGCCACAAGCTGTTCATCAACCACTGGGTCAAGATTGTCTACGAGTGGTGCGAGGAAAACGGATGCCGCCTGACCGGTCATGCCGTTGAGGAGACCTCCCTTGCGGGACAGATGATGTGCATCGGCGGCGTGATGCCGTTCTACGAATACGAACACATTCCGGGCATCGACTATCTCGGCCGCGGTCTGAACGACGACGTTGCGGCAAAGCAGCTCGGCAGTGCCTGCGCACAGCTGGGCAAGGACAAGGCACTCTCCGAAATGTTCGGCTGCTGCGGCTGGGACGTCACCCCGACCGAGCTGAAGCGCATCACGGAGCTGCAGTACGCAAACGGTGTCAACGTCATGTGTCAGCACCTCTACGCATATTCCATCCGCGGTCAGCGCAAGCGCGACTATCCGGCGAACTATTCCGAGCATCTGCCGTGGCAGGAACAGATGAAGTCCTTTGACAACTACTACAACAATCTCGGCTACCTGCTCTCCCGCGGCGAGGAATACGCAAACACGCTCGTCATCCACCCCATCCACGCGGCATACCTGACCTACAAGCGCGGCGGTGAATACGGCTCCGTCAAGGAAGTCGAGGATGCGTTCCACGCATTGTCGAACAAGCTCTCTCAGGCACAGATCCCCTACCACTGGGGCGATGAGTGCATGATGGCGAAAATGGCAAAGGTCGAGGGCGACAAGATCCGTGTCGGTCTGTGTACATACGACTACATCGTCATCCCGTCCTTTGATACGATTGATGCTTCCACCGTTGCACTTTTGAAAGAATTCCTTGCAAACGGCGGCAAGGTCTGGTGTTATGGCGACAAGCCCACCAGAATTGAAGGCAAAAAGGCAGAATCCGATCTTGCGTTCCTTGCAAGCACGGTCTCCTTTGAGGAGATTGCAGCTGCGGCTGAGGTCAAGCTGAACGCAGGCGACCGTCAGACCGGTTTCCGTCAGATGGTGCGCAAGACCTCCTCCGGCAGAATCGTCTATGCGGTCAACCTGAACGCGGACAAGAACACGGTCAAAGACGTTACCATTTCCGTTGCGGGCGCAAAGGGCATGGTTGAAATTGACCTTGACACCCTGGAAGCAAAACCCGTGCGCGGAAAGATTGTGGACGGCGCGTTCGTCATCACGCAGGATTTTGAATACTCCGCATCCCATGTGTATCTCGAAAGCGAAGAATGTGCACCTGTCTGCCCGTGTGCGTCCAAAGCAGAAGCAAAGCCGATCAAGGTTGACAAACCGTTTACACCCGCCGTTGCGCCCGAAAACGAGCTGACCATCGACCACTTTGCCATCTCCTTTGACGGCGGCAAGACCTATTCCGAGCAGAGACCGCTGGAATGCATCCGCGACCGTCTGCTCCGCGACCGCTACAAGGGCAAGGTCACGCTGAAAGCCGTCTTCACGGTCGACGATATTCCCGAAACGCTGAACCTCGTCACGGAACCGCTGGCAGGTGCAACCTATACGGTCAACGGCAAGCCGCTGACGGTCGGATCTGACTGGTGGCTTGACCGCTCGTTCCGCACAACGGACATTCTTTCCCTTGTTGTCAAGGGTGAGAACGAGATTATCTGCACCTTTGACTATTTCCAGCGCGATTATGTTCACTATGTGCTTTACGCCGGTGTCAGCGAATCTCTGCGCAACTGTCTCGTGTTCGACACCGAGATCGAGTGTATGTATCTCGTCGGCCGCTTTGCGCTGAAAACACCCGGTGCGTTTGAGGACAGCGTGCGCGAAAGCTGCATCTACAACAGCACGGAATTTGCCATCACCACGCAGGACAAGATTCCCTTTGATGCAAAGAACATCGTCACCTGCGGCTATCCGTTCTTTGCCGGCACCCTGAAGCTGGAAAGCGTTTATACTTACGAAAAGGGCGGCGCGGCAGAGCTGCACGTCCCCGGACGGTATGCGGTGTGTGAGGTTTCCGTCAACGGCAAGCCCGCCGGAACGCTCATGTTCACCGACCATATCGACCTCTCCGATTTCCTCTCCGAGGGCGAAAACGTCATCACCCTCGCCCTTACCAATTCCAACCGCAATCTGATGGGCCCGCATCACGGCCACGATCCGGAACCGTGGGGTGTCGGTCCGACCACGTTCTCCATGGAAAACGGCTGGGACGAAAACAACACCTGCCCGGCATACGTCAACCGCTACGCATTCGTGCGCTTCGGCATCGACGGATAAAGGAGACTGCGATGAACATCCGTCCCGCAACCCCGGGCGACATCCCGGACATCGACCGACTTCTTTATCAGGTTGCCGCCGTCCACGCCGCAGGCCGTCCCGATCTGTTTGTCATGGGGGAAAAGAAGTACACCGACGATGAGCTTCTCGCCATCATCGAAAACGACTCCGACACCCGCCCCATCTTCGTTTATGAGGACGGCGGGAGGGTGTGGGGCTATGCGTTCTGCATCCTCGAAGACCACGCCGATGCGCACGTCCTCACCCCCATCCGCACCCTCTACATCGACGATCTGTGCGTGGACGAGTCCTGCCGCGGCCGGCACATCGGCACAGCGCTGTACGATTATGTCAAGTCCTACGCCCGCGACATCGGATGTCACAACCTGACCCTCAACGTCTGGGAATGCAACACCTCCGCCCGCAAATTCTACGAGCGCATGGGAATGCAGGTGCAGAAGACCGGGATGGAGGTCATTCTCTGACCCATACTGGGAGCGTTTTTCCAACACAAGTGTCGGCGCACGTTTCCGTGTGCGAACCGCCTCCCGTGGTTTTGTAGGAAAAATCTTCACGCAGCGCGATAGAAATGTAACCCAGAAATGGCAAAGCCATTCCTATTGAATCGCGCTATCACTCCGCTCCGACAACCCGGAATCCTATCCAACATAAGTGTAGGTACAGTGTAAATGGATTTCTTTTGTTTCTCCGATGTCCTTACCTGAAATGGATGGGTGGAAAGCGATACTTATCACTGCGGTTTTATGAAAAAATTATAATGGAGGTATTATCATGCTGAAAAAATCGAAAAAACTCTGGTTTCTGGTACTGGTGTTAGTTCTCGCGCTCGCTCTTGCGGCTTTGGCGGCATCGGTGAGTGTTCCGGCATTGTCCGGTGTCTCCCCGTCCCCGGATGCAGCGGCGGAGGTCTGCGGCGTTTCAATGACACTTGTCGCCGGCGGTACAGATGCGGACGGCATCACGGTCTGCATCGAAAACACGGCGGACAGCACGGTGCATTTCGGCGAAGACGACTACGCACTGGAATACTGTCTTCTCGGCAAATGGTACCGTGTCACCCCGCGGAAAAACGCGACGTTTGAGCTCTGCGGCATAATGCTCCGCGGTATCGGACAGACGGAATTGACATTCTGCCCGTCGGAGATCTACGCTTCCCTGCCGCGCGGGAAATACCGCATTGTAAAAGAATTCTGTTTCCCGACGAAATATACCGACGAGACAACGGGCGAAGCGTTTGCGCTGTATGAAGATCCATTTTATCTGTGCTGTGAATTTGTGATAGAATGAGCAGGACAAAGGGTTGAAGAAATAAGAAAAGGATTCACGTTTTTGCGGCGTGGATCCTTTTTATATTCAGAAATATCCTATTGTAACTTAACCTTCAAACCGCAGTGCGAAACGCTTTTCGTTTTCTATGGTGTGAGAAACAACTGCCATTTGTTACTGCGGAAGTGCAGACACCTCTGCGAAAGAGTATCTAATCTGCTGAAAGCAGATTGCCCTACAAAATCTTTTGGAAAAAGTGCGTTCCCCGCCCACGCGGGAGTTCCGCGCATTTACAGCAGCTGTTTCATAGCAGCTGTTTTACAGCAGTTGCACGCCTTTTTCCCGACAGAGTTCGACATCCTCCTCGCTCCACGCGGACGCCTGCACCTCGCCGACGTGCGCTTTGCGCAGGAAAAACATACACATTCTGGACTGTCCGATGCCGCCGCCGACGGTGTAGGGGAGTTCTCCTGCAAGGAGTGCCCGCTGGAACGGAAGCTCTGCGCGTTCGGGACAGCCGCGGATGGCAAGCTGTTTTGTGAGTGCTTCCTCGTCCACGCGGATGCCCATTGACGACAGCTCCATTGCGATGTCAAGCACGGGGTAGTAGACGATGATGTCGCCGTTTAAGGACCAGTCGTCGTAGTCCGGCGCGCGGCCGTCGTGGATGATGCCGGAACGCAGCTGACCGCCGATCTGCATGACGAACACCGCGCCTTTGGCTTTTGCGATGTTGTATTCCCGTTCTTTGGGCGTACAGTCAGGGTAGAGATCCTCCAGCTCCTGCGTGGTGATGAACGTGATCTCCTCCGGCAGGATGCAGTCGGAGAATGCGTAGTCCTCGGCGATGTAGCGTTCCGTGTGGCGGATGGAGCGGTAAACGCGGCGCACCATGCTTTTCAGCGTTTCGACGTTGCGTTCCTCTTTTTTGATGATGCGCTCCCAGTCCCACTGGTCGACAAAGACCGAATGCAGGTTGTCGGTGTCCTCATCGCGGCGGATGGCGTTCATATCGGTGTAAAGACCCTCTCCGGGACGGAAGCCGTAGTGGCCGAGCGCCCAGCGCTTCCATTTTGCCAGCGACTGCACGATCTCCACCTCGTAATTCATCCCCTTGATGTCAAATCCGACGGGGCGTTCCACTCCATTCAGAGTGTCGTTGAGACCGCTGTCCCGGTTGACGAACAGGGGTGCTGACACGCGGGTCAGGTTTAATTGGATGGCAAGATCGCGCTCGAAGAAGTCCTTGACTTTCTTGATCGCAACCTCGGTCTGACGGATGTCTAAAAGAGAGCGGTAGCCCTCGGGAATGATGACGCTCATGGTGTTTTTACGGTTCCTTTCATTGTGTAGCGGTGGGGGTGGGAATTGCGCATTTCCGTTCCTTATGTCGATGCCGTCCCCGCCGTTACAGGTATATCTATCATTGATAATATTATATTATAACATGAAGCCGGCAAAATTGCAAGACAAATCCCGCAATTTTACGCGGATCCCAGCTCAATTCTGAAAATAATTCTTCAGCCCCATATGGTGCCGTATTTTCACAATATACAAAAGAATGATCTTCGACAGCGCGATGTCGTAGAGGACGAGTGCGACATTGCCCAACACGAGAAACGGAACGGTGAAGTCGATGGAGGAGTCGTTGAGATAGAAGATGTACTTTGTCGCCGTGACGATGAGGAGAAGCGCGGTGTTGATGAGGCTCAGTTTCAATATCCACGAAACGACGTAATGAAGCCGCTCAAACTGCGCTTTCAGGATGGGATAAATGCCGCCGAACAGAAGATACAGGATCGCGGGCAGTTTGTTGGGCAGGAGGATCATCGACAGTGCCGACGTCACGCCCCAGACGAGATACGGATACGGATTCCCCACCTCGATCATCACGACGACGATGAACAGCGATGCGATGGCGGTCATCGTCATGCTGAGAACGTCAATGACTGCCCCCGCAAACAGCGCAAGCACGCTGAACGCGCTCAATATGGCGCACAGGGCGATTTTTTTGCTTTTTTTCATCTGCATGGAAATTGGTTACTCCTTGTCTGTTTCTTTTTTCCGGTCAAGGAAATAGATGTCTGCGAGTTCTTCCAGCCGCGCGGTGTCCCCGGACAGGTAGAGATACCCAAACAGGGCTTCCAGCCCCGTCGCACGGCGGTATTCGTTCACGGTCGCGCTCTTTGGGTGCGGCCCCGCCGCATTGCGGCCGCGGCGGTAGACGGCTTCTTCTTCCTCGGTGAGATGGGGGAGAAGCACCTCCAATCCCGCGCTCTGCGCCGTCGCGCGCACGTAATCCAGCGACATCGCCGACAACCGTCCCGCGTTGGAAATGCCCGTGTCGAGCAGCCGCCGCCGGATGGCGACCTCCATGACCGCGTCGCCGAGATACGCCAGCGCCGCGCCGCTCATAAGAGCGGGGTCGCTCATTTGGGTGGTGGCGCACACCTGCGCGTGGTCATCCGCTGATGCGGAGGTATTTGTTGGATATATGGTTTTTGTTTCGGACATATGGTTGGGTTCCTTTTTGGGATTTTGGGAGTAGAGGAAATGGTGGCTTTTTTAGAAAGGACATCAGCGAAACGGTTCGCACGGTAGCCCCATTCCCGGAAAATTCACTTTCTATCAGTATACCATCTTTGCCCGAAAAAAGCAACAGGAAATTGTAAAGAAACGCGAAAAAATCAAAAATCGCAATTTTCACACGCCAATCCCTTGATTTCTTTGCCGAAATGGTGTATAATTATATAATAAGATATAAAATGCCGATATTATACCCATCCGAGGAGGAAGTCCCATGCAAGAGCGTGTCTCCAAAACGAACTACTATCTCGACATTGCCGAAACGGTTTCGGAGCGGTCAACCTGTCTGCGCAAGCGATACGGAGCGATCATTGTAAAGAACGACGTCATTGTGGCAACGGGCTACAACGGTGCGCCGCGCGGGCGGAAAAACTGCGTGGACATCGGAACCTGCATCCGTGAAAAACTCGCGATTCCCCGCGGGGAACGGTACGAGCTGTGCCGCGCCATCCATGCGGAAGCAAACGCCATCATCGCCGCACCCCGCGACCAGATGCTCGGCGCGACACTGTACATCGCCTGCACCGACCCCGGCGACGGCTCCTGCGTTGCAGGCACCTGCTCCTGCGCGATGTGCAAGCGCACCGTCATCAACGCGGGTATTGAAACGGTGGTCATCCGCGACACCAAAACGGACTACCGCATGATCCGCGTTTCAGATTGGATTGAAAACGACGACAGTCTCGAGGGGACTTTCGGTTATTAACGAAACTCCCGCAATGACATCCCGGACGGGCTGAAAATCTTTCAATGGTGCGCGAGATTTTCAAATCACCGAACGCAAGGTTTCGTAAAGCGAAACCATATGGGCGCCCCTACAGACGTAAATGAATGCCGCCTTTCTTAAACGAATGCCGTCTTTCTGATATGACATCACCGCGCATTCCCGTCACTGAACCAAAAAGGAAAAATCTCAATGAAACACACTCATTCAAAAACGCTTGTCCTGTCGCTGTTGGCACTGCTTCCGTGCCTTGCGCTCTGCGGCTGTGACGACACGGTCAAGGTGGACGTCCATCTGACCTACGATGCGGCGCAGGATGCGCTGGTGGAAACGGAAAAAGGGCTTGCTTACGGCTTTGCTTCTGTCTCCTACGAACCCGCCTATGTCGGCGATGCGTATGCCGACTGGGAAGAAACGGTTCTCTACGAAGTCAAGGGCTGGTCGCCGGAAGTTCTTCTGACCGAGGAATGGGGCGGCATTGGCAGTATGCTGTATGCGCTGGATTCCCCGCTTCCGACCCTGCGGGAGATGAATCCCGATACGATCTACGTCTGCTCCACCGGCACGACGACCAGCTGTCTTCTGACCGTTGACGACCTTGACACGGTCACGGAAGCGGCGTACTATTTCCTCACGGGTGAGGCGATCGCGCTTCCCGAGAACGGCGACGTTTCCTATTCCATGAAATTCCACTCCGACGACTATGCGGGGATCTATTACAATCTCGTTTATATCCAGCGCGGCGAGGGCGAGGAACGGGAAATTTTCCTCTACGACCGCGGCGAAAAACGGTGCGTGCAGATTCCCGATGAAGTCTTCTACGACTGGATGTACACCGATGAGGTAGAAACCGTCGCTGAGGTGTCCGGCGAGGGACTGTCCGGTGACGGACTGTCCGAGGGCGAGGAGATCGTCATCACATTCCCGGATGAATGACGAATCCGTAAATTTCTTTTATCCATTACAGATATAAACAAACGGCATTCCCGAAAATTTCATCTCACATTCCCATAAAAAAGGAGGAATCCCCATGCTCCGTCTCGGCTTATCCACCTGTTATTTCAAAGAAAAAACCCCCGCGGAATGGGAATCTGCCCGCGCGGCGGGCATCACAGATATCGAGATCTCAATGAACTGTCCGATAGAGGAATATCTCTCCAAAGGCGAGCCGCTGGCACACGACATCCGTGCGGCGGGACTTGACATTTGGAGCATCCACATTCCGTTCGGCCGTCCGTTTGACTTGACCGACCCAGACCCTGCGCATTTTTCGGAAATTGAAGAACGCTACACGACCCTTATCGATGCCGGTGCGCGCTGGGGCGCAAAGGTCATCACGACCCACGCATCCACCGAACCCATCGACCAGACACAGCGCGCCGCCCGCATGGAACGCGGAAAGTATTTATACCGCAAGCTGGGCGAGTACGCCGCCGCACGGGGAATGCGCATCACCGTGGAGGTGCTTCCGCGCCTGTGCATGGGCAACTGCTCCGCCGAGTGCATGGAATTTACCGACGGAGAAGTGTCGTTCATCAATTTTGACGTCAATCACCTCTTAAAAGAATCCCATGCGGACTTTATCAAAAACGCCGGTTCCCGCATCATCACCACGCACATCTCCGACTACGATTTCACCGACGAGCGGCACTGGGTGCCGGGGGACGGCATGATCGACTGGCGCACGTTCTACACAATGATGAACGGCGCCGGCTACACGGGTCCCTATCTCTTTGAGCTTGGCGAAGCGGTTTCCGGGCGGAAAATGCCGGTCTCGGAGCTTGTGGAGCGGTTCAAAACGGTCATCGGCTATGCTGACTGAAAACGCCCCCGGCAATGCGGAAGCGTGCGGCGTTATTATCAGAGCGGCGACCGTGAACGACATCCCCGCCATCGCGGAAATTGAGGCTGCCTGCTTTTCCCGTCCGTGGAGCGAAAAAGCACTTTCCGACACGCTGGAAAGCGATTTTGGGCATCTTGTCTGTGCGGAAACGCCGGACGGGGTGATCGCCGGGTACGCGGGCATCTACTGCCTTGGAGATGCGGGGGAGATCACCAACATTGCGACCCTGCCTGCATTCCGCCGCCGGGGCATCGCTGCCGCCGTCATCACGTTTCTGCTCTCCACAGCGGCAGAGCACGGTGCGCGTGATGCGTATCTCGAAGTGCGCGACTCAAACATGGGCGCACGGCATCTTTACGAATCGCTTGGTTTTTTTGAGAACGGACGGCGGAAAAACTTCTATCAGGATCCGCGCGAGGACGCGGTACTGATGACAAAGCCATTACAGAAAGACTGAATACTATGTATCTATTAGCCATCGAATCCTCCTGCGACGAGACCTCTGCTTCCGTAATCAAAGCGGACGGCACCACCGTTGAAAACGGTGAGACAGAGTCCCCCTCTCTGCAGATCCTCTCCAACCGCATCGCATCGCAGATTCCGCTTCACACGGTCTACGGCGGCGTGGTTCCGGAGATTGCCAGCCGCGCCCACGCGGAGGCAGTTTCGTCCCTGACTTATAAAGCACTTTCGGAAGCCGGCGTTTCCCTTTCCGACATCGGTGCTGTTGGCGTGACGGCGTTTCCGGGGCTCATCGGCGCCCTGCTTGTCGGCGTGAATTTTGCAAAATCCCTTGCGTTTGCAAATGGGATTCCGCTTGTGCCGGTCTGCCATGTGTACGGGCACATTGCGGCAAATTATTTCACGCATCCCGACTTAAAGCCCCCGTTTCTCGCCCTTGTCGCCTCGGGCGGACACACGTCCATCATCTACGCAAAAAGCTATACCGAATTTGAAACGATCGGCCGCACGCGCGACGATGCCATCGGCGAAGCCTTTGACAAGGTTGCCCGCGTGATGGGAATGCCGTATCCCGGCGGCGCGGAAATGGATCGCATCGCCTACGAGGGCGACCCGACCGCATTAAAGCTTCCCTCCGCCGCCATCGCCGACGACACGCTCGATTTTTCGTTCTCGGGTCTGAAAACGGCAGTCATCAACCATCTGAACACGCTGTCGCAGAAGAACATTCCCTATGTTCCCGCTGACATCGCCGCATCGTTCTCGTCTGCCGTTGTGTCCTCTGTTGTAAAGAAGCTCGACATGGCGCTCCGCCGCACCGGTGCGACACGGCTGGTTATCGCCGGCGGCGTTGCGGCAAACTCCCACATCCGCGCGGCACTGGAGGAATACTGCCAGAAGCACACGAACGTGAAGCTCTATCTCCCCGAAAAGTCCCTCTGCGGCGACAACGGCGCAATGATCGCGGCGCAGGCGTATTTTGAGTTTTTGCGCGGGACAAGAGCAGACACGACGCTGAATGCAAGGGCGACGATGGAAGAATAACATACAGTTGTGGTCTGTAGTACGATGTTTCAGCGAAATCTTTACAGTGGCAAGAACACAGACTGAACGGTTCGCACGATAAACCTTCCCTCTTGGGCGAACTGTTCAGCCCGTATCCTTGCCAAAGAATCCCCATCACTGTTTTCACGGTTTTCCGCATTTCCCCGTTTTCCACATCATGTTGAAAACCGTGTTGAAAACATTTTCCCCATATTACGGAAATGTGAATAAAACCCAAAAACCCCGCAGGAATGGCTGTTTTCTGACAGGACAAGTCTGTGGAAAAACCTGTTGAGGATGTGGAAAACCCCACGTTATCAACAATTCCGAAAAATCTTATCAACAAACAGGAGAACCCCAAATGAACAGAAATTACGATGAAAATATCCGCGCGGCGGTTGAAAAATTCGAGGCAATGCTCCGCGGTCAGCTGGAGCGCAACGAGAAGATCTGCGCGACCAAGGATTTTATTGATTATTCCGCGCTTGACAAGATCATCATCGGTGTCTGCGGCGGCGACGGCATCGGCCCGCGCATTACGGCATCCGCACGCCGGGTGCTGGAATATCTGCTTGCCGACGAGGTCAAGGCGGGAAAAGTGGAATTCCGCGACATCGAGGGGCTGACCATCGAAAACCGCGCGGCGCACAATCAGGCGATCCCGGACGACGTCATGGAGGAGCTTTACAAGTGCCACGTCATCCTCAAGGGCCCGACCACGACCCCGCGCGCCGGCGATCCGTGGCCGAACATCGAGTCCGCAAACGTCATGATGCGCAAGAAGCTCGACCTGTTTGCCAATGTCCGCCCGGTCAAGGTGCCGGAGAAGAACATCGACTGGACGTTCTTCCGCGAGAACACCGAAGGCTCCTACGCCGTCGGCTCCCAGGGTGTCAATGTCACGGACGAAGTCGCCTGCGACTTCACCATCACGACGACCGAGGGTACGGAACGCATTGCGCGCCTTGCTTACGAATTTGCCCGCAAGAACAAGAAGGATCACGTTTCCATCGTCACCAAGGCGAACATCATCAAGACGACCGACGGCAAGTTTCTGCGCATCTGTGAAGAAATGGCAAAGGAATACCCCGAAATCCGCACGACCGAATGGTTCATCGACATCATGACGGCAAAGCTGGTGGACGAAAAGCGCCGCACCGACTTCAAGGTCTTCATTCTCCCCAACCTCTACGGCGACATCATCACCGACGAAGCGGCGGAATTCCAGGGCGGTGTCGGCACGGCAGGCTCCGCGAACATCGGCAAGAAGTACGCCATGTTTGAAGCCATCCACGGCTCCGCACCGAGAATGGTGCAAGAGGGTCGTGACATTTACGCCGACCCCTGCTCCATGCTCCGCGCCTCCATTCTGCTCCTGTCCCACATCGGCTATCAGGACAAAGCGGACGCGCTGGAAAAGGCCCTTGACTTCTGTATGTTTGAAGATGCAAAATACAAGATGACCGGCCGTGACACGGGCGCGACCTGCGACCAGTTTACGGAGTATGTGATGGAGAATATCCGGTGAGGATGTTCTGACGGCTGCGGTGTATGGCAAGGCAGACGACATATGGACGACGATAAACGGTTTTGTTAGAAAGACGGGCATACAGGCGACTGCGCCTTCCCTCACCAGGGAAGGCTTAACCGTCGGCGTTTCGTTATTTTTCCTTGCAAAAACAGCATCGTCGCCTGTAAGTCGACAGCATCCCCCCCAAAAAAACAATCCACCAACACAAAAATCAAAAAAGAAAAAAATTGAGGTAAAACAAAGTGACAGCATCCGAATTCCCAAGGGACACCGAATCCATGAGCGAAAAGCGAGAGGTACAGGTCGAGACATCCGGCAGGGTTCCCGATGCGGCCAAGAGCGCGGCGATGGGGTCTGCCGGGGGGACATCCTCCCGTGCGGGCACACAGACGGGACTGTCGTCCGGCGGGGCATCTCCTGCCAGAAGCGGCACCGCTCCCGCCCGCGGCAGTATGGCGCACGTTTACAAGCGGGACTATTCCGCGGTCTCCCCGGCGGTGGTCAAACGGCTTCCGCGCTATTTCCGCTATCTGCGGGAGCTTCTGCGGCGGGACATCCTGCGCATCTCCTCGGGCGAGCTGTCCGAGATGATGAACGTCACCGCCTCCCAGATCCGCCAGGACTTAAACTGCTTCGGCGGCTTCGGTCAGCAGGGATACGGCTACAACGTCAAGTATCTCTACGGCAAGATCAGCGACATTCTGGGCGTTTCCGCCAACTTCACCGCCGTCATCATCGGTGCGGGCAACTTAGGGCGCGCCATTACCGGCTCCAATATGTTTGAACACCGTTCGATGGAGCTGGTCGGCATTTTCGACGTTTCCCCGGACATCATCGGGCAGAACATCGGCGGCTACACCGTCATGGATATGGCTTCGCTTCCCGCATTCGCGCGGGAAAACCCCATCGACATCGCCATTCTGACCGTTCCCAAGGAAGCGGCGCAGGAAACGGCGGAGAAGATCGCCGCCATCGGCGTGCGCGGCATCTGGAATTTCACCAGCACCGAGCTTGACATGAAATCGCACGGCATCATGGTCGAAAGCGTCCACATGGGCGACTCTCTGATGCGCCTGATGTACGAGATCAACAACAACGAACAGCTGGGCGAAAACTGAATATGAAGCTGAATCTGCAATACGGACACGGGGTCATCGCGCTCCCGGCGGCGGTCTATCCGGACGCGCTTCCGCCGGATGCGGTCTACCTCTACGTTCTGCTCGCCGTGTGCCGGGAGCCGGGTCTGCTTTCCGATACCGACACGATGATCCCTGCGGTGGCGAAAGTCTTGCGCCTGCCGGAACGGGTCGTCAAGAACGCCGTTGCGTACTGGATCGATGCGGGGATACTGGAAAAGGAAGATGCGGTTTCGACGGAAAACGCCGCCCGGGACACGGAAGCGGCTTCCGGGGAAGAACCTACGGAAACCACATCTCCGGAAACGACCGCCCCCCAAAAACCCGTGCGTTCCGCGCTTCCCACCTATCCTGCGGAGGAGCTTGCGCGCATCATTGCCGAAACGGACGGTCTGCGCCCGACCCTGGACGAGTGCGCGCGCATCGCGGGGAAGATCTTTTCTGAGCACGAGACATCCCAGCTTGCCGCGCTGTACGATGCGTATGGTCTTGACGGCGCGTATCTGATGACACTGTTCATGTACTGCAAAACGCAGGGCAAAACGTCGGTGTCGTATATCGTGAAAACCGCGCTCGGGCTGTACGACGACGGCATCCGCACGGTGGAAGAATTGGAAGCGCACATCGCCGCCCGTGAGCGGAGCCGCGACAACGAATACAAAATCCGCAAGCTGCTCGGCATCGGGGAGCGCGCCCTCACCAAAGCGGAAAAAGAGTACATCGAGACGTGGATGACGACCTGGAATATGCCCTTTGACGTCATCACCCGCGCCTATGAGATCACCATCAAAAACATCGAGCATCCCCGGATGTCCTACATCAACAAAATTCTCTCCGGCTGGTACGAAAACGGCATCCGCACAATCGAAGCCGTCGATGCCGCCGAAGCCGCCTACCGCGAAAAGCACGGACAGGGAAATACCGCGGCAGATACCGCATCTTCCTCTGATGGTGCCGCAAAGAACGGTGCAAGCTATGATCTGAATGAATTTTTGGAGCTTGCCATGAAGCGGAGTTTTGAGGAGAGAGGATGAGAGAGCGGGATGTGACGGTGTGTCAAGCTTTTGCAAGAACGCAAACGGAACGGTTCGCATCCTTACCAAAGTATCGGAATCACACGGCGCAACACAATATCACCATCATCACCTTTTATTCCTATCATAACATCCCCCAACCCAAACAGAAAGGAGGTCATCCTCTATGTTCAACAAAGAAAACTACCGCCGCATCAAGCGGGAATTTACGGCAAAGCACCTGGCGGCGGGCGAAAAACAGCAGGCGCGGATGCGTGAGGTGGAAAGTGCCGTGCCGGAGATTGCCGAGATCAACCGGGCATTGTCCGAAACGGGTCTGAAAATCTTCCGTGCCGCGCTCGGCGGAAAGGACGGGCTGGATGCGCGGATCGCCGCGCTCCAAACGGAAAACGGGGAGCTGCTCGCGGCAAGAGGAGACATCCTTGCCCACGCGGGCTACCCGCGTGATTATCTGAACCTGCATTACGACTGCGATATTTGTCACGACACCGGCTTCTGCGAAAACGGCACGAAGCTGTGCGCCTGTATGCGGCGCGCGCTCATTCTGGCGGGCTACGAGTCCTCCGGCATCGGGGCGCTTCTGTCCCAGCAGACCTTTGACAATTTTTCGCTTGATTATTATACCGACCCCGCCGACCGCGCCGTGATGGCGAACAACCTGGACGTCGCGCGGCATTATGTGGAGCGGTTTTCGTCCGACCGCGCACAGAATCTGCTCTTTTTCGGGCAGACGGGGCTCGGAAAGACGCATCTTTCCACGGCGATCGCAAAAGCGCTCATCGACCGCGGCTTTGACGTGGTGTACGAGACGGCGCAGAACATCTTTTCCGACTTTGAGGACGAACGCTTCAACCGCGCTTACAATTCCGGTGCGGAGGAAAAGAAGACCGACCGCTATTTTGAATGCGAGCTGCTGATTTTAGACGACCTCGGCGCGGAGCTGTCGAACCAGTTCACCGCATCGTGTCTTTATAATCTCATCAACAACCGCATGAACGCAGGGAAATCCTGCATCATCAGCACCAATCTCTCCCATCCCGAAATCGAAAAGCGCTACACCCAGCGCGTTCTCTCCCGCCTGCTCGGAACGTATCAGAACCTGCGGTTCTGCGGCCGGGATGTGCGGATGATGAAGATTAGGATGTGATGGGGGATTTACGGTGTAACAATGAAGTATTATTTTGGCAAGGATACAAACGAAAAGGTTTATCGTGCGAACAGTTTTCTTGTTTTCCTTGCCAAAGAATCCCCCATCCGGACACCTTTCATCATAAATTACGATAATTCACTCTTCACTCAAAAAAATTCTTCCACACTCCAAAGGAGACCAACCATATCATGGCAACCAACATCCAGAAGCCCCGCGGAACGATGGACATCCTGCCCGACAAGGTCGCGGCTTGGCAGTACATTGAGAAGACCGCGCGGGAGATTTCCGCAAAATACGGGTTCGGCGAGATCCGTTTCCCGACCTTTGAAAACATCGACCTGTTCCAGCGCGGTGTCGGCGATACGACCGACGTCGTGCAGAAGGAGATGTACGCACTTGAACAGAAAGGAAACGGAGAGGCGCGTTATGCGCTCCGCCCGGAGGGAACCGCGTGCATCGTGCGTTCGCTCATCGAAAACGGCAAATGCTCCGATGCGATGCCGCAGAAGTTCTGCTATATCATCAACTGCTTCCGCTACGAGAAGCCCCAGGCAGGCCGTTTCCGCGAATTTTTCCAGTACGGCGTGGAAATGTTCGGCGCAGATTCCCCGCTTGCCGATGCCAACGTCATCGCGCTGGCAAATGAGGTCATCTCGACCCTCGGCATCAAGGGTGTGAATCTGCACATCAATTCCATCGGCTGTCCGGACTGCCGTCCGAAGTACCACGCGGCGCTGAAAGAATATTTCAATTCCCGCAAGGAAGAGCTTTGCGACACCTGCCGCGAACGGCTCGAAAAGAATCCGCTGCGCATCCTCGACTGCAAGTCGCCCATTTGCTCCAAAATTGCCGACAATGCGCCGAAGACCGTCGATCACCTCTGTAACGGCTGTAAAAATCACATGGACATCCTGACAAAGGCGCTCGATTCGCTCGAAGTGCCGTATGTCGTTGACCCCCGCGTCGTCCGCGGTCTGGACTATTACACGAAGACCGTCTTTGAGTTCATCGCGCCCATCACGGGTGCGGCACAGTCCACCATCTGCGGCGGCGGTCGTTACGACGGTCTGGTCAAGGAGCTGGGCGGCCCCGCGCTGTCCGGTATCGGCTTTGCGGCAGGCATCAACCGCCTGATCGACGCCATGGAAAAATCCGGCGTTGTCATTGAGAACACCGAAAAGCCGCTTCTCTACATCGCTTCCATGGGCGATCCGGCGGCACTGAAAGCATTCGGCATCGTCACCCGCTTCCGCGCGCAGGGTCACTGGGCAGAATCCGACATCGTCGGTCGCTCCCTCAAAGCACAGATGAAGTACGCCGACAAAATTGGCGCACGCTACACGTTGATTCTCGGCGACAACGAGCTTGCCGAGGGCAAGGCGCAGCTCAAAAACATGGAGACCGGCGAGCAGACGACGGTGGAGATCGAGACGTTTACGATCTGATTATATATTTTTTGATAAGATATCCCCGGTGTTCATGCAATTTCAGGCTTCACCGGGGATTCCGTTACGGAAAGGAGCGCCGACGTCACGATGACCCCTATTTCCATTTCGGAGGAATGGCAGACACTGGAAAAAACGGACTGCACCGTCTGCAAAATTTCCGCGTACCGGGTACACAACGAAACGACACAGCGGTTTTTCTCTTCCGAGCCGCGGACGAATTACGCGCTGACGTTCTGCCGGCAGGGCGAATGGCATTACGAGTCGGAGTCGTCGGCGGTCTCCTTTGACTGTTATCCTGGAGAACTGTCCTTTCTTCCGCGCGGCAGTGTATATCACCATCACAATGCGGTACTCCCATCCGGAATGTCGGTCGTGTATTTTGACCTGCGGCACCCGGACGGTACGCCGTACCGGATGCAGAACACGGAAATCCAGAAGCTTGTCCCCGCAAAACCGGGCACGTTTGCGCCGCTGTTCGACGAGATTCAGAATGCGTTTTTCAGCGCGATTCCGTCCGTGTTCCGACTGAAACAGGCCGTGTTTGCACTGCTTTGCGCCGTCGGTGCGGAGTTTTCCCGCCGTCATATCACAGAACGGGAATACGCGATGCTCATCCCGGCGCTGCAGGTTCTCTCGGAACCGATGACGGATGCGGTGACGGTCACACATCTTGCCGATGCGTGCCATATGAGCGAGTATGCGTTCCGGGAACTGTTCAAAAAATACGCGGGCGTTCCGCCGAAGGCGTACCTGATGGAGCGGCGGCTTCAGCAGGTGGAAGCCCTGCTTGCCGTGCGTGACATCTCCGCCACGGACGCGGCAAGAGCCTGCGGATTTGAAGACCCGTCGTATTTCTTCCACTTTTACAAACGCCTGCGCGGTCACTCGCCCGGGAACAGCAACGGCTGATTTTCCGTCGGCTCTCGTCTGCCAAACTCTTAACAAATATTGCGTTTTTTACAGGATTCTCTGTGAAAAACGCATTTCTTTTTTTCACGGGATGCGGTATAATAAATACAATATCCATTCCGGGAAAAGGGAGGCTTTTATGTTATCACATTACGATGTTCTTGTTGCGGGATGCGGATGCGCCGGATTCTGTGCCGCGGTGGAAGCGGCGCGGTGCGGGAAGCGGGTCATTCTGATTGAAAAAAACGATATGCCGGGCGGCATTCTGACCGTCGGCGGAAACAACGACATTGCGCAATTCTTCTCGGAGGGTGTGCAGCTGATTGCCGGAATCGGGTGGGAATTCTGCCGCAGACTGGAAGCCGTCGGCGGTGCGGTGATTCCGGATATGCAGGCAAAGGACAAGCCGCATCCCTATTACGGCGTCCACGTCAACATTCCGCTTGCCGCCGCCACGATGGACGAAATGCTACTGGACGCGGGGGTGGAAATCAACTACGGACAGGTGCTGTGTGCGGCGCAGACCGCTGAAACCCCGACGGGAAAACGCATTTCCTCCGTTCTTGTGACCTCCAAAAACGGTCTGCGGGAGATTCGGGCAAGTGTGTACATCGACTGCACCGGCGACGGCGATCTGTCCGTGTTTGCGGGCGCAAACTACGAATGCGGCGAGGAGACCGACGGCACAACGGCACTCCAACCGGGTACCGTCCGCTACTATCCGTCCGTCCGCGCCTGCGACGATGCGACTGCCGCCCGTGCCGGGGAAGCACTCCGGCGTGCCATGAACGACGGAATCCTCTCCCCGGCCGATATGAACGCCCCCGATCTGCGCGCCGTGCTTTCCGCGCGCGGATGCAATTTCAACCACATTTCCGATACCTATTCCGACGACTGTGACAGCCGCACGGCGGCAGACATTGCCGGGCGGCAATGCGTCAAGCGCATCATCGGCGTTCTGCGTGATGCCGGTGTGACGGACGTCATCGAAACCGTTGCGCCGGAAACGGCACTGCGCGAAACGCGGCGCATCGTCTGCGACACGAAGATTACGGCGGAGGATTACGTTTCCGCGCGGACGTATCCGGACGGGGTATGCCATTCCTATTATCTCATCGACCTGCATCTGAGCGGTAAATGGAGCATCCGTCAGCAGAAGCTCGAAAAAGGAAAAAAACCGTCCATTCCGCTGTCGGCGATGACGGTATCCGGTATTGACAATCTCCTCGTCGCCGGACGGTGTGCATGGGGCGACCGGCTTGCCAACTCCGCCTATCGCGTCAAAGCCTCCTGCATGGCAATGGGACAGGCGTGCGGTGCCGCGGCGGCATTGGCTTCGGAAACCACCGGTAATCACTGCGGCAATACCCGCAGCATCGACATTGCCCGTCTGCGCGCCCTGCTTGCACAGCACGGATGTATCGTTCCGCCGACGGCGGAAGATGCGCCGTCGGAAGATACGGTGAAGGTTTCAGAATTCCATCAATAAATCATACAGAAACGGAGAACAACCGAACATGAAACGACATCACAAAAAACGCACCGGTATCCTTTTGCTGTTGATACTGGCACAAAGCATTTCCTCCTGCGCATCCGACAACGGGGGAACTTCCGCAGACGACGGAATTTCCGCTGACAGCGGAACCGGAACAACGCCGACGGCGGAAACCGCCGTCACGTCCGCTGACGTTACCACGGAAGACAGCGGAACCTTCGCGCTTCCGGATACCTTGGATTACGGGGGAACGACGTTCACTGTGCTTGCAGTGGACGAAGACGTTCCGTACACCTATTTCGAGGATTATGACAGCGAGACCGGCGACGTTATGAACGATGCGATTTTCAGCCGCAACCGGACGGTGGAGGAATACCTGAACATTCGGTTTGAGACCGTCAACTGTTCGCACGGAAGCGAGGTCAGCAACGTGCAGAAAGACGCCGCATCCGGCGACGGTGTGTACGATCTGATCTCCCCGCACATTCTGTCCCAGATTCCCGCGCTTGTGACGAGCGGTCTTCTGACGGATCTCGGGGAACTGGAGTACGTCGATTTCACACAGCCGTGGTGGAACGGTTCGTTCGTGGAAAATATGCAGCTCAAGGGTATGACGTATTACGCATCCGGCAATATCATCGCACCGAACATCCGCGTAATCGTCTTCAACAAGGCGCTGGTTGAAAATTACGATATGTCGGATCCGTATGAAGCCGTTTCCAACGGCACATGGACTCTCGATACGATGGCAAAATACACAAAAGGGTTTTACAATGACATCAACGGCAACGGCGAAATGGATGCCGATGACCTGTATGCGTTCTCCGATTTGTCCAATTCGGGACTGGCAACGTCGTTTATCCACGGCTCGGGACTCCTGTTCGTGGAAAGCGCCGGAGACACTTACTCCCTGACACTCGGTACCGAGACGGAAAAAATCCACGGAATCATGGAAAAACTTTACGACAATATTTATCTGGAGGGCAATACCGCCATCACCAATACGGAATTTGCCAACGGCACGGTGCTGTTCGGCACGCAGGTGCTTCTGAAGCTCCAGCTGCTCCGCGATTCCGAGGTGTCGTTCGGTATCATTCCGTTCCCGAAATATGACGAAACGCAGGATGCCTATTATTCCTCCGCATGGAACGGTCTGCTCTGCGTCCCCGTTTCCGCAACCGATCTGTCCATGTCGGGTGCCGTCATGGAAGCACTGGCTTATTTCTCCACCGATACCCTCGTTCCCGCGTACTATGAAAAACTGCTCGGCGGAAAATTCGCCCGTGACGATACCTCCGTAAAGATGCTCGATCTCATCTTTGACAGTGTCGTTTACGACATCGGACTCTGCTTTGACGGCTTCATCGGCAACTACGCGCTGCCGGGAAATCTTCTGAATCAGGGTTCCACCGACATCGCATCGGAATTTGCCAAGAAAGAAGCGACGTTCACCGGACACTACAAGGAACTGTTTGCATCGGTTCCCGGATAACAACAGCAAAAAAGAGGTACCGCACACAGGATGCGATACCTCTTTCTTTTTTTCAATCATTCCGTTACGGTTTGGCTCGGCTGATGTCCGCGTCATTCTCCCGCGAAAACGCCTGCGTTTTCCTGTGCGTGTTCGCGTGCGTGCTCGCTGGCGTACTCGCGTGCAAATTGCTCGATGTCAGAAAGCGGCAGGGAAGTCATCTTGGCGATTGCCTCATTGGAATACAAATCCGTTGAGAAAATAGAGAAAACGATCTTCTTCTGTTCTTCCGAACGTCCCTTTTCTACGCCGAGAGAAATTCCTTCTTCCCGTCCGATCTTTAATCCCTCTCTGTAAAAATCCTGCGAATTGAGTCCCATATGAATGCTCCTTTCTGCGTTTTCTTTCACGGCTGTCATGCGCCTTGCGAGCAAGGCGGAATACATATCCTCTGCCTTATTGCAATGGAAGTCATGCATCAGACAGCCGAGATCGTTTGGTTCTCTGTAAGAACCGTTGACATAATAAATATAAGCGCCGTCGGCGAAATCCCGGAAGCCGTCGTTTACGATGCGCCGCTCGATCTTATACACCGGAAGCCCGTGTCCGTAAATGTCTTTATCTGTGATGAAGATCACATATGTGTCAGCGAGCTTTCCGAAATCGTCGTCCTTTTCCAGAAGGTCATGGTCAAGCTTTGCGGAATAAAACCGCGCTCTCTGCGGGATCGCGCCTTCATTGGAACGCTGAATCTCGATATCGTACACCTTTCCGTCCGCATCCACGGCGCGGATGTCCAGACGGATGGAGCGCTTGAACGCGCTGTCGATGTCATGCTGGGTTGCGACCTGCTCAACGGTCAGGTCACTGCGTTCCAGAATGATGTTCAGAAGATACGCGACACCCTCCTTGTCATCGCGGAAGACCTCCGACATGAAAATATCGTCCATAAAGGTCGCTTCCGCAACGTTGATGATGTTTTTTTCTTCTCTGGTCAGCGTTTTCGGGTCACGCTTGCGGTACTCTGCGGCAAGTGCATACACATCAAACGTGTGATTTTGTTCCATTCTGTTATCACCGCCCTCATCCGGTTTTATTGTATCACACTCTCTGCAAAAATGCAAGAGGGAAATTATGAATTTTCCGCTCTGTACGAAACGAGCTGCAGATTCCGCACCTCCATTGTATGGTCGAACGTGCCGATGGTCTCCCAGCCCATGTTCATGCCGTTGATGCAGAGACCGGACAGGGTGTCGGTCTTGAAATAGCCGTCGGCGAGACCGAGCGCGAGCATCTCCTCCAAATACGGCTTGATGTCGATCTCGACATGGATGAAATCGCCGTCGGGATCGGGTGCGCCGTTGTTCCAGAGTGTGGAGCCTTTTTTCTTGAAGAACTTCTTTGACCCGATGGAATAAATCATCGCGCCGGAAGCGTCGGCCTTTCCTCCGTCGTAACCGACGTAATTGTCACTGCGTTCCCAACGGTTGTCAAAGAGCCGCAGACCGAACCAGCAGAAATCGTTCGTTTCCACGCCCTTGACGTAGAAATAAAGCAGGAACTGCGCCGCCTCTACCCAGTCGTCGGGGTTCTCGGTAATAGAATAATCGGTCAGGCGGATGTCAAACGAAACCACCATGCTGTCCGCATCACAGCGGTAATATGCCTGCTCCTCCTCTGAGAGGTTCGCATATCCGAAGTCCGACTGCTCGATGAGCAGGTGCGGCCACCAGTCTCCGGTCACAGCGGGCTTTCCTTGATAATAAAGGGATGTATCGAGTTCAAACGTCATGGTCGCGCTCTCGGGGTCATAGGCAAACGTCCGTCCCATGCCGTCTGTGATGACGTTGGATGCGGACGGGATCATGTTCTCGTACAGACACGGCCCGGAATCCCACTGCACAAGCATCCACGACGGATTCTCCGCCGCCGCGCCGTTGTACAGATTTCTCGTTCCGAGTGTGGAAATGGCATCTCCGTTGTCGTGGTCCTTCTGGCTGATGATGGAAATGCCGTTTGCAAACGTGATGTCGGGGATGAGCTGCATATGGTTGTCCTCCGGTATATTGGGAATGGGGTCGGGTGCCTCAGGGGAAATTGTGACTTGCGCGGGTTCGGTCTCCTCGGTCTGTGTGACGGGGGCGGATGTATCCGTTGGGGCTTGGGTGTCGGCAGTATCGGGTGCGGATGTACAGCCGGTGAGGAGCAGGGCGGTGAGGAGCGCGGGGATGAGGTGTGATGTTTTCATGGGCGGATGTCCTTTGAGGTGGATTTTGAGAAGAGTGAAGAGGTATGGAAACTTTTCGCTCGGTGGGCGAAAAGTAATTGATTATAATTTATGATGGTTGATGTTTGGAGGGGGGAATCTTTGGCAAGGCGTGATTCTGTCGGCGGATAAGGGATGGTGTTGATATTGTTGCGCTGTGCGATTCCGGTTTACGCTGTGCGAACCCGGTGTTTTGTAGGGGAAGCAATCTGCTTCCCGCAGTCACCGTGCAACGGTGACGTACCTCATCCACCGCTAACGCGTGTCCATCAAGAGGGAAGGTTTATCGTGCGAACCGTTCAGCTTGCATCCTTGCAATAGTAAAGTTTTCGTTGAAACAAGGTACTACAGAGTCAAAGAAAGCACATTTCCATCCTTAAGTCGACAGCATTTACTCCCAAGCTTTCTTTTCTTTCAGCGCCTCATACAGTTCCAGATAACTCGTATGTCTGGACTTCGGAATCTTCTTCTCCGAAACGGCTTCGCATATGGCACAGCCTTCTTCCTTGGTATGGGTGCATTTGGTATAGCGGCAGCGGCCGATGTACGGGATAAATTCGCGGAAGGTATAGGGCAGGTCTTCAAGGGAGAAGAAATCGAACCGTTCAAAGTCGAGCATGGAAAAGCCGGGGGTATCGGCAAGGTACCCGTGACAGCTGTCGTCGGAAATTTCGGACAAGGGGAACAGGGAAACGGCACGGGTGGTGTGTTTGCCGCGGGCGATCTTTTCGCTCAGGGTTCCGGTTTCCAGGGACAGTGCAGGGAACAGGCGGTTCAGGAGTGTCGATTTTCCCGTGCCGGAGGCACCGCAGAACGCGGCGATGACGGAATTGTCAAAGCGGCGGAGATACGCGGCGATGGCGCTGTCCTCCCCTTTGGTCTCGCTGTCGGTGACAAAGACCGTGAATCCGCACTGTTCGTACTTGGTCCGGAGCTGTTCTGCGCGGTGGGAATCGAGGTCTGCTTTTGTCACGATGAGCACCGGCTCGATCTCCTGATATTCCAGGATACAAAGCATCTTATCAAGAAACCGCAGGGACGGGTCGGGATCCTTTGCCGCACAGACGACGAACATCACACCCAGATTTGCCATTGCCGGGCGAATGAGGGCATTTTTGCGCGGCAGAATTTCAGCAATACGGCATTCATCCTCTCCCGTTCCGCTTTCAATGCGCACGCGGTCGCCGGCAAGCGGGGTCATGCCCTCGTGACGGAACACGCCTTTGGCCTTACAGGTGACCGTGCTCCCGTCTTCCATGCGGATGCGGTAAAGCCCGCCCACGCCGTGGACGATGATGCCGGTTTTATGGTCTGTCATCCGTTATCACCGTCGGGACTTTCTGTTTCGGTTTCCTGTTCTTTTGCGGCTTCGGCTTCGGGGTCGTAATTCGGGCCGCCGGAGACGGTGAAGTCGATCTTCGTCGCGGATTTCGGCACAGAAGCAAACTCGGGCTTCGACTGGGACAGAATCGTGCCGATGGGCAGGTCGGAGGCGACATAATTGACCTTTCCGAGCGCGAGATCGTTTTCAATGAGCACCTTCATCGCCTCATCGCGGGTCAGACCGAGGAAATTCGGCACGGTGACGTATTCGATCTCCTGTCCTTTGGAGACGTACAGCGTGACGGTATCGCCGCTGGTCACGGTATCGCCGGCACCGGGGTCGATCTTATAAACGTAACCGTCAAGCGCGGTGTCGTGATATTCCTCGATGACGGTATATTTCAGTCCCATGCGGTCAAGCAGAAGCTCCACCTGCCGGTATTCCTGCCCGGTCAGGTCGGGGAGCTTGAACGTTTCCGCGCCGCGGGAGATCGTCAGGGTGACGGTGCAAAGCTGTTCGTTCTGCTCACTTACTTTTTTTGCCGTTCCCTCGGCAGGCTCCTGCGCGATGATGGTATTTTCCGGGGTATCCGCATCATAGACAGATTCCGTCTCAATGACGTAATATTCGCTGTTCTCCATGCCCGCCAGCAGTTCCTCGGAATAAAGCATTCCGACGAAATTCTCCACGGTAATGGTCTCATAATCGTTGTCCTCTTCCGCGATGATGAGCTGGGAGAGGATATAGAAGATCGCCGCGCCCATCACGATCATAAACGACAGCGCAACGCCCAATATGACAGGGAACATCGAATAGCTTCCGCGGCGTTTTCTGCGGCGCGTTCCCGCGGTGGGCCTTACCTTGTTCTTTGCGCGGTCGGTATCCGCTTCTTCTCCCGGATGCCGGTCGGGGAACACGGTGTCGGGTCTTGTCCGCAGCTGCATGACACAGTGAAGCATCTCAGAGGCACTCTGGTAGCGGTAGTCAGGCTCCTTTTCCATCGCGCAGAGGATGATCTGTTCAAGACCCTTTGGCAGAGACGGGTTCAGTTCTCTTGGCGGCACGGGATTGTCGTTGACCTGCATGAGTGCGACCGACACGGACGACTCCGCGTAGAACGGCAGCTGTCCCGTGACCATTTCGTAGAGCATCGCGCCGAGCGAATAGAGGTCGGAGCGCGGGTCGATCGGCTTTCCCGATGCCTGTTCGGGGGAAATATAGTATACCGTGCCGATGGCTTTGTCGGTCATCGTGACGGTCTCGGTGTTGGGAAGCTTGGCAATGCCGAAGTCCGTGACCTTGATGACACCGTTTTTGAGGAGCATGATATTCTGCGGCTTGATGTCGCGGTGGATGATGCCCTTGGCGTGGGCGTGTTCCAGACCTTTGAGAATCTGCTCCATATAGGACATTGCTTCTTTCCAGCCGATGACACCCTTGCGGTTCATATAATTTTTTAAGGTGATGCCGTGGATATACTCCATGACGATATACTTGATGTCGTCTTTTACCGAAACGTCGTAAATGTTGACGATATTCGGGTGGTTGAGCATCGCAACGGCGCGGGATTCGTTGATAAAGCGCTTCACCGACTGCGCATCGTTGTTGATCTCCTCTTTGAGCATCTTGACGGCGACGGTGCGGTTCATCAGCATATCGTGCGCTTCAAACACGACCGCCATGCCGCCGATGCCGATGATCTTGTTGATCTTATAACGCCGGTCAAAGACCTGGCCTACATATTTATCAAACTGTTCCATGCAGTCCATCCTTTTCCGCGTGATTTATGGATTCGTTTGCAAGCGTTGTCTCGCTTTGCGTGGATTCGCTCGCTGCCGTTTCCCCGTCCAGCGCACTTTCTCCGCGGAAGCGGATGAGCAGCACCGTGATGTTGTCGGGGCCTCCCGCCGCATTGGCGGCATCGATGAGCTTCTGGGCGGCTTTTGCGCCGTTGTAGGTTTCGTGGGGGTCGGATGCGGCTTCGCGCAGAAGCGCGCAGATGTCGTTCTTTTCCACATATGCCGACAGACCGTCCGAGCAGAGCAGTGCCAGCGCATCCGCGCCAACGGAGGACAGATCAACGGAAAAGATGTCCGCCTCGATGCCGCGTTCAATGCCGACCGCGCGCGTGATGACATTGCGGTTCGGGTAGTCCTTTGCTTCCTCGGGGGTCAATTTTCCCGCATCGAGCAGGTACTGCACAAGCGAGTGGTCGCGCGTGATCTGTGTCATGCGCCCGCGGTTGTATAGGTACAGCCGCGAATCCCCGACGTTGACGGCGTACAGAACCCGTCCGCGCGCACTCGAGACGACCAGAGATGCGACAAGCGTCGTTCCCATGCCGCGCAGACTCTCGTCCCGCTCTGTACAGCGGAACACCGCCTGATTGGCATCCGAAACCGCGTGCGCCAGCATGGAGGAATAATCCCCCTCGGTCGCGCTTCCGTTCTTCACTTTTTCGGACAGCATGAAGCGCTCCACCGCGCGCACAAAGGTCTCGCACGCAAGCGCACTGGCGATGTTCCCGCCGTTCGCGCCGCCCATGCCGTCGCAGACCACGCCCAAAGCGCAGCCGATGTCGTTCCATTGCCGGATGACGAAACTGTCCTGGTTGTTCTTCCGCCGCAGTCCGACGTCCGTTTTGCCGTTGAGGATCATAGCTTGTTGCTCACTCCTTGTTTTATGAGTTGAAGTTGAGGATTGATTGGGGTTGAGGGATTGATTCACTTTTAGAAAGAATGCAGGCGGGAAGCTTCGCACGATAAACCTTCCCCTTGGGGCAATGCTGTCAACTTAAGAAAAACCGCATCTATTACGTCTGTAGGGGCGCCCATTAGGCAATGTTTTGCGTGCGAACCGTTCAGTTTGTGTCCTTGCCCAAGCAAGGTCTCCCTCTCACGTCCCCATCCTGCTCTGGTTTTCCTTATTGCGCAGTTGTCCGCACGATGCATTGATGTCGGGGCCCAATGTTCTGCGGACGGTGGCGGTCATGCCGTTTTTTTCGAGATATTCGGCAAAGCGCCGGATGCTTTCCTTTTCCGATGCTTCAAAATCGCGTTCTTTGATGGGATTGACGGGAATCAAGTTGATGTGAATGGGCATTTTCCGCCCGATGTACTGCTTCATGGCAGAAACGAGCAGTGCCGCGCCCTCGCGCGTGTCGTTTTTTCCTGCGATGAGGGTATATTCAAAGGAGATGCGCCGGCCGGTCTTCTCAAAATACCGCACGGAAGCGCGCAGGAGCTGCTCGACGTTCCACTTATTGTTGACGGGCATGATCTCCGAGCGGAGTGCATCGGTCGGGGCGTGCAGGGAAACGGACAGTGTGATGGGAAGTCCTTCGTCCGCGAGACGGTCGATGCCGTCCACAAGGCCGCAGGTGGAAAGGGAAATATGGCGGTAGCCGATGTTCAGTCCTGCGGGGTCGTTGACCAGGCGCAGAAAGCGCATCACGTTGTCGTAGTTGTCCAGCGGCTCGCCGATGCCCATGAGCACGATGCCGGAGATGCGTTCTCCCATGTCGCGCTGTGCCATGATGACCTGCCCGAGCATTTCGGCGGGAAGCAGATTGCGCACCCTGCCGCCCAGGGTGGATGCGCAGAACGCACATCCCATGCGGCACCCCGCCTGGGTGGAGATGCAGATGGTGTTACCGTGGTGGTAGCGCATGAACACGCTTTCCACGTTCTGCCCATCGTAAAGCTCCCAGAGATATTTGACCGTGCCGTCTTTCTGCGACACGAATTTTTCCGCGATTTTCGGGTAGTAAAGGACAGCTTTTTCCTTTAATTTTTCCCGCAGGGCTTTGGAGAGGTTCGACATTCCGTCAAATTCTTCCCCCGCGTGCATCCATTTGAAGATCTGTCCTGCGCGGAAGCGCGGCTCACCGATACCCCGGCAGAAGTCTTCCACCTCACACGGAAACATCGAGAGCAGGTCTGTTTTTTCGTTTGTCCGGTTTTCGGTCGTCATTGCAGTTTTTCCATTTTTGATACGAAAAATCCGTCGCATCCCGGAAATTCATCGGGGAAGATGGTCAGCATTCCGGACTCGGCAATTCTCGCGCCGATGTGAACCGGCACTGCGTGGAAATCGGGATGTTCGGACAGAAATTTCGTGACATTGTTTTCGTTTTCGGCGGGATTTAAGGTACAGGTCGAGTAGACCAGCGTGCCGCCGGGCTTCACATAACGCGAGCAGTTATCGAGAATCGCGTACTGGATGGCGGGCAGACGGGTGATCTCGTCCGCCTGCTTGTGGCGGATGTCGGGTTTTTTGGACAGCACCCCAAGCCCGGAGCAGGGGACGTCGCACAAGACACGGTCAGCGGAATTTTCCAGCTCCGGCACAAAGACCGCGCCGTTCTGCTCTTTTGCTTCCAAAATGGAAATGCCGAGCTTCTCCGCGCCCTCCGTAACGAGCTTCAGCTTGTTTTTGTGTAAGTCATAGGAACGGAGCGTTCCGGTGTTCTCCATCCACAGGGCTGTGGAAAAGCTCTTTCCACCGGGGCAGGCGCACGCATCAATAACCGTTTCTCCGGGGTGGGGGTCAAGCACGGAAACGGCGATCTGCGATGCCTCGTCCTGCACAAACCACAAGCCTTCCGAAAAGCCGGGAATTTCCTCGATCGGGCAATGGCAGGACAGGCGGATGCCGTTGCTTACGTTTGCGGTCTCCTTTGCGCCGATGGTCTTTGCTTTGAGTGCGGTGAGCAGCTCCTCTGTCGTCGTTTTCAGCGTATTGACCCGCAGTGTGATGGGGGGATTGTCCTCAAAGGCGCGGAAAATGGCTTCGGTTTTATTGTATCCGTAGCTGTCAAGCCATAATTGACACAGCCAATCGGGGTAGGAATATGTGACCGAGAGATACCCGGTGGTATCGGTCTTTCTGTCGGGGAAGCGGATGTCGTTCTCCTGTCTGCGGTACGCGCGCAGAACGGCATTGACGAACGCCACAGCACTCTTTGCCGCGAACCGTTTACAAAGTTCTCCCGCTTCGTCGAGAATCGCGTAATCCGGCACGCGGTCAAGGTATTTCATCTGATAAAGCGACAGCCGCAGGATAATGCGGACGTTTGCGTCAATGTCGCCGGGCTTTCTTGCCGACAGCCGGTCAATAAGGTAATCCAGCGTGATCTTGCGCTCAATGGTGCCGTAAAAGATCGCCGTATACAGCGCACGATCCGCGCCCTCCAGCCCGTTCCGCCGGATGGCCGTGTCCGCCTCAATGTTGGCGAATTTTTTGTTGTTTTCGTATTTTTGCAGCGATACAAACGCCGCCTCGCGTGGGGTCATGGGTATGTGTAATTCCTTTGGTGGGAGAGATTTTGGGGAGTGAATAGTGAAGAGGTATGGAAACTTTTCGCCCGGAGGGCGAAATGTGATTGATTGTAATTTATGATAATGGATGTTTGGAGGGGAGATTCTGTGGCAAAAGGTGATGCTGTCGGCGGATAAGAGACGATGTGGATATTATTATGCGCTTTGCGAAACCTTGCTCCCGTGGTCACCGTGCAACGGTAACGGTCACCGCGATGCGGTGACATATGATAAATCATTCAACAGTGCGAAAGATTTTCAGATCACCGGTCGGCATAAGCGTTTCGCTCCGCGAAACCGGGACGCCCCTACACACATAATAAATGCCGTCTCTCTTATCTCCTCCGCCTGTTATTGTTCCCCGACACCATCCCCCAGAGCCGCAGAAGCTGCACCAGTGCGGACAAGAGTGCCGCGACGTAGGTCATGGCGGCGGCGGAGAGGACACTTTTGGCGCCGGAAAGTTCGTCCCGGTCAAGGGCGGCGCCTTCTTCTAATGCAGTCAGCGCGCGGCGGGAGGCGTTGAATTCGACGGGCAGGGTAATGAGCTGGAAAAATGCGACAACGACATACAGCCAGAAGCCGACGTAAGCCAGCAGGCTGTTTGACAGAAGCAGTCCGAAGAGCAGGATGAACACCGACCATTTTGAAGCAAACTGCGTTGCGCCGACGATGGATGCGCGGAGCTTGATGGGGCCGTATCCGACGGCGTACTGCACCGCGTGTCCCGCTTCATGCGCCGCGACACCGACCGCCGCGATGCTGGGGGTATTATATACGCTGTCCGACAGGCGGATGACGTTGGTTTTCGGGTCGTAATGGTCGGTCAGATTTCCGGCGATGTGCTCGATGCGCACCCCGGACAAGCCGTTTCTGTCCAGAATCAGCCGTGCCGCATCGTATCCCGTCATGCGGCGGGCATTGGTGACGGCGTTGTAATTTCTGAACGTGCTCTGCACCTTCGCCTGCGCCCAGAGCGAAAAGATGAGCACCGGGATGAGCAGGAGAAAATAGGAAAGGTCTATTCCGTAATAATAGGTTCCGTATGGCATGGTGGGTTCCTCGATTTTTTATGAGTGTGGGAGGATGATGGAGGTTTTGAGTGCGAACCGTTCAGCTTCCATTCTTGCCCAATGTCGGCAAAAACCTCTTACCCCAACAAATCCGCCTCTGCGATCTTTCTTCCTCGGATGAAATCGCCTGCATTCATTTTACCCTTTCCCTCGGGAACCAATGCAGTCACACGGAGGATTCCTTTCCCGCAGGCAACGGAAATATATCCCTTTTTCGCATCCACTGCGAGAACCGTTCCGGGATTGTCGTGTTCGCCGTCTTCTTTTTCCACTTCCGCTTTGACAAGCTTCAGCATTTTCGTCTCGCCGTCGTGGGTGAGATACGCAAAGGCAAGCGGTGCGGGGGACAGGGCGCGGATGCGGTTATGAAGCATTCTGGCATCCGCCGAAAAATCAAGTCTGCATTCCGCTTTGTCGATTTTCGGGGCAAAGGTCGCGCGCGTATCATCCTGCGGGGTGCGGGTGGCGATACCGGCTTCGATTTTTTTAACGGTATCGAGTAAGAGTTCTGCCCCCGCTTTTCCCATGCGGTCGTAAAGGGAACCGAAGTCCTCGTCCTCGCCGACCGTCACTTCTCCGACCGAGATGATGTCTCCGGTATCCATGCCGGCAGCCATATACTGGATGGTGTTGCCGGTGACTTTCAGTCCGTCCATCAAGGCGCGCTGGATGGGCGCGGCGCCGCGGTACGCAGGCAGGATGGAGCCGTGGACGTTGATACAGCCGTACCGCGGGAAGTCAAGGACGTTTTTCGGCAGCATTTTTCCGTATGCCGCAACGACGATGAGGTCAGGCGCGAGTGTATCCAGCAGTGCGGCGAATGCTTCGTCTTTTACGGTTTCCGGCTGAAAAACGGGAATATTGTTCGCTGTGGCGTATTCCTTTACCGGTGTTGGAATGAGCTTGTAGCCGCGGCCTTTCGGTTTGTCGGGCTGGGAAACGGCGCCGACGATCTCCCAACCGGTTTCAGCGCGGGATTCCCACAGTGCCGACAGCTGGTCGCGGGCGAATTCCGGGGTTCCCATAAACAGAATTTTCATCGTGCCCGGTACTCCTTATTTCTCGTCAACCATCTCGGCGTGGTCGATATACAGAATGCCGTCCAGATGGTCGATCTCGTGGCAGAAGCATCTTGCGCGCAGACCCTCTCCCTCCAAAGTGATGGGATCGCCGTTGCGGTCGAGCGCCTCAACTTTGACATATGCGGGGCGGTGCGTATACCCCTGTCTGCCGGGGACGGAAAGACAGCCCTCGATTTCGTGCTGTTCGCCTTTTCTCTCGACAATGACGGGATTGATGAGTTCCAGTACCGTACCGGGTTCCGTTTCCATGACGACGACCCGCCGCAGAACACCGACCTGCGGTGCGGCAAGACCGCATCCGTCCGCTGACCGCATGGTCTCGGTCATGTCATCAAGTAAGGTGCGGATTCTGTCATTGACGACGGAAACCGGCCGGCTTTTCAGGCGAAGCGCCGTGTCGCCGTCGGTTAAGATTTTCAGTTTGGCCATAGTGTTATTTTTTCTCCTTGGTTAATTGGTTGGATGAATGCTTTGGCAAGAATGCAGGCTGAACGGTTCGCACAATAAACCTTCCCATTCTGCCCTCTCACAGATTACTCGGATTCACATCGATCCCGATGCTCACGCGGTTTCCGCAGACGGCGGAAAATTCGCGCATAAGGCTTTCGAGCAAGGTGCGGGTGCGGCGGTTGGTGCGGCATTTGAGGATCATGCGCATCCGGTACCGTTCATTCAGCTTGTAGATCTGCGCTTCAAACGGGCCGAACACGACGATGGGGACATCGGAAAATTCGCCGTCCGGGGCGGTCAGGGCAGACAGTCTCCGGGAGAATTTACCCGCCGCCGCCATGACCTCGGTCTCCTCGGCGGAAGAAAACGAGATGAGCACCATATCGCAGAACGGCGGGAAGACCATCGCCTCCCGCATCCGGATGGCACCTCTGTAGAACGTCTCAAAGTCCTGCTTTGCGGCAAGCTGCAAGACTTCATTCTGCGGATTGTAGGTCTGGATGATGGCGCGGCCGGCAAGCGCACCCCGTCCCGCGCGGCCGATGACCTGCGTAATGAGGGAAAACGCCTTTTCCGCGGCGCGGTAGTCGTCCTGATATAAAAGCGCATCCGCCGCAAGCACACCGACCAGCGTCACGCGCGGGAAATCGTGTCCTTTTGTGACCATCTGCGTGCCGAGCAGGATGTCCGCCTCGCGGTTCCGGAACTTTTCCAGGATCTCCTCGTGCGCAAACTTCCCCTGCGTTGTGTCCATATCCATTCTTACGGTACAGATGTCGGGGAAGCGCGTTTCCACATCACGCTCCGCACGTTCCGTTCCGTATCCGAACGCATGAAGATGCGGCGCGCCGCACGCGGGACACGTCATCGGCGGTGTCACCCGTTCCCCGCAATAGTGGCAGATAAGAACGCCGGTGATCGTTCCGTCCTCAAAGGTCTCCGCTGCGCCACCGCGGTATCTCTGGTGCAAGGTCATCGGCACGGAACAGTGCGGGCACATGATGGGTTCCCGGCAGGACAGGCACGCGATGTATTTGTTGTACCCGCGCCGATTGATGAACAGAATCGCCTGCTCGTTTTTCTCTTTCGTTTCTCTTATGGCATCGGACAGCACCGGTCCGAGCGGCGTTTCGCTGTTGCTGTTGTCAACGGAAACCTCGTGCATATCCGCCATCACGACCTCGGGCAGCTTGGCACCGCCGTACCGTTCCGTGAGACGGACAAGGGTGTAGATGCCCTTTTCCGCTTTATAAAAACTTTCAAACGACGGGGTCGCGGATGCCAGCAGCAACAGCGCATCGTTCTTTGCACAGCGGAACCGTGCGGCATCGCGGGCGTGGTATTTCGGGGTGATGTCGGACTTGTAGGTATGCTCCTGCTCCTCGTCGATGACGATCATGCCGAGCCGATCAAACGGCGCAAACACCGCGGAGCGCGTGCCGATCACCAGATCGACATCCCCCCTTTTCGCCCGTCTCCACACGTCCAGTCGTTCTCCCGCCGACAGTCCCGAATGCAGAACAGCGACCCTGTCCCCGTAATAGGAGCAGAACACCGACACGGACTGTGGGGTAAGAGAAATTTCCGGCACCAGCATAATGACCTGTCTGCCGTCGGCGATGACTTCATCCATCATCGCTTTGATGACGCGGGTCTTGCCCGATCCTGTCACGCCGTAAAGCAGTGCCGCCTTTGCCGTATGGGTTTCATAAAGGGAAGACAGCTGCCGCCGTGCTTCCTCCTGCGCGGGACTTAAAATATTGTCGTCCTTCGGCGCAAGCTGTGCCGCCGCGGCATAAGGGTTGCGGTATTCCGTCTGGTGTCTGACTGCAAGGATTCCGGACTTTTCCAGCTCCGTGACGGCTTTCCACGGGATGTTGTACTCCCCTGTCAGCTCCGTGCGGGAAATCTCGTCTCCCTCCTGCTCATACAACCGTTTCATAAGGGAGATGCAGACCTCGCTTCTGCGGCGGTAATGGTATTTTTCACGGATGAGGCTGTTGTTCTCTATCAGACCGAGCAGATCCTCCTGCGGCAGAAGACTGCGTATAAATTCGCTGGATGCGCTGTTCTCTGAGCCGGACAGGCGCGTTCTGCGGACGAGAATGCCCTTTTTCACCATGCTCTCCGCGGCGGCAGTGCTTCCTGTGCCGAATTTTCCCTCCAGCTTCTCTCGCCGGACGCTCTTTGCACGGCGGATACCCTCATAAACAGTACGCTCCATACATTCATACGGTGCGTATTTTTCAAGATACAATCTCTCTGCATCCGCATCATGGGAAACTTCATACTGTTCATACATCCGCTTCAGCGCACCCGCGGGAATCACAGTCTTTGCGGCATCGCCGAACGTGCAGAATGTATTCTCCGCTATAAATTGGCACAGTGACATCAGCTCATCGGACAGCACAAATTCCGCCGACACGAGCTTTGAAACGGGTTTGCATCTCTTCGGGTCAAGGTCATGGGGCAAAGTCTCCTCCGTCATGCACTTCGTGACGATGCCCATCACGCGGCGGTTTGCTCCTCCGCCGAACGGAACCATGACAAAGCTGCCAATGCCGACTGTTCCGCCCAGTCCATCTCCGTCGTTTGTCTGGGGCGGCAGATAATAGGCATACGGTTTATCCACATGATAAGGAATATCCAGAATGCGGACGGCGACGTATTCCATAAATCGTTTCTTACGCTTCGCGCTTTACTTCTTACAGTTCTTCTTCTTCTCTGCCGTCGCGGTCAAGACGGACACTGTCATCGTCATCGCGATCGTCGTCGAGTCTGTCCTCATCGAGATCGGAATCGTCGTCTGTGAGCAGTTCATCCGCCATTCTCATGGAATACGAATCGTAAACATTATGCGGAATGCGCATACTCTTATCCGGCTCGTCGCTCTCCTTGATGCTGTACTCGCCGTTATAAAGACGCTTGATGGCTGTCTTGACCGCCTTATCGTCACGGATCTCCCGCTTGATCATGGAAGCAAGACTCTTATCGGTCTCCTTATTGGCGAGCATTTTCTCTGCGATCTCTCTCTGTGCGACATATTCATCTGTTACGATGCGCGCGCACTTCGCGGTTGCGATGCAGAGGGTATAACGGTTGTATTTGCCTTTGGTGATTTCGTCGATGGAAGGATAGATCATGGTTTTGGACTCCTTGTTTTATAATTTTTCTTTTTCGTTGGATTTGCTTTTTTCCGTTTGGTTTGTAGGGGAGCCTAGTAGGCTCCCGCCAGATTTGATAACCTTTCTCACGGGTGTAAAATTAAATTATTTTATTCTCAAACCTATACAAAGACAGAACGATTCAGTGATTTCGGGAGCCTATTAGGCTCCCCTACAAACATAATGGGCATAATGGGGGCATTTTTGCAGATATAATAAATGGGATCTTCAAATCCGAAAATGCTTATCCGATAAACGCCTTCGCCGCCTCGGGGCATCGCTCAATTTTATGCTGTTCCGCAAAGATGATGCCTGCGATTTCCTTTGCCGCAATTTCCGCGCCGCCGTCCTCGTTGATGACGACATAGTCGTAATCTTTCATCACGGCAATTTCGCGTTTGGCGGTTAAAAGGCGGTTTTTGATGTCCTCCTCGGTGTTGGTTCCGCGGCCGCGGAGACGGGCTTCCAGCGTTTCGGGGTCGGGCGGCAGGACGAAAATGAGGACGGCTTCGGGGCAGAGACGGCGGACGTTCATCGCGCCCTCGACCTCGATTTCCAGAATGACATTGATGCCGGCGGCGGTGCGCTCGTACAGCTCCTTTTTCGGGGTGCCGTAATAGTTGCCGCAGTAGGTAGTGTATTCTAAAATCTCGTCCTCTGCGATGCGGCGCTCAAATTCCTCTCCCGAAATGAAATGGTAGTGTACGCCGTTCTCCTCGCCGGGGCGCGGTGCGCGCGTGGTGGCGGACACGGACAGTGCGAACTGGTCGGGGTATTTTTCAAGCAGTGCCTTTACAATGGTGCCCTTTCCGCACCCGGACGGGCCGGACAATACAAAGGGGATTCCCTGTCTGGATGGATTTCTGTTCATGGGTCGTTATTTTTTATAATCCTTTCGGTAATGTGGCGATGATGATATTGTTTGACGCTGGGCGCTTCCGGTGTTTTGGAATACGTTGTTGCAGTAAAAACTTTACATTGGCAAGAATACAAGCAGAAAGGTTCGCACGAAAAACTTTTCCGTTTGTGTTCTTGCCGATGTTATGTTACAAATTAACCGGACACGTCGTTTTAACCGTTTACATCGTTTTCTTCCGAACGCTCCGTCTCCTCCGCGGATTCCGCCTCCGCACTCTCCCCGCCGCCGTTCAGACGTGCGGTGATGGTCTCGGTCTGCAAAGCGCACAGGATGACGTGTCCCGTGTCGGCGACAAGGACGGCGCGGGTCTTTTTTCCGGCGGTGGTGTCGATGACGCGGCCGTCCTCTTTGGCGTCCTGCACAAGGCGTTTGACGGGGGAGGAATCGGGGCTGACGACGGCGATGATGCGGTCGGCGGCAACCATATTGCTGTGGCCGATGTTGATGAATCTGTTCATGCGATCGTTTCCGGCTTACTCGATGTTCTGCACCTGCTCGCGGATCTTTTCGATCTCGTTTTTCATATCAACGACAATCTTTGCAATCCGCACGTCGCAGGCCTTGGAGCCGATGGTGTTCGTTTCGCGGTTCATTTCCTGGATGAGGAAGTCAAGCTTCCGTCCGATGGGTTCTTCGGCGGAGAGCATTTCGTCAAACGCCCGGAAGTGGCTCTGCAGGCGCACGGTCTCCTCATCGACCGCCACCTTGTCCGCAAAGACGGCACATTCGGTTAAGATGCGGGACTCCTCGATGTGCAGCTCATGGTCGGCGAGCACCCCGCGCAGTCTTGCTTCGAGCTTGGAGGCATAATTTGCGGTATCTTCCTTTGACAGTGCTTCGATTTCCGGGACTGCCGCTTCCAGGTTTGCCTTTTTGGCGCAGATGTCCGCGCACAGCCGTGCGCCCTCGGCTTCCCGCATGGAGAGGAATCCGGCAAGCGCTTCGTCAAGGACGGTACAGAGATCGTTCCAGTCGCCCTCGGTGTCCTCCTCCGGCTTTGTCACGGCGAAAATATCTCTGTTTGCGGCGACCCGCATGACGGAAATGTCGTCTTTCAAGTCAAAGGCATCGCGCAGACGGTAAAGGGATTCGATATAGCTTTTTGCATACGCTTCGTCAAGCGCGACGGTGACCCCTTGCGTGTCCACCAGGTCGATGTTGATAAACACGTCCACCTTGCCGCGGGAGATGCCCGCATCCTTGAGATGGCTCTTCACGCGCTCCTCCAAGAAGCCGTACAGCCGGGAAATTTTCACCGTGCAGTCGTAGTAACGGTTGTTGACGGAACGGATCTCCACCGTGATGTCCTTGCCGTTCACCTGCTGTTTTGCGCGCCCGTAGGCGGTCATTGAGCGAATCATACGTCGTTTGTTCCTTCTTTGTTTGCAGTATCGTTTTTCTTGGGATATACACTATATATTGTACTCCGAAATTGCGGATTTGTCAACTTTTTCTTCACAATATTATAATATTATTTACTTTTTCGGGTTGCGGGTGCATATAATCTGCAAGGAAAAATAAGAAATTCATGAAAACCCCTTGACAAGTTCGCAAAAATACATTAAAATAGATATGTTATGATTCTATTTCAATCAAGGAGGACTGTACTATGCAGTATTTTATTTCTGCCTTGATTGCTGTGGTATGTCTCGTCGCGGGCGCACTCGGCGGTTACCTGTACCGGAAAAAGGTCGGGGAAGCCGAGATCGGCTCGGCTGAGGAAAAGGCAAAGTCCATCATCGACGAAGCCGTCAAACTCGGTGAGACGAAGAAGAAGGAAGCACTGATTGAAGCCCGGGAGGAAATCCTCCAGACGAAAAACGAATCCGAGCGGGAAATCAAGGACCGCCGTGCGGAAGTATCCAGACTGGAGCGCAAAAACGCGCAGAAAGAAGAAGCCTTGGAACGCAAGCACGAAGCGGCTGACCGCAAGGAAGAAGCTTTGAACAGAAAGATGAAAGAAAACACCGAGGCAGCCGAAGAGCTGGAACGGCTCAAAGCACAGGAAGTCACCGTGCTTGAGCAGCTGGCGGGTCTGACTGTCGCGGAGGCAAAGAACGAGCTTGTTTCCAAAATTGAAGAAGAAGCAAAGCTCGATGCCGCAAAACGTGTCATCGAAATCGAACAGCAGTCAAGAGAAGAAGCGGACGCGAAAGCGACCAACATCATCACCCTCGCCATCCAGCGGCTGTCGGCTGACCTGGTATCCGAGGCGACCGTCTCGGTGGTCAATCTGCCAAACGACGAAATGAAGGGCCGCATCATCGGCCGTGAGGGCCGCAACATCCGCACCATCGAAACGCTGACGGGGGTCGATCTCATCATCGACGATATGCCGGAAGCCATCACGCTTTCCAGCTTTGACCCCATCCGCCGCGAGGTTGCCCGTCTGGCACTGGAAAAGCTCATTGCCGACGGCCGCATCCATCCCGCGCGCATCGAAGAAATGGTGGAAAAATCCCGTCGTGAGGTGGACGCCATCATCAAGCAGGCCGGGGAACGTGCCGTCTTTGAGGTCGGCATTCACGGCATCAACTCGGAGCTTGTCCGCCTGCTCGGACGCCTGAAATTCCGTACCAGCTACGGTCAGAATGTCCTCAACCACTCCATTGAGGTCGCACTGCTCTCCGGCATGATCGCCGACGAGCTGGGTGCCGACCCCGTCATTGCAAAGCGCGCCGGTCTGCTTCACGACATCGGCAAGGCGCTGACGCAGGAGGTGGAGGGCTCTCACGTCCAGCTCGGTGTTGACATCGCACGCAAGTACAAGGAAAGCAAGGAAGTCATTCACGCAATTGAGGCGCACCACGGCGACGTGGAGCCGCAGACCCTCACCGCCATGATCGTGGATGCCGCCGACGACCTGTCCGCGGCTCGTCCCGGTGCAAGACGGGAAGACCTTGAAAACTACATCAAGCGTCTGCAGAAGCTCGAGGAAATTGCGAACAGCTTCCCCGGTGTCGAAAAATCCTTCGCCACCCAGGCTGGTCGCGAGATCCGCATCATGGTCAAGCCGGAGGAGGTCTCCGACGACCGTATGGTGCTTGTCGCCAAAGATATTGTCAAGAAGATCGAATCGGAGCTTGAGTATCCGGGACAGATCAAGGTCAATATCATCAGAGAAAGCCGCGCCGTGGATTACGCAAAGTAATACCGTTGGCTTTCTCGGCGCGGATTTCTCGTCGAAAGCAGAGCGGTCGATTACGCAAAGTAATTCGGATACGTTTCCACCGCTCGGCTTTCGCTGGGAGAGACCGCGCCGTGGATTACGCGAAGTAATTATTATTAAGCAGTCCTGTCTTGCGGCTGCTGCCGCATCTCCGGAACCGCACGCGATCACGGACTGCACCCTGTTGTCCCCGTATGAGACGGGAGCGCGGGGCGAGCAGTCCGTTCTCTTTTCTATCTGTTTTCCACAAAGGAGTAAAGTTTGAAATAAAATTTCAAACGGGTTTTGTGGCTTTCTTTGCACTTCGTGCAAAGATTTTGCTGCGCAAAACCACCCACAATTCCCCTGAAAAGGAAGCTTTTGCTACGCAAAAGCAATGGTCATAAATGAGCCTTTTACGCATTCTCACCGTCGGTGACATCGTCGGACCTGCGGCGGTCGATGTTTTATCGAAAAATCTGTTCTCCCTGCGCACGGAGCTGCGCGCCGATCTTGTCATCGCAAACGGGGAGAACGCATCGCAGGGAAACGGGTTGGATCTCTCCACAGCAAAGGAACTTCTGTTCTGCGGTGTGGACGTTCTGACCTCAGGAAACCACATCTGGCAGAAGCGCGATCTCCGCGATTTTCTTGCAAATTCGGAGCAGATCATCCGACCCGCCAATTACCCCGCCTCCTGTCCCGGCGCGGGGTACACCGTGTACAACGTCATGGGATACCGCGTTCTTATTATGAACGCGCAAGGGACCATTTACATGGATGCGCTCGACTGCCCGTTTGCCGCCGTTGACAAAATTCTTTCGCGGGAAGCGGGGCGATATGACGTTTCCGTTCTCGATTTCCACGCGGAAGCGACCAGCGAAAAGCTGGCGATGGGGTATTATCTCGACGGCCGCGTGAATGTGGTCGTCGGCACGCACACCCACGTCCCGACCGCCGACCTACGCATTCTCAAGGGCGGCACCGGCTACATTACCGACCTTGGCATGACCGGCCCCACCGAAAGCGTTCTCGGCGTGCGGCGGGATATTATCATTGAAAAGCTGACGACGAAAATGCCCGTGCGATTTGAGCTGGCGGAAACGCCGATTATGTTGCAGGGTGCCTTGTTTGTGCTCGATACCGAGCGGAAACGGGTTACAGAGGTTCAGCAGGTGATGAGGGGGTTTTGAGGTTTCGTAGATGTGAGACGTCTATCGTGACAGGCGTGCTTGGGGAAAGGAAATAAACGAAACGGTTCGCACAAAAAACCTCCCCTCAAACAACAAACAAAATCAAAAATATTCCATTCCACCACCATTTCAACCCAAAGAAAGGATTGATACTATGTTTGAAAACGAAAAAATCAGTATGGTCATTGGCCGTCAGAAGAACATTGCGCTGATCGCGCACGACTCCAAGAAGCACGACATGATTGACTGGTGCAAGAAAAACAAGGCCATTCTCGAACGCCATTTTCTGTGCGGTACGGGTACGACCGCGCGCATGGTGGCGGAAGAAACGGGTCTTCCCGTGCGCGGATACAATTCCGGCCCGCTCGGCGGCGACCAGCAGATCGGTGCGCGCATCGTGGACGGCAAGATCGACCTTGTGATCTTCTTCTCCGACCCGCTTGCAGCACAGCCGCACGACCCCGACGTCAAGGCGCTTCTGCGCATCGCGCAGGTCTACGACATCCCGATCGCCAACAACCGCGCGACGGCAGATTTCGTCATCACCTCCGAATTTATGAACAACGAATACACGCACGACATCATCAATTTCCGCAAGAACATCGAGGACCGTGCGAACACCCTCTGATTTTCCCCTTTTATTGAAACTATGAAATACTCCACACTTTTGTTCGATCTGGACGGCACCTTACTTGACACGCTGACCGATCTCTATCTTGCGGTCAACCATGCGCTGACGGAATTTCATTTTCCGCAGAGAAGCCAGGAGGAAGTACGGATGTTCGTCGGGAACGGTGTTAAAAAGCTCATCGAACGCGCCGTTCCCCCTATGACACCGGAAGACGTGACCGCGCAGGTACTGGCAGAATTCCGTTCGTATTACGCAGAACACAGCCGCCTGCACACCGCACCCTATGACGGGATTCTGCTCTCGCTTTATGCGCTTCACGAAAAAGGCTGGAAAATGGCGGTCGTCTCAAACAAGTTTGATGCGGCGGTAAAAGAGTTGAACGCGGAATACTTTTCGGATTACATTCCCGTCGCCATCGGCGAAAATGAAGCGGCAGGAAGACGGAAGAAGCCCGCGCCGGACAGCCTGTTTGATGCGATGGCGGAGCTGGGTGTCACAAAAGATGAATGTCTTTACGTCGGCGACTCTGATGTAGACATCGAAACGGCGAAGAACGCCGGCATTCCGTGCATCGGCTGCGCCTGGGGCTTCCGCGGGCGGGAATTTCTCGCGGAACACGGGCTGGATGATGACATGATCCTTGACGAACCGGCGAGACTGTACGCATTTGTGCAGGCGTATTGCAAGGAGCATGAGGGGTGAGGGCTTCTTGTGCGAACCGTTCCGCTTGTATTCATGCCTCAAAAAATTCATATCTCCCCACAATAAAAACCACAGGAGCATCTTCATATGAGCGACCTTTATCTTGGCCGCGGGGTCGGCTTTGACCGCGGCGATTATCTCGATTTCATCAATCTCGTGTTCGGCTTCAACGGAAATGACCGCGATTTTCTCAAGCTTCTGCCGGGGCTTTACAAGGAGCAGTATGACCCCTGTTACAACAATTTCGTTGCGGCAGAAAACGGTAAACTGCGCGCCGCCATCGGTGTGTATCCAAGAAAATTTTCCGTGATGGGAGAGGAACTGCTTTCCCACGGCATCGGCAATGTTGCCGTTCACCCGTATCACCGCGGAAAGGGGTACATGAAGACCCTTATGAACATGGCGCTGGACGACATGATCGACGCGGGCGCGGATTTTTCCGATCTCGGCGGGCAGAGACAGCGGTATCAGTATTTCGGCTACGACAACGCCGGATGCGCGCGGGTCTTTTCCATCAACCGCACCAACATCCGCCACAATTTCCCGGATGCGCCTGAAACAGCGGTTTATTTTCATGAGATCGACGAAACCTCGCCGTATCTTGACGACATTCACGCGCTGTATTCTTCCCGCACCGTTCACACCGTGCGCCCGCGCGCGGCACTGTACGATATTCTGTGCGCCGGCTACGACCGTCCCTGTGTCATTCTTTCCCGTGAGGACAACCGTTTCTGCGGATTTTTCACGGGTGCGCTCGGCGGACTTGCGCTCACGGACAACGGTCTGTTCTGCGACGTCGTGCGGGAATACTTAAAATTCCACAATGATGTGGATATCCATCTTGCGCCGTACGACACCGACCTCATTCCGATTTGCCACCGAATCGGCGCCGGATGCCGCATCACCTCCAACGTCAAAATCGCGGTCTTCCGCTTCGGCAGAATGCTCTCCGCCTATCTTGCGCTGAAAGCGGCAACGGAAGGGCTTGTGGACGGCGTGCGGCAGTACACCATTACCGGCATCAATGCGGGGCACGGCAAAACGCGCGACGAGTCGTTCCGCATCTGTGTGGAAAACGGCAAGTCCGACATTTCCGCGATTCATGTTGACGAGCCGGTTACGGTTCTGCCTTACATGGATGCGCTCGCGTATTTCTTCGGCCTCGCTGCCCCCGAACGCATCTCCGACCCCACCGCGTCCCAGTGGTTCCCCCTGCCGGTGCAGATCGACGGGTGCGATCATGTGTGAGTGTGGGGAATATCGGTAACATCAATTTTTCGCACCGCCTTTGGTACTGACGCCGTATCTGTCCGGCGCGGAAGCCCTCTTCCGGGAGGGGGGCTTCTCTGCGAACCGTCCACCCCATTTTCTCAATCAAAAAAGCAATTCTCAATCCATCCCAAGGAGATATTTCAATACCATCATGAAAAAACTGACAACGACCTTACTTTTACTCGCCGTTCTGTGCGGTACTGTCGCCTGCGCATCCGGTGAGGCGGAGAACGATACCACGGACAGCGGTGTTTCCGCCGGCAATCCTGCCGCGGGTATCATTTACACCGATGCCGACGTAGAAGCCGCAATTGCCGCTTTGGAAGCGGCGTATGAATCCGGCGACGATGCCGCAATTCTGGCGGCGGAATCCGCTTTGGAAGCGATCGAAATGGCAATTGCCGAGCAGGATGCCGCGCCGGAGCTGAATTCCCCGCAGGAACAGAATCCAACGGAAGAACCGGAGACCGATTCTCCCGCACCCGCGGTGACCGAAGCCGATACCGTCCGCGTTTACACCGATGAGGACATTGAGGCGCTGTTTGCCGCATTACAGTACGCCTACGAAATGGGCGACCAGGAAGCCGCTGCGGAAGCGGAAGCCGCCATTGAAGAAATGGAGAGAGCAATGGCAGAACAGGATCCCGCGGCGGGACAGGATAACAGCGAAAGCGAAGACGGTGACGACGTCATTTATTACTTCCCGGACGACGACGACTGGGAAGACTGGGACGATCCGTTTGCGGAGGAGGAGGACGACAATCCCCTGCTTGACACGCACTGGATCTATTACGAGGGCGACATCGAGCACGAGTTCCAGATCAAGGACTCCGGCATGGCGTATTACTCGAAGCGCGGCGACGGCGACACCGTTTCCTGCGCAATGCCGTGGGTCGATGAGCTGATCCAGCCGGAACGCAGTACCGACGACCTTTACCGCCAGTGCGCGCTCCTTTGTCCCTTCAACGCCGACAGCGGCGGATCGTGGCTGTGCGTTGCGGACGAGGTGTGGTACATCTACATGCTGGACGGCGTGGTCTACTGGGATCGCTACGACGGCGACGACGGCGTGCAGAAGGATTTCATTTCGTCGGTGGAACTGGTGGATAAGTACGGCGGATAAAGTCTGAAAATAAATTTTCAGACGGGTTTTGTGGCTTTCTTTGCACTTCGTGCAAAGATTTTGCTGCGCAAAACCACCCTCAATTCCCCATGATAGAAAAACCGGGATTTCGGCATCGGGATTCCGGGATTTCTTTTCCCATAACCAAAATCGTAACCGCAAAACGTTCCGATTTCCAAAAGTTTTGCGGTTATATTCCGAAACTGTATTGATTTTTTGCTGTTTTGCGGTATAATATAGTTATCTTATCAATCAGGAAATCCAAAGGAGGAATGACCGATGATTCCAAGACCGACATATACCGACCGTATCATGGCGTTTGCAGATGCGCCGTTTGTAAAAATTCTGACCGGTGTGCGCAGAAGCGGAAAATCCACCATTCTGAAAATGCTCATGGAACAGCTGGTGACAGAGCGGAATATTTCCCCGGAGCAGATCGTCAGCTACCGCTTTGATTCAATGGAATACGAGGGCATGACCGCACGGGAACTGTATGCGGCGCTGAAAGCGCGGACCTCCGACACGCAAAAAACGTACTTCTTTCTTGACGAAATTCAGGAGATCGACGGCTGGGAAAAGGTCGTCAATTCGATTCTTTCGGATTTTGATGCGGATATTTACGTCACAGGCTCCAACTCCCGCATGATGTCCTCCGAACTTTCCACTTATCTGACCGGGCGGTATATCTCCACGCATATCTACACCTTGTCCTTTGCGGAATATCTGGAATTCCGGAAAACCCATTCTCCCACGGAGGACATTTATAGAGCGTTCACCGATTATCTCCGGCAGGGCGGATTCCCGGCGACCCATCTTCAGCCGTATTCGCAGGAAGAAATTTACACCATTGTCCGCGATATTTACAATTCCACGATTTTCTCCGATATTGTCCGGCGCAGTCAGATCCGGAAAGTGGATCAGCTGGAACGGGTCGTGCGGTATACCTTTGCCAACACCGGCAACATTTTCTCTGCAAAATCCATTGCCGATTATCTGAAATCGGAGCACCGTACCCTTGACAATGAGACGGTCTACGGGTATCTGGAAAAGCTGGAAAAGGCGTACCTGCTCTACCGCTGTTCCCGCTTTGACATTCACGGCGGGGAAATTCTGAAAACGCAGGAGAAATTTTACCCCGCCGACACCGCTCTGCGGTACAGCGTTCTCGGTTATGACGACAACACGGTCGCTTCTTCGCTTGAAAACATCGTTTATCTGGAACTTTGCCGTCGCGGGTATACCGTTTATACCGGAAAAGACGGCGACGGAGAGATCGATTTCATCGCACAAAAACAGAATGAGACCGTATATGTTCAGGTCACGCAGAAAATCGTGTCCGAGTCCACCGAGCGCAGGGAATATGACCGTTTACTTGCCATTCCGGACAATTATCCGAAATTCGTGCTCCGCACCGATGTCTTTGCCGGCGGAAATTATAAGGGCATCCGCACCATGCACGTCGCGGATTTTCTGTTGGATGGGACGTTTTGAGAGAAAGAAAAAATGCTGTATGCAGAGAAACAACGGGGGAAACTCCCTCCGTCACGCATTCGCGTGGGAAGCGAAGCTTCCCAGGTAAGCTTTGCTTACCCGGACACCATCCCTCGACAGAGGGAGGCTTTTTGTTCCTGCATACAGCAGTTATTCTTTTTTTCGTAAGAACCGTACCTTTATAATTCAGCGGCGCAGCCAATACAAAGTTCTTTTTTGCCTACTTTTTTCTTACAAGAAAAAGTAGGTTATTCATTCGGGTCAATGAAGCCCAGATAGGCTTTCATGTAGTTGGCGCCGGACCAGACGGTCATGATGCCCATGAAAGCGACGGTGATCCAGGCGATGATGTGGTAGGTGTCGAAGAAGAGCACCAGGGGGTCGAGGATCAGGACGAGAATGCAGACAATCTGGGAGACGGTCTTGACCTTGCCGAGCCAGTTGGCGGGGACGACGATCTTCTGCTCGGAGGAAGCGACCAGGAGCCGCAGGCCGGAGATGGCGAGTTCGCGCAGGATGACGAGCAGCGTGACCCAGACAAGGACAGAGCGGAACGCGGCGTACATTTCGGACGAGCACATCGTGACGAGCATTCCGATGACCATGAACTTGTCCGCAAGCGGGTCCATGAATTTGCCGAAGTTGGTGATGAGGTTGTATTTCCGCGCGATTTTGCCGTCAAGCATATCGGTCAGCGCCGTCAGAACAAATAGCACCGCCGCTAAAATCCGCGCGGTCGTTTCCCCGCCGATGGGAAACATGATGAAGATCATTGCAATCGGCGCCATGATGACACGCAAAAGGGTCAGTTTGTTGGGGAGATTCATGTATGCCTCCTTATTATCAGGTCAACCGTTCACCGCTTCGCCGACGAGATCGTAGTCGTCGTAGCAGTCGGTGATCTTTACAAGGACAAACTGTCCTTCCTTGAAGCGGGTCTTGCCGAGCTCGTTTGAGAAGAACACCTTTCCGTCGATGTCGTAGGCATCGGCATAGGTTCTGCCGAAATAGTTTTCGGACACGGCATCGAAGCCCTCGACGAGCACGGTGACGGTCTTTCCGACCATCGCTTCCGCGCGGGCGCGGCTCCGGTCTGCCTGTTCGCGCATCAGGATGTCATAACGATCCTGCTTCACCTGTTCATCGATCTGGTCTTCAAAGTCGTAGGCGGGGGTATCTTCTTCGCGGGAGTATGTGAACACGCCCACGCGGTCGAAGTCGAGCTTCTTTGCGCCCTCGCAGAGAATGCGGAAGTCCTCCTCGGTCTCGCCGGGGAAGCCGACGATGAACGTGGAACGGATAACCATGCCGGGAACGGTGCGCAGTCTTGCGACGGCATCATAAATGGTCTCGCTGTTGCCTTTGCGGTTCATGCGGCGCAGAACCGTGTCGGAGAGGTGCTGGACGGGCAGGTCGATGTATTTGACAAGCCGGCTGTTGGTGCGGAATTCCTCGACCAGCGCATCGGAAATTTTGTCGGGGTAGCAGTAGAGAACGCGGATCCACGGGATGGTGGTCTCAGTGGTAATCTTCTGGATGAGTTCAACCAGCTTTTCCTCGCCGTAGAGGTCGCGGCCGTATGCCGTGGTGTCCTGCGCGATGAGAACCAGCTCTCTGGCGCCGAGATTCTCCATATCCTTTGCTTCCGCGATGAGCTCCTCCATCGGGCGGGAGTGCAGTTTACCGCGGATGTTCGGGATGGCGCAGTAGGTACAGCGGTTGTCGCATCCCTCGGCAATTTTCAGGTATGCAAGATATTCGGGCGTGGTGACAACACGGTCGGCGACCGTCTCCATTTCCTTGACATCGTCAAAGGACGAATAGCGGCGTTTGCGCTCCACCGCCTCGATGGCATCGACGATATGATGCAATGCCCCGACACCGAGCACCGCATCGACCTCGGGCAGCTCGTCGAAGACCTGCTCCTTGTACCGCTGGGCAAGGCATCCCGTGACGATGATGCCCTTGAGATTTGCGTTCTTTTTCAGCCATGCCTCGTCGAGAATGTTGTCGATGGCCTCCTGCTTTGCGCTCTCGATGAACGCGCAGGTATTGATGATGACAATGTCCGCCTCCGTATCGTCGGGGGTGATCTCATACCCCGCCTTGACGACATCGGCAAGCATGACCTCGGTGTCCACCTGGTTCTTGGGACAGCCGAGTGAGATAAATCCGATTTTTGATTTCTTTTTCATGTTTTTTTGTTGTGATTGTTTGGTTGAATTTTTTTTATTGGGTGGGATAGATGGGGTGGGGGAACGCGGGGAATGCTGTCATTAAGGGCGACGCTGAACGGTTATGATAGAAAGGCGGGCATACAGGCGACTGCGCCTTCCCTGTTTCGTTATTTTTTCCTTGCAAAAACAGCATCGTCGCCTTTATGCTGACATCATCACTCAAAATCCTCCCCGTCTCCCCATTCCTCCTCCTTCTCCGGCAGACTGCCGTACACGCGCCGGACGGCGCGGTTGATCTCGTCGAACGAAAATCCGTAGCGGAGCAGGGAAGAAACGGTGCGTTTTTTCTTATCGGGGGGCGAGAAGGCACTTCTGCCGAGTTTTCGTATCCGGTCGTCAAGGGCGGAATCGAAGTCGAGCGTTTCCAGAATGTCCTCCCAGACGGCTTTCACGGTCTCCTCGGAGAAGCCTTTGTTCCAGATCTCCTGGCGGATACGGCGCGCGCCGTATTTTTTCTGTGTACACAGAACCTCCATCAGGCGGGCAAGCTGTTCCTCCTCCCGGATATAGCGTTTTTCGACACAGAATCTGACGGCGGCGGTGCTGGCTTCCTTTGAAAATCCCTTGGTGCGCAGTTTTTCCGACAGTTTTTTGGCGGTATTGTCGCCGTAGGCGAGAAACGAGACCGCTTTCACGGCGGCGCGGGAGCATTCCCCGGCATACATGAGGGCATCGTATTCCTCGGCGGAGAGAAATTCCCCGACGGCGGGAACGGTGCCGCAGAACGGTTTTTCGCGCAGAAAGTACCGGAAGATCATGATGGTCTTCGTCTCCTCATGCACGTCGTCCGACAGTTTCAAGGTGATGAGAAACCGCCCGCGGCTGCCCTCCGCTTCCTCGGCGGCGGTGACGGTGATGGTGATCACGGGTGATACCGTTATTCGCCGTCGATGTCGGTCAGACGGATGGAGAAGTCGTTGTCCTCGTCGTCGTCTTCGATGATGCCGCCGATGCTTTCTTCGTCTTCGTCCTCGTCGTATTCTTCTTCCATTAAGTTGTTGACATCGTGGGACATGGACTTGATCTTTTCCTCGATCTCTTTCATCAGCTCGGGGTTGTCCTCAATGAACTTGCGCGCATTGTCCTTACCCTGTCCGATGCGGTCGCCGTTGTAGGAGAACCAGGAGCCGCTCTTCTGGATGACATCAAGTGCCGATGCGACCTCGATGATCTCGGAGGACTTGGAAATGCCTTTTCCGTAGAGGATGTCAAATTCCGCGATGCGGAACGGCGGTGCGACCTTGTTCTTGACGACCTTGACCTTGACATGGTTGCCGTATGCCTCGTCGCCATTTTTCAGATTCTCGGTTTTGCGTACATCCATTCGGACAGACGCATAGAATTTCAGTGCTTTACCGCCCGTTGTGACCTCGGGATTGCCGTACATAACGCCGACCTTTTCGCGCAGCTGGTTGATGAAAATGACGACACAGTTCGTCTTTGCAATCGCACCTGCGAGCTTGCGGAGCGCCTGGCTCATCAGTCTTGCCTGCAGACCGACATGGTTTGCGCCCATGTCGCCGTCGATTTCCTGCTGGGGAACGAGTGCCGCAACGGAGTCCACGACCACGACGTCGATGGCACCGGAACGCACCAGCGCGTCCGTGATCTCCAGCGCATCCTCGCCGCAGTCGGGCTGGGAGACGAGCAGATCGTTGATATTCACGCCGAGTGCCTTGGCATAGAGGGGATCGAGCGCGTGTTCCGCATCGATAAATGCCGCCTCGCCGCCCAGCTTCTGCGTTTCCGCGATGATATGCAGGGCGACAGTGGTCTTACCTGACGATTCCGGGCCGTAGATCTCGACGATACGTCCTCTCGGAACACCGCCGATGCCGAGTGCAAGGTCAAGGGTGAGAGAACCGGTGGGGATGGACTGCACGTTCATATTGACATTCTCGCCGAGCCGCATGATGCTGCCCGCGCCCTTGGACTTCTTAATCTGCGAAATGGCGGTATCGAGCGCCTTTCTTTTATCTTCGGGATTTTCGATTGCGGAAACGAGTTCCGGCTTTTTTGCTTTGGTTGCCATTCTACTTTTTTTCTCCTCTTTTATATGAAATGGAACGAATTTTCTATGGAACAAATATTCTGATATATATTATACGTTATTTCATGGAAAATTGCAAGAGGTATCTGGAAATTGGGGATTTTTTTACAGAAATTTCATGATTTGTTCGGGGGAGTTTTGCGGTAGGGTGTAACGCTTAAATCTTTCCTTTGGCAAGGATGTAAACGGAAAGGTTCGCACAAAGAACCGTCCTGTCTGCATCCTCACCGGAGCAAAGTTTTCATCACCGCCGCCCGTTCAACCGTCGTCCCACGCGCTCCATCTTACTCCTCGTCCTCCGCGCCCGGCGCGTTAATATCGAGAAGCTCGATTTCGTCGCTTGCGGAATCACCGGAAATCACATCGTTATCCGGGATGGCATTTTCATCTTCCCCGTCGGTCATTTCATCCGGGATAACATCGTCATCCTTGACCAGCTCCGCCTGTTCCTCCGCCTTCTTTGCGGCTTCCTCATCATCTCTGACGGGGGCGAAGTTGACGATGTGCGCGCCGTCGGAAAGGCGCATGACGATAACGCCCTGGCTGGGTCTGCCGCAGACACGGATGTCGGAGACGGGGGTACGGATCATGGTGCCCTCATCGGTGATCATCATGACGTCCTCGTTTGTAGAGACAGTGGAGACACCGGCGAGCAGACCGGTTTTTTCGGTGATGGCGTGGCAGACGATACCCTTACCGCCGCGGCCGTGGATGGAATACTCATGGAACGGGGTCACCTTTCCGTAGCCGTTTTCGGTAATGGAGAGGAGCATCAGCTTGCCGTCTGCCGCTTCCAGCTCTGCGGGTGTGGGAACGGTTGCCGCACCGGTGATATAGTCGCCCTCTGCAAGTGTCATACCTCTCACGCCGCGCGCGCCGCGGCCCATAACACGCGCCTGGTCCTCGTGGAAGCGGATCGCCTGACCGTTGTGGGAAGCAAGGAGGATGTCGTTTTCGCCTTTGGTGTAGCGGACGAAGTCAAGAGAGTCGCCGTCGTCCAGGTCAATGGCGATTTTGCCGCCGCGCCGCTGGAACTCGAAATCTTTGACCGCAACGCGCTTGATGACACCCATTCTTGTGACCATCATCAGGTATTCGCCGTCGTTGAACGCGGGAATGTCGATAATCGCGGTCACCTTCTCGCCCTCGGACAGCTCCAGCACGTTGACGACACTGGTGCCCTTTGCCGTTCTGCCGGCTTCGGGGATCTGGTACGCCTTGCGGACGTAAGCGCGGCCGAGATTCGTGAACATGAGCAGGAACGCGTGGCTGGGCACGATATGCACATCGTCCACAACGTCCTCTTCCTTTGTCGTCATGCCGATGATGCCCTTGCCGCCGCGCTTCTGTGCAACGTAGGTATCGGCGGGCTGACGTTTGATATAGCCGGAGCGGGTCATCGTGATAACGCAGGTGTGGCGTTCGATGAGGTCTTCCAATACGATCTCGTTTTCCGCCGTGACGATCTCGGTTCTGCGCTCATCGGCGTATTTGCGCTTGATTTCCAGCATCTCATCCTTGATGATCCGGTGGATACGCCCTTCATCGGACAGAATTTCGCGCAGTTCCTTGATGAGCGCTTCTTTTTCTTTCAGCTCATCCATGATCTTGATGCGTTCCAGTCCTGCCAGTTTACCGAGCGTCATATCGACGATCGCCTGCGCCTGCACGTCAGTAAGGCCGAAGCGTTCCATCAGTGCTGCCTTCGCATCGGCGACGGACTCGTTGGAACGGATGATGCGGATGACCTCGTCGATGTCCTCGATGGCGATCATCTGACCCTCGAGAATGTGAGCGCGGGCAAGTGCCCGATCAAGGTCGAACTTCACGCGGCGTTCGATGACGGTCTCCTGGTGCGCGATATAGTGGTGCAGAATTTCCGGCAGGGAAAGGCACTTCGGCTCTCCGTTGACAAGCGCGATCATATTGACGGCAAACGTATCCTGCAGCTGGGTGTATTTATAGAACTGATTGAGGATGACCTGACCGTTGGCATCGCGGCGGTAGTCGACGACAATCTTCATACCGGCGCGGCCGGATTCGTCTCTGATGTCCGTGACACCCTCGACACGCTTTTCCTTGACAAGATTTGCCATACTCTCAACAAGCATCGACTTGTTCACAGCATAAGGAATTTCCGTGATGAGGATTCTGTGATGCTCCTCATCGACCTCCGCCTTGGAGCGCACCATGACACGACCCTTACCAGTGGTGTACGCTTCGATGATGCCCTGCGTGCCGTAAATGGTCGCGTAGGTCGGGAAGTCCGGGCCCTTGATATACTGCATGATGTCGGCAACGCTTGCATCGGGATTCTCCATATAATAAATGGTACCGTCGATGACCTCGCCGAGATTGTGCGGGGGAATATTGGTCGCCATACCGACCGCGATACCGACCGAGCCGTTGACAAGGAGATTCGGGAACCGGGCGGGGAGAACGTCGGGTTCTTTCAGCTTGTTGTCAAAGTTCGGGGAGAACGGAACGACATCCTTTTCGATGTTTTCGAGCATCTCATTGGCGATCTTCGCCATTCTCGCCTCGGTATAACGGTATGCCGCCGCGCCGTCGCCGTCGACGTTACCGAAGTTACCGTGACCCTCGATGAGCGGGTAACGCATGGAGAAGTCCTGCGCCAGTCGTACCATCGTATCGTACACCGCGACGTCACCGTGCGGATGGTATCGGCCGAGCACGTTACCGACCGTCGTTGCCGATTTGCGGAACGGCTTGTCCGATGTCAGATGGTCTTCGTACATGGCGTAAAGGATTCTTCTGTGAACGGGTTTGAGACCGTCCCTGACATCCGGCAGCGCACGCGCGACGATGACGCTCATGGAATACTCGATAAAGGATTTCTTTACCTCGGTATCCATGCGGATGGGCAATATTTTCTGGTTCTCAAAGGTGATGTCCTTTGAAAGCTCCGGGTTTGTTTTCTTTGCCATTATTGATTCATCTTTCTGTTTATAATTGTAATCTTAATTGGATTTATAGTTTTTTCGTTGATTTGGGAATGTTCTTCGGCAAGAACACGGGGTGAACGGTTCGCACAATAAACTTTCCCCTTGTGCGAAGCTTTTCGCCTATATTCTCACATTAGCGCTCCGCATCCCGCCTCAAATATCCAACCCCACCGCCTCAACCTGCTCGACGAACCGCATCATGGCGTTCTTGTCGGGCATTTCAGTGCCGGCAAGTTCGACCTTGGCGGCGGCGGCGGACGATGCGAAACACAGGGCGGTCGCGGCATCGCGGCCATTCTTCTCATATGCGAACACAAAGGAGGCAAGGAACGTATCTCCCGCGCCGGTAAAGCCGCGCAGGGTGACGTGGGGGGCGTTGACATAAAGGGAACCGTATTCATCGGTATAGACCGCGCCGTCGCCGCCGAGCGTACAGAGGACGTTTGTGTTGTACTCCGCCTTGATGCGGCGGGAAGCCTTGGCGGCGTTTTCCGCCTTTTCGCGTGCGGTCTTGCCGGTAATTTCGTAGCCCACAAGACCGGATAATTCAAAAGCGTTCGGCTTGATGAGCCACGGGGAGGATTCCAGACCCGCTTTCAGCGCTTCTCCGTCCGCATCCAGGATAAAGCGGAGGTTTCCCGTTTGGTTCAGCTCCGCAATCAGGTCGCGGTAGACAGTCTTTGAAAGACCGTTCGGGACGCTTCCGCCGGCGAAGAGGATGGCGGTGTCGTCACCATCTGCAGTGAACCGTTCCAGCTGCTTTTTCAGCGCGCGGTATTCGTCGTCAAGCACCGGCCCGCCGCCCTCGTTGGCTTCCGTGCAGGTGCCGTCCGCATCAATCAGCTTGATACACATTCTGGTATCGCACGACGTTTCGGTGAACGCGGTCGGGATGTCCTCTTTTGCAAGCAGTTCCGAGAACATTCCGCCGGTGGTTCCGCCCACAAATCCGTAAGCCGCTGCACGGATGCCGAGCTTGCGGTAGATCCTTGCGACGTTGATGCCTTTGCCGCCTGCATTGGTTACGGCGTATCTGGCGCGGTTGAGGGCATCGGTTTTGAACGGCGCACCGAAATACAGTGTCCGGTCGATGCAGGGATTGAGTGTCAGGGTTGCGATCTTCATGTAGTATTCTTTCGTCCCCTCTCCACACTTAAATATCGAGATTCTGTGCGAACTTCGCGTTTTCCTCGATGAACGCCCGTCTCGGTTCGACCTTGTCGCCCATGAGGACGGAGAACGTCTCGTCGCAGGCGATGGCATCCTCGATGTTGACTTTGAGGATGGTTCTGCGCTCGGGATCCATCGTCGTTTCCCAGAGCTGGTCGGGGTCCATTTCACCGAGACCTTTGTAGCGTTCCGCTTCGGCGTTTCCGCCGAGCTTGGCAATGCACTCGTCGCGCTCCTCATCGGAGAACGCATACAGCTGGTTTTTGCCCTTGTAGACCTTATAAAGCGGCGGCTGGGCAAGATAAATGTGTCCCTCGTCGATGAGCGTTCTCATATGACGGAAGAAGAATGTTAAGAGCAGAATGCGGATATGGGAACCGTCGACGTCGGCATCGGCCATGATGATGATCTTGCCGTAGCGCAGGCGGGAGATGTCGAATTCCTCTCCGATACCGCATCCCAGTGCCTGGATGATGGGGGTCAGGGAGGGGTTGGAATAGACCTTGTCAAGGCGCGTTTTCTCGACGTTCAATACCTTACCGCGCAGGGGGAGGATTGCCTGGAAGCGGGAGTCGCGGCAGTCCTTCGCAGAACCGCCTGCGGAGTCACCCTCTACCAGATACAGCTCGGTCAGGGCGACATTGCGCTCATGACAGTCTGCAAGCTTGCCGGGCAGGGTGGAGCCTTCCAGTACGCTCTTTCTGCGGGTCTGCTCTCTTGCCTTGCGTGCGGCTTCTCTTGCGCGGGCGGCATCGAGCGACTTTTCCAGTATGGTCTTTGCGGCGGCGGGATTTTCGTCGAAATATTCTTCCAGTTTCTGCTTTACGATGGTATCGACAAAGGTTCTGACCTCGGAGTTGCCAAGCTTGGCCTTTGTCTGGGACTCAAACTGCGCATCCGGCAGCTTGACCGATACGATGGCGCAGATGCCCTCTCTTACGTCCTCGCCTTTTAAGTTGTCGTCGGAGTTTTTTAAGATGCCTTTCTTCCGTCCGTAGTCGTTGAAGGCTTTGGTGAGTGCGGATTTGAAGCCCGCATCGTGCGTACCGCCCTCAATTGTCGCCATGTTGTTTGCAAAGGTGTAGATGGTTTCGGTATAGGTGTCGTTGTACTGAAGTGCCACTTCGGCGGTCATATCGCCTTTTTCGCCGCGTACATAAATCACGTCGGGATGAATGGGATCTGCGTGCTTGGTGGCGTTGAGGTATTCGACAAACGACCGGAGTCCGCCCTCATAGCACAGGTCTTCCTCGACGATCTCGTCCCCGCGCAGGTCGTGAAGACGGATTCTGACACCGGCGTTGAGGAACGCCTGCTCGCGCATACGGTTCAGAACCGTTTCATAGTTGAACACGACGGTCTCGAAGATCTCCGCATCCGGCTTGAACCGGACATAAAGACCGTGCTTGCCCTCGCTCGACCCCTCGTTTTTGAACGGGACATCGACCTTGCCGCGCACGAAGCGTTCCGTATAACGGATGCCCTCGTTGCAGTTTTCCAGCTCTACCCACTCGGACAGCGCATTGACAACGGATGCGCCGACGCCATGAAGACCGCCTGAAATTTTATATCCGGAGCCGCCGAACTTACCGCCCGCGTGGAGGATGGTGTAAACGACCTCCAGGGTCGGGATTCCCATCTTGTGATGGATGCCGCCCGGAACGCCTCGTCCGTCGTCCTGCACCGCAACGCTTCCGTCGGTGTGGAACGTCACGTCAATGGTGGTACAGGCGCCTGCCATCGCCTCGTCGATGGCGTTGTCCACGATCTCATAAATGAGGTGATGCAGTCCGCCCTCGGAGGTCGTGCCGATATACATACCGGGGCGTTTTCTTACCGCCTCCAGACCCTCAAGGACCTGTATCTGGTTTTCATCATATACCTGGTTTTTGATTTCTTCTGACATATCGTTTTTTTGCTTTCCTGTCTTTCTTATCGTTGGAATAGGATTGATATATTTATATGGGATTGTTTTTTGTATTGTAGGGGGCAATGTATCAAATTCCCTGTAGGTGCATCCGTTACCAATCCTGTACATATCGTTTGAAAAATAAAGCGATGATATTCTTTTCGCAATATTTCGATATCATATCCTTATGTTACGGACGCCCAATGGGCACCACTACAGGGTTAGAGAAAGCGCGTTTTCATTCTTAAGTTGACAGCGTTGCCTGTTTCACAAAGTAAATAACGGCTTCCTTATGCCCGTCCGACCAACGTCGCCGGTGCCGGCTGTGCAAGGTACACGCATTCGTCCTTTCCCCCGCCGGTGCCGTCCGGGGTGTCGGTAAGGACGAACGACTTCGGCAGATCGTCGGATACGTTTTTCACGTTCCCCGCCTTCTGCGCGCGGGAGAGGAATTTTCTCGTCACGGGGGAGACGGTCGCGGTGTCCATGTCAAAGATGCCGAGAATGCGTTCCCCCGGCACGGTCGTTTCCCCGCCGAGATAGATGCGGCGGAGGGGATTGGATTGATTTTGAATGAGGTTGCGGGGATAGGTCATGGTGAGGGTGCCTCCGGTTTTTTATTCTGTACGGACGTTGTTTCGGGGAAACTTTGCATTGGCAAAGATACGGGCTTGACGGTTCGCATTCTTACAAAAGGATTGCCAGCCTCCCCATGCCCTCTATCATAAATCACAATCAATCACTTTTCGCCCACCGGGCAAAAAGTTTCCGTTTCTCTTCACTCTTCAATCTTCTCTCTTCGCTCCCTCATACGTCCCCGCTTTCACCCGGATCATATGCACATCCATGCCGGCAAAGAGGGACTCATTGCAGGAGGTCATGATCACCTGCCGGCCGCCGAGCCGTTCCATTAAATACTGCTGGCGGCGGGAGTCGAGTTCGCTTAAGACGTCGTCAAAGAGGAACACGGGATATTCTCCCGTAGCCGTGCGGGAAAGCTCTCCCTCGCCGAGCTTCATGGCAAGGGCGATGGAGCGATCCTGTCCCTGGCTTGCGTAGAGCCTTGCTTCGCGGTCGTTTAAGGTGATGACGATGTCGTCCCGGTGGCAGCCGTGCAATGTCGTTTCCGCGGCAAATTCGCGCGCGGCATAAGAGACGGCTTTTTCATAAAAGGCGTTCCGGACGGCTTGTGCATCCCCGCCATGCTGTTCGGGTTCAGCATCGCAGTCATACCCGAGCGACACGTGTTCCGCGCCGGACGTCATATCCGAGAGAAACCGGTCAACGCATTCGCCGAGCAGGTGCAGATACTTCATGCGCGTGAGGACGATGCGGGTATTCAGATCCGCCATCTGCCCCGTCAGAACCTCGTAGAGCGGCATCCGTGCGCGGACGTCGCGGGTCTCGTCTTTCAGTAGTGCATTGCGCTGTTTTAGGACTTTGGCATAATCGGCAAGTGCCGCCATATCGCCGGGCTTCAGCTGGCAGATCGCCGCATCGAGAAACGACCGTCTTGCCTGCGGTGCGCCTTTGATCATCGTCAGATGCTCCGGGCAGAACAGCACGCCGTGGAACGTACCGACAAAGTCTGCCGAGCGTTTGACAGGGACACCGTTGCGGCGCATCTGCCGCGTTTTCCCCTGATAGAGATGCAGTTCCAGTTTCTGTTCTCTCTGTGCATCGGAAAATCCGAGCTTCAAGCCCCCGTCCTCCGCTCCGAAGCGCAGAAGCTCTCTGTCGTGTACCCCGCGGAACGATTTCCCGCAAGCGAAGCAGTAGATGCCCTCAAGGGCGTTCGTCTTCCCCTGCGCGTTGTCTCCGTACAGAATATTGACGCCGGGGGAAAAGGTGAGCGCGGCGTTTTCGATGTTGCGGAAATTTCTGTATTCCGCCGTTGTCACGTTCATTCGCGGAGGTGGCAGGGGACGGCGAGGTGGGTATACTTTTCGCCAAGCAGACCGAGCCGCTCCCGCTTTTTCTCCTGTTCTGCAATTTCGTCCTCGGTCATCCTCTCTTCATCCGCCGTGATGACCATCGAGACAAGCGGGCTGACGAGTGCGAGCCTGATATGCTCCGTGTCGCAGGCGCGGAGGGCATCGAGCAGGTAGCGGCAGTTGAAGCCGATTTTGAGGTCCGGCCCGGTCTTCTCAACGGGGATCTCCTCATTAACCGTTCCGTTGACGGAAATGGCAGAAACCTGCAAGGTCTGGTCTTCGAGTGTGAATCTGACGGACGTCTTTGCCTGACCGAGCGCCTTGTCCTCTGTGACAAGCGAAGCACGTTCCAGCGACTCGCGCAATGCACTGCATTCCAGCGACACAAACGTAGCGGGGTTCTTCGGAATGAACTTCTCGTAATTGACATATTCCGCGTCGATGAGCCGTGAGAAGAAGCAGATGTTGTCCATCTCAAACATGATGTGCTTGCCCGTTGCCTGGATGCGGACGGGGGCGTCGTCATCGTGGAGCATTTTCAGAAGCTCCGCGACGGTCTTTCCGGGGACGATGAGCGAAAAATCGAGCGCGCCGCTGTCCTTTTTGTTCTCAAAATCCATCTGCTTTTCACTGATGGCAAGCCGGAACGAGTCGGACGACACGAGCGTGAGCGTATTTCCTCTGACACGGAAGAAGATCCCGTTGAGCGCGGGGCGAGGTTCATTCTGTGCAACGGCATACAGCGTTTTGGTCATTGCATCGCGCAGCTCCGACTGCGGCATCTCAAACGCCCAGTCACCGTCGAGCACCGGCATATTCGGGAACTCCTCGCCGGGCATGGCGTTGATGGTGAACTCACTCTTTCCGCTGGAAATTTTCGCGCGCATCTTGTCGTTGACCTCAATGCGAATTTCCCCGGGCATGGAGCGGATGATCTGGTTTAATTTCTGTCCGCCGATGATATAAGAACCGGGTTCCTCGACATTCCCGCGGAGTGTACAGCGGATACCTTTTTCGAGGTCAAAGGAATTGAGCACGCAAGTCCCGTCCGCCTCCGCCGTGATGCAGATACCCTCGATGGAGGCAATGGTATTTTTCGTCGACACCGCCGACATCGCCGGCGCGACTGCGGCTGTTAAAACATCTTTATCAAAGGTTACTATCATGGTTGGAACTCCTTGGTATTTATTCTTTATTGATTCACGCGATTTGGGTTTCCTTACTCAGGTGATGGCTTGGAAGGAGGAAAGCGATCCTTTGCAGCTTTGGTTTGACGGATTGAAACTTTTGCAGGATTTCTTGCAAATGTTTGGATCGAGCGACTGGCAGGCGCGAAGCGGTTTTTCTCCACACACAGCCGCCTTGCCAGGGGCGGGATGCCGGCGGGAGCCGGCGAAAGAAAAGATAAGATAAAGGGAATCAGTAGAAGTCGCCGCCGTAGGGGGTGTGAAGAATGTGGAAAAGCGGAAAGGGATTGGAACTGCTGGATTTTTTCGGAGGTGCGGGTACAATTTTCTGTGTTTTTCCGGCTGGAAAAGCTGTTTGCGGATTTCCGGTTTTTCACATGGCAGAAAACGTCGGTTTTTTCGCGTTTTCCGGTGTGGATGGTTTGGGGAGAAATGCGGGGTTTGTCCTGTGGATATCGACAGGCAGGTGTGGAAAGGCGGGAAAGTATAGTTTTGCTATGTGGAGAGAAGTTTTTCACAGGGTGTTTGAAACTTTGTGGAAAACTCAGAGCAAGGAAATTTGAAATTTGGATTTTGTTTAGAGCCGCAGGGGATTTCGGGGTGTGGACAAGCGTTGGAAAACGGTGTATAAACGGGGATGGAGGGGTAGGATTTCCCTGATTCTGTGAAAAAAGGTGTGGAGAATGTTAAGATCACCGCTGCGCGGTGATGTACCTCATCCACCGCTAACGCGTGTCCATCAAGAGGGAAGGATTAATGTGCGAAACGTCCCGTTTACATTCTCTCCGAATGATAAAAACAAAATAAATCCCCCCAAAAATGCTTTTACTCAATTTTTTCTCAAAAAAATTGCGGGGTCCAGGGGCAGAGTCCCGGGCACATCCCCTCATCCGTTTGTGATCTCTTTGATCAGGGCGTCGATGTCGTTTTCGAGGAGGGCATCTTCGCGGATGCGCTTGGTGATGAGGTTGACGGAGTAGAGGATGGTGGTGTGGTCTTTGCCGCCCATGACCTTGCCGATGGCGGGGAGGGACATATCGGTGATCTTGCGCATGATGTAGACACAGATGTGACGCGCCTGGGCGATCTCTTTGGACTTTCTTGTGCCTTTGATCTGCTCCACTGTGACGCCGTACTTGTTTGCGACGGCGTTGAAGATCTTGTCCTGGGTCACGCGGACGGGTTCGGCGCCGGTGACGACGTCGGCGATGTTTTCGCGTGCCATGTCTATTGTGATGGGCTGTTTCGTTAAATTGGAGTAGGCACCGAGGCGCTTGATGACACCCTCAATCTGGCGGATGTTGCTTTTCAGCTTTTCGGCGAGGAAATTCAGAACGTCGTTTGAGATTTCCACTTCCATGTACTGTGCTTTTTTGCGGAGAATGGCGATGCGCAGTTCCATGTCCGGCGGCTGAATGTCGGCGATGAGTCCCCATTCAAAACGGGTTTTGAGTCGGTCTTCCAGTGTGTTGATTTCCTTGGGCGGTCGGTCGGAGGTCAGGATAATCTGCTTTTTCGCGTCGTAGAGCTCGTTGAACGTGTTGAAAAATTCTTCCTGCGTGGATTCCTTGCCGGCGATGAAATGGACGTCGTCGATTAAGAGGATGTCCGCCGTGCGGTATTTTTCGCGGAACGCGGGCATGGATTTGTTCTGCAGGGATTCAATTAAATTGTTTGTGAAGCTGTCACCCTTGACATAAACGATGTTCGCGCCGGGATTCTTTTCGAGAATGCGGTTGATGATGGCGTAGAGCAGGTGCGTTTTGCCAAGTCCCGACGGGCCGTAGATGAACAGGGGGTTGTAGGCGGAGGCGGGATTGTTCGCAACCGCGACACAGGCGGCGTGGGCGAATTTGTTGGAGCTTCCGACGATGAAGTTGTCAAAGGTGTATTCACTGTTGATGAACATTTCCTTGCGCTGGGAGGGGGCGGGAGAGGGAGAGGGAGAGGGAGCCGGCGTCCGGGCGGAAGAGGTGTCGGCAGGTGCGGATGTCGGGTTGGGCGTGGGAGCGGGTTCTGCGGTCGTGCCGGCAGGCATTCCGACGGGTTCTGCCGCGGCTTCTGCGGAAGATGCGGTGTCCTTGGATGCGGGAGCACCGGAAGTGGGTACTGCACCCGCAGTGGATAAGATTGCCTCAACGGGCAGACCCATGCGGACGTCGTACTGGAGGCGTTCGCGGTCGATGGGGCGGTTTTCCTCCGAGACGACGGCAACCTCCACTGGGAAGCCCATGATGTCTTCAAAGGTTGCGGCAAGCGTTTCTCTGTATCGTTTGCCGATGATGTCCGCTTTCATATCGCTGTCGGAAATCAGAACAACGGTGGTGTCGCTGAGTGCGGCGAGTTCCAGATGATTGAACCACAGCTCCATGATGGTTTCCGAAAATTTTTCCGATAGAGCCCGGAGTACGGGTTCCCAAATGTCGTGAAACGATTGCATTCGGTGTCTCCTTGTTTCATACTTAATTATATATATACCCATATAATATTATACCACAAACCGCGCGTTTTTTCAAGGAAAAACGCAAAATATACGCGGAAAAAGAAGTACAAAAAAAAGCCCGCCGTGCGGGCTTTTGGGGGCATAATCACGGAAGATTTTTTGCGGGGGATTCCGGTGTTATTTTCCTGTCAAAAATCACTTCGCCGCAGGCAACTTCACCGGGCGCATACAGTGGGAGTACCAACAGCGGTGCGAACGCCTTTTTGATCCGCGGGAGCAAGGTTTCGTAAAGCGAAACCATATAGGCTCCCCTACAAAATCGCCGAAATCGCATTGCGTAAGACGGTATCGCCATCCCCGCCAAATTCAATTGTAATTTCTGAAGCAGGAAATGACCTTCCCCAGCAGAACGACCTCATTCACGATGATGGGCTGCATTGCGCTGTTCATCGGCTGGAGGCGATAGTGGCCGTCTTCCTTGTAGAAGACCTTGCAGGTGGCTTCGTCGCCGACGAGGGCGATGACGATGTCGCCGTTGCGGGCGTAGGAGGTGCGTTCGACGATGACGGTGTCGCCGTTCATAATGCCGGCTTCGATCATGCTTTCGCCTTTGATGATGAGGGCGAACAGATTGTCGATGTTGTAGCGGCGGCGGTTGACGTGATAGTCGACGTAGCCTTCAAAGTTTTCGGTGGCGAGAATGGGCTGACCGGCGGCGACACGGCCGAGAACAGGGATTCTGTCGGCGTTGTCCTCATCGCCCTTTTCGATGCGCAGAGTGCGGCTCTTGCCGGATTCTTTCTGAATGTAGCCTTTGGCTTCAAGTCTTCCGATGTAATGATGAACAGTCGAGGTGCTCTTCATGTCCACAGCGGCGGCGATGTCGCGCACAGACGGGGAATAGCCGTCCCGGCGGATGGTGTCCACGATAAAGTCGTATACGAGTTGTTCCTTGGGTGTTAATTTTTCCATTTGGCAGCTCCTTTTTGTTCGGTTTTTGTGAGTGGTTGGTGCGTTTTTGCGGGCGAAAATCAAACAAATTTTCTTTCTGATAATATTATACCATATTTTTGCCGGAATTGCAAACAATTGTTTCTGAATTTCGTGAACACATTGTAAATTTTATATGAACAAAGGGTTTGACTGCATAAATGCAGAATGAATCCTCCCCGGTAGTTTTTTACGTTCAACCGAAGTGATAGGTGCCGCTTCCCACCCAGCCATTTCCGGGGCTGCATTTCTTTCGCGCTGTTAAGAAAGCAACACCCCCCTTGCGGTCGCGGGAAGAAAAAAGGAGAGATGCTTGTATTGCATCCCCCCATTTGTTTACCCGGCAGAGGTGCCGTCGGTTGCATCGGTGCCGCTGTCACCGCCGAGGTCTCTCACAAGAACGCCGTCTTCAAAGTTGCCCTCGAAGGTACGGCCGGAGGCGAAGCGGTAGGTGCCGGTGCCGTTCATTTCGTTGTCTTCAAAATTGCCGATGTATTCGTCGCCGTTTGCCCAGGTGTAGGTACCCTGACCGGAGCGGGCGTCGGCAACGAAGGTGCCGGAATAGACGTCGCCGTTGGCGAAGCGGTAGGTGCCGGTGCCCTCTTTCAGCTCGTTGACGTATTCGCCGGAGTAGGAGCTGCCGTCGCTCCAAACGTACACGCCCCAGCCTTCTTTTTTGTCATCGACGAACGCGCCTGTGTAGGTGCTGCCATCAAACCAGGTATAGACCCCCTGGCCGTTCTTGGCACCGTTTAGGAACGCGCCCTCGTAGACGTCACCGTTGGCATATCGGAACGTGCCCTCGCCGGAAATGACGCCGTTTTCAAATTCGCCCTCGTAGACGTCGCCGGTGCTGTATTCCAGCGTGCCCTCGCCCTCCATGCGCAGGGAGTTGTTGAGGGTACCTGTATAGACGTCGCCGTTTGAGAACGTGACCTTGTGGTTGAGCATATCGACCTTTGCCGTGGTGCCGTCGGAGTAGTACAAGTCCCCCTTGTAGGGATTGCCCTCGCCGTCCACGGTGCCGAAGAATTTGACATAACCGCCGATCTCGGTCTGGAGCTTGATATAGCGCAGGCCGGAGGCGTAAATGGCGGCGAAGACCAGCACCACGCAGATCAGTGCCGCGATGAACGTGTAAAGGAGAATCTGCGCCGTGCTCAGGTGCTTTTTCGGCCGCTTGCGGCGGGGCGGTGCTGTTGCCACGCCGTCTTCCTGGATATCAACTTCATATGCGCCCATGTGTGACGTTACCGTCCTTTCAATTTTTTGTGGGTTTTGGGGGATGCTATGCGGGATGTCTGTAGTACCGAGTTTCAGCGAAAACTTTACATTGGCAAGAACGCAGGCTGAAAGGTTCGCCCAAGGGGAAGGTTTTCTGTGCGAATCGTCCAGCCCGTATCCTTGCCAATGTCCCCACACCCTGTGGAAAACCATATTTACCCGAACATCCCCTCAAACATCGTGATGAGCTTGGGGACAATGAACGTGGAGATGTACGCAACGACTGCGAACACGGCGATGCTGAGCAGCACCATCCACATATTGGCGTCCTCGGAGATCTTTGCCGAGTACATTTCCTCCGCGCGTTTCCGCTCGGCGGGATTGATGTACAGGGGGATGTCGGAAAGTGTTATCTTTTTGCCGTTTTCGTCCTTGTGCGGCGTATCGGTCATAACGACGATGCGCTGGAACGCGACGTTGCGCGTGATGCTCATGCGGACGAAGACGTTCAGATCCTGCTCCGCATCGCGCAGGGTCTTTGCCGTTTCGGGAGAAAAGGCTTCTTCTGCAAGCAGATAGCGGACCAGCTCTCCGATGGTGCGGCGGTGATAGACTGTCGCCACGCCTGCCAGACAGGCGCCGATGAAGAACGCAAAGATGATCAGATTCAGGGAGCCGAGCTCTGATGTCGTGAAAAGTTCTTTGATTCTGTCCATAACCGTTTACTTCTTGGGGATCAGCACTTCCTTGCCGCCCATGTACGGACGCAGGGAAGCGGGGATGGTGACACTGCCGTCTGCCTGCAAGTGGTTTTCAAGGAATGCAATGAGCATTCTGGGCGGTGCGACAACGGTGTTGTTGAGGGTATGCGGCAGATACATTTTGCCGTCGGCACCCTTGACACGCATTTTCAGACGTCTTGCCTGAGCATCACCCATGTTAGTGCAGGAGCAGACTTCAAAATATTTCTGCTGTCTGGGGCTCCACGCTTCGATGTCGCAGGACTTGACCTTCAGGTCTGCAAGGTCTCCCGAGCAGCATTCGAGCTGTCTTACGGGAATTTCCATCGAGCGGAACAGCTCAACGGAATATTTCCACATCTTTTCGTACCAGTCCATTGAATCCTGGGGGCGGCAGATGACGATCATCTCCTGCTTTTCAAACTGGTGGATGCGGTAAACGCCGCGTTCCTCGATGCCATGCGCGCCCTTTTCCTTGCGGAAGCAGGGGGAGTAGGAGGTCAGCGTGTGGGGCAGGGTGTCCTCGGGGATGATCTGGTCGATGTATTTGCCGATCATCGAATGCTCGGACGTGCCGATGAGGTAGAGGTCTTCGCCCTCGATCTTGTACATCATCGCATCCATGTCGGTCTGGCTCATGACGCCCTCAACGACGTTGCCGTGAATCATGAACGGCGGGATGCAGAACGTAAAGCCCTTGTCGATCATGAAGTCTCTTGCATACGCGAGAACTGCTTCATGCAGACGTGCGATGTCGCCCATCAGATAGTAGAAGCCGTTGCCGGAGACCCGTCCTGCGGCGTCCATGTCGATGCCGTTAAACTTCTCCATGATCTCGGTGTGGTAGGGAATTTCAAAGTCCGGGACAACCGGTTCGCCGAAGCGTTCCAGCTCCACGTTTGCGCTGTCGTCGGGGCCGATCGGGACACTGGGGTCGATGATGTTCGGGATGACCATCATGATCTGGCGGATACGCTCAGCAAGCTCCGCTTCTTTCTTTTCCAATTCTTCACGGCGTGCATCCGCATCCGTGACCTTTTTCTTCATTTCCTCGGCTTCTTCCTTTTTGCCCTGGCGCATCAGATTGCCGATCTCTTTCGAGTAACGGTTTCTGTCCGCGCGCAGGTCGTTCGCCTCCTGAATGGCGGCACGGTTCTCCGCATCCAGCGCGATGACCTCGTCCACCAGAGGGAGCTTCTGATCCTGGAATTTGTTGCGGATGTTCTGCTTTACAATTTCGGGGTTTTCTCTTAAAAATCGAATGTCAATCATGGTTTTTGTCCTTTCGGGGTGTGGGTATATGAAATGTTTCTGTGTAGATTGCGGTGAATCATGTGGGGGTAATTTCAGAAAAACGGTGCCCCTACAGAGATGTCGAATTGCATTGCGCACAACATCAATCTCTTCAATCCCCCTCAAAGAAATCCTCCCCGCACAGTCTGCGGAGCAGGTCTTCGAGGTCTTCGCTGTCGTCGCAGGTGATCTCGATCTTTTTCGGCTTTCCGTCGCCGGCATCGAGAATGCGGAATTTCCGTCCGAGGCTGTCGGAGACCCGTTTTTCAAGGGAGCGGAGATAGCTCATTGCCATCTTTGTGTCGTGGTCGGGTTCGGTGTCTTCTGCGGGCTTGTCGCTTTGTGCGGCGAGGGCGTTGAGGGCTTTGGCGGCGGCTTCCGTTTCGCGCACGGACAGCGTTTTTTCAACGATGCGCTGGGCGAGGGGAAGCATATCTTCTTCTCTGTCGAGGGAGAGGATGGCGCGCGCGTGACCGGCGGAGATGCTTCCGTCGGCGACCATTGCGACCACGTCGTCGGGCAGGTCAAGCAGGCGCAGGGAGTTTGCGACCGCGGAACGGCTTTTGCCGATCTGGTTTGCTGTGTCCTCCTGGGTCATGCCGAACTCTTTTATTAAGGTGCGGAACGCAAGCGCTTCTTCGATGGGGTTTAAGTCTTCTCTCTGGAGGTTTTCAATGAGCGCAAGCTCGGCGGCTTTCTTGTCATCCATGTCATAGATGATCGCCGGCAGCTCGATGAGACCCGCCATTTTCGCCGCGCGCCAGCGGCGTTCACCTGCGATGATGCGGTAGAAACCACTTTCGTGCTCGCGTACCGCGATCGGCTGCAAGAGTCCGTGCCGCGCAATGGAGTCCGCAAGCTGTGCCAACGCTTCGTTATCGAAATTCTTTCGCGGCTGCGCGGGGTTCGGTTCGATCTCTGAAACGCGCAGCATGGAGATGGAACTCTTGTCCGTCTCGTCGTTCTCAAGGAACAGGGAATCCAGTCCCCGTCCGAGGGAATTCTTTTTTGGCATTTATATGGTGTCCTTTCTTTGCCATAATTACTTATAACTTCGCCGCAGGCGAAATCTTCACCCGTGAAACTTCGTTTCACTGCCTATAAGGCAACTTCACTTCCTTTGCCGCTCCGCGGCGACATATCTCATCCACTTCGCGTGTCCATCAAGGGGGAGGTATATTGTGCAAACCTGATACATACAGCGGGAGTGCCGACAGCAGTGCGAACGATTTATTGATTTCGGTCGGCATAAGGGTTTCGTTCCGCGAAACCGGGATGCCCCTACACGACACGGGTTTTTCCCGCCTGTATGTTGGGGTCATATTTCTCAAAAAATATAATCAAAACCCCAAAAATCAGATCCGCTCCATCAATTCCTTTGCAACCTCCGCGTAAAGCGCGGCGCCCTTGGAATACTTGTCGTAATAGCACACCGGCATCCCGAAGCTGGGTGCTTCGGAGAGCTTAACATTCCTTGCGATGGCGGTGGAAAAAATCTTTCCGGCATAATACTTTTTCAGTTCTTCCATGACCTGGGAAGAGAGGTTCAGGCGACCGTTGTACATCGTGATGAGGATGCCGGTCAGGGAGAGCTTCGGATTGAAGCGCTTTTTGATCTGCTTGACACTCATCATCAGCTGGGACAGACCCTCAAGCGAATAGTATTCGCACTGCATCGGGATGACAAGACCGTCTGCCGCGACGAGCGCGTTGATGGTCAGAATCCCCAGCGACGGCGGACAGTCGATCAGGATGTAATCGTAATCCCCCGCGATGGGGGAAAGTGCCTGTTTTAAGCGGGACTCGCGGTTGTCAGCCATGACGAGTTCAAATTCCGCGCCGGCAAGGGAAATGTTTGCCGGGATGACGGAAATGTTCTGAAACTGCGTTCTGACAACGGCGTTTTCCGCATTTGCGCGGCCGATTAAGACATCATAGATGGTGTTCTGTGCGGATTTCTTGTTGATGCCGAAGCCGGAGGTCGTATTGCCCTGCGGGTCAACGTCGATGACGAGAACACGTTTGTCGAGCTGCCCAAGGGATGCGGCAATATTCACCACAGATGTAGATTTTCCGACGCCGCCTTTCTGATTGGCAAAAGTTACAATGCGTGCATCGGTTTTTGCACCGTTTGTTTCCATCCGTTTCGCCTTCCTCCTGTTTTAAAATGATATATATTATATTATACCACGTTTTTGCACGGAGGTCAAGGATTGCGGGAAGAATATTTTTGTATAAGCGGTAAATTTTTTGGTGGGGGGAGGAGAATATGTTGCTTTGGCAAGGATGCGGGGGGAACGGTTCGCACGATAAACCTTCCCCCGCATTCTCGCAAAAGTAAAGTTATCGGTGAAACATCGTACAACAGGACACCGGGTAAATCACCATCCCCCTCAATGTTTCACATGAAACATTCCCCCACCCTTGCCCGCGCTTCGCTCAGACCGGCATTCTCGGCACGATAATGGTAAGTCTGATCTCACTTTCCGTCTCCGTGCGGTCTTCGGTTGCGGGGATGCCGGCTTCTCTGACGGCGGAGAGGGCGCGGTCGACGGTGTTGAAGAACAGACCGACGTCTTTGAGTACCAGCTTGCGCTTCGGGGACTGCGGTTGGACGGCAGTAGTGGATGCGGCAGGGGAAGAGGTTTCCGCGGAGACACCGAAAGTCTGCTCCGTCTCCGAAAGAATGCGGTCGATGTACTGCTCCGTTCTTGCGACATTCAGGTGATGCTCGGCGGTATAGCGGACGACGTTTTTTCGGTTGGCAAGGTCGCGGATGCGCAGGAAGGCTCTTGCGTGGCGTTCGGTTAAGTGGTGGGAGAGAATAATGTCCCGCTCTTCCTCCGTCAGGCGCAGAATGCGCAGTTTGTTCGCAATGGCGGATTGGGAGCAGGAGAGACTTTTTGCGATCTGTTCCTGGGTCATCGCGTGGATGTCGATGAGCGCGGCAACGGCTCCCGCCGCCTCGAACATATTGAGACTTTCCCTCTGTAAATTTTCGATGAGTGCCAGCTCTGCCGCCCGACGGTTGTCCGCATCAAGGACGATGCATGGCACGCACTCCATATGTACTGCGCACGCCGCGCGCAGACGGCGTTCTCCCGCGATGAGCTCGTACTGCTCATGGTCGGACAGTTCTTCTGTGACGGTACGTTTCAGACTGCGTACCGTCAGCGGCTGGAGAATGCCGTGCTCCCGGATGCTCTCGGCAAGGGAAAAAAGTGCTAAGTCCTCAAAGGTTCTCCGGGGCTGATTCGGGTTTGTAAGGATGCTCCCGACCGGAATCAGGCGGATCCTCCCGGTATCGCGGCGCATGGCAAGCGACTGCTCTGCTTCGCTTAACCGCTCTGTGCGTGCGGCAAGCGACTTTTCCAGTGTTTTCAATTCTTCTTCTTTTTCGGTCAGGAGAAGCATCTGCTCGGATCTGCGGCTGATGCCCCTGTATTTTTTCGGTAAGGAAATGAGATTTTCGATGACCTCCTGCATTGGTTCAAAGAGTCCGGGGTAAATGTGATCCATGTGTGGTTTCGTCCTTTCGGTGGTGGTTTGTTTTGGGCTTCTGTGCGCGCCCCATCATGATTTTCATATAAAGGATACCACATCTCCCCCGAAAAGAAGCGCGGAATGTGGATGCGAAAAATGATTTTCCCACCCGATAAATCCGCGCCGTTTCCCGTGAAACGGGAAATTCCGCTCGGGAAAACTGCACCGCACAAATGAAAACAACGAAAAAAAGCGGACTGCCGCGGGATGGTGGGCGGCAGTCCGAGGGGATTTTGCTGTTTTACAGCGGTTTCTTTGCGATCTGCGCATTTGCGCGCGGATACTGTTTCGGTGTGGATGTTTCCTTTTTCACGGAAATCAGACAGCGGCGCATCGCGTCTTCGTCGGCATCCGCACAAAAAGGGTCGCAGAGGACGATCTCCCGCACGGAAACCGTTTTCCCGCCGAGGACGGAAATGGCGTGTTTTGCTTCGTCGTGTTCTGCGGCACCGCCTCTGCCTTTCATGGCAAGAAACGTTCCGCCGGGCTTTGTGAGCGGCAGACACCACTCGCATAGGACGTTCATTCTTGCCACAGCACGCGCCGTGACGAAATCAAAGTTTTCGCGGAAAAGATCGTTTTTGCCAAGCTCCTCCGCGCGTGCGGCTTTCGTTGTCAGATTGGAAAGTCCGAGCAGTACGGCGGTATTGCGGACATAATCGAGCTTCTTCTGCGTGGAGTCGACCGCGGTGATGCGCACATCCCGCCGCAGAATCGCAATCGGCAGGGAAGGGAATCCGCCGCCGCATCCGACGTCGCACAGGTGCGCATTCTGGGGTATCATCGGCGCGATCATCGCGCAGTCCGCGTAGTGCTTTATGAGAATGCCCGGGATGTCCGTGATGGCGGTGATGTTCATATGCGCATTTGTGCGCAGCATCTCCTCCGTCAGACGGTAAAAAGCGCGGGAAATGTCCTCTGTGCAATACGCGGATAGAGTGTTGTCCGGGTCGTTTGCAAGGAGGGCTTTTGTGAACAGGGTGTGGAATTCTTCGTATGCGGGGAGGGTGATGGGATTGTCGTTCATGTTGGGTCTCCGGGGAAAGATTTTGTTTTTTTATAAAGAGAGAAAGTGATCGGAACTGGGGCTTTCCGTTTCTCACACCACAAACAACGGCAGCACAAACAAAGACAGCATATCCACCGCGACAACGAGCAGAACCGGCACCATCACGACCATGATCTTCCTTGCAAATTCCTTGCGCGTGCGGTCTTCCTCGATATACTGCGTTTTGCGTTCTTCCGTCCAGTCGTCGGGAAGTGCTTCCCGTGGAACAACGTCCCGCGAAAATCCGCGGTTGACAAAGAAGAACACAAGGAACAAGACCGCCGCGGCGGTATAGAGAACGGGGGATGCCCAGTAGACACGGTTTTGCAAAAGCAGGTAATACGCGATGCACAGCACAGCGAAAATGGCAAGCATTTCACCCGCCAGCCGCCAGTTGAACTGTTTCAGCGCGCCTTTGACCTCTGCTTTGGCGGCGTTGTATTCTTCCGGTGTGGCGGCGGAATAGCGTTTTTTCTTTTTTGGTTTCTTTTTGGACACGGTAAAATACCTCAACCCTTGAATTTCGGTTCAACCTTTGAACTTTGGTTCAAAGGGAATGATCCGCGCCAGAATGTGGTTGGAGACGAACATTCCCTGCGGGGTAAAGGCGTAGCGGCCGTTTTCGTGGGTCATGAAGCCATTGTCAATGTAGAATTGCAGTTTTTTTCCGAACACCGCGTCAAAGTCGCCGCCGAAGCGCGCCTTGAAATCGTCCGTGGAAATGCCCTCGGACAGACGCAGGCGGAGCATTAAGTATTCCGCAATTTCTTCCTTTTTGTCGATGGGATAATTTTCGTCAAGAAGGGAGGAGGGCAGGGACTTGCCTTTCACCTCGAGCGCCTTGCAGTACTGCGCAAGAGAGCGTTTCAGCGAGAATCTTGTTCCGCCGAAATAACTGTGTGCCGCGGGGCCGCAGCCGAGATATTCTTCCCCGTGCCAGTAGCGCAGATTGTGCCGGCATTCCTTTCCCTCGCGGGCGAAGTTGGAAATTTCGTACTGCTTGTATCCCTGCGACGAAAGATATTCGATGCCGTCGAAATACATATCACATTCGGTGTCCTCATCGGGCAGGGGGAGCATATGCTTCTTTTCCCCGAACGGCGTTCCATCCTCAATGCGCAGATTGTACATCGAAATATGCTCCGGCTTCATCGCCGCGACAAAGGAAAGCGTCTCCATAAACGTGTCCTTGGTCTGCTCCGGAATGCCGTACATGACGTCGACGTTGATATTGTCAAACCCAGCTTCGCGTGCCATCTGGAAGCATTCCGTAAAGTCTCCGGTTGAGTGGATGCGCGACAGCGCGGCAAGCTCATGGTTGTGGGAGGACTGCAATCCGATGGAAAGCCGGTTGACACCGGCACGGCGCAGTTTTTTGAGCAGTTTTGCATCCGCTGTTGCGGGATTCATCTCAACGGTGAATTCATATCCGTCCTCTAAATAGAAGCACCTCTCGACCTCTTTCACGATGTCAAGCAGTAATTTCGCCGGCAGTGCAGTGGGCGTTCCGCCGCCGATGAAGACGGTATCGACGTTGTACTGTGTCGTGCGCTCGCTTAAAATGCGCATATGGTTTTTGAGCGCATTTGCGTAGAGCTTCATTTCCTCGGGGACTTTGTGCCCCGTGCAGACGATCTTGTCGGTGGAATAGAAGTCGCAGTACGCACACTTGCTCTTGCAGAACGGAATGTGCAGGTACAGACCGAGTTTTTTGTAGCCGGCAGGTTCCCCCGAAGCGGGCGTGTCGGCGGTGTCGGCGGATTCATCCGGTTCGGAAGGTTCTTCTTCGGAAGTATCTTCCGTGGAAATATCTTCGGCGAGTGTTTCATCCGAGGCGGAAGTATCTTCCGCGGGATTTTCGTCAACAGGCTGGGGAATTTTTTCCTGCGGAATTTCCTCGGCGGTGGGATCTGTCGATTCCGACACCGTTTTCGGTGCGTTTTCGGGTTCTTCCGTCGGAATTTCGGGAGGCGTTTCCTGTGAAACAGTTTCCTGTGAAACTGCTTCTGCCGAATCGGTATTCTGTGAAACAGGATTCTGTGAATCAGGATTCTGCGAAACAGGATTCTGCGAATCCAGTATGATCCCGATCTCCGCGGTATCCTCGGATGCGGCTTCCATCACGGCGTCCATTTCCTGTGTCACGGCGCCTTTTTCTTCCGGGGGAGTGACGGAAGATGAGGATTTCTTTTTATTCTTTTTCATGTGGGTTACCTCCTTGTGTGAGGATTTGGTATGAATATATTCATTGTGTCTGTGGGATGTTGTATCGGTTAATCTTTACCTTGGGCAAGAATACAAGCTGGACGGTTCGCACGAAAAACCTTCCTGCTTATGTTCTTGCCAACGTAAAGTTTTTGTTGAAACAACGTATTACAGAGACAACGAAAGAAATTTATTCAATCTTCGTCGTCCAGCTTCAACACCGCCATAAACGCCTCCGGCGGAACCTCTACGGAGCCGAACTGGCGCATACGTTTTTTACCCTCTTTCTGCTTTTCAAGCAGCTTCTTCTTTCGTGTGATGTCACCGCCGTAGCACTTGGCGAGGACGTCTTTGCGCATGGCGCGGACGGTTTCGCGGGCGATGACCTTGCCGCCGATGGCGGCCTGGACGGGGATCTCAAACAGCTGGCGCGGGATATTGTCGCGGAGCTTTTCGACGATCTTTCTGCCGCGGGAATAGGCGTTGTCCGCAAACACGATGAACGACAGCGCGTCCACCATGTCGCCGTTCAGAAGAATATCGAGCTTGACCAGCTTCGACGGCTCATAACCGAGCAGTTCGTAGTCAAGGGATGCGTACCCCTTGGAGCGGCTTTTGAGCGCATCGAAGAAGTCGTAGATGATCTCGTTCAGCGGCAGATGATAGTGCAGCTCCACGCGGTCGTTTTCGAGATACTTCATATCAATGAACGTGCCGCGGCGATCCTGGCACAGCTGCATGATGCTTCCGACATAATCGTTCGGTGTTAAAATGCTTGCCTTGACGATCGGTTCCTCCGAAACCTCGATTTCTTCGGGAACGGGGAATTCCAGCGGGTTGTCGATCATCAGCACTTCGCCGTTTTTCTTTGTAATCTTATAAATAACGCTCGGAACGGTCGTGATGAGGTCGAGATTGAATTCGCGTTCGAGACGTTCCTGGATGATCTCCATGTGGAGAAGTCCCAAGAATCCGCACCGGAAACCAAAGCCCAGTGCCGCGGAGGTTTCCGGCTCAAAGGTCAGTGCGGCATCGTTTAACTGCAGCTTTTCCAGCGCTTCGCGCAGTTCGGGGTATTTCGACGAATCGGCGGGATAAATGCCGGAGTAGACCATCGGCTGTGCCTTTTTGAAGCCGGGGAGCGGTTCGGGTGTGCCACATTCCACCGTCGTGACGGTATCGCCGACACGGGTGTCCGCGACGTTTTTGATGGATGCCGTGATATAACCGACGTCGCCTGCGGCAAGTTCTTCCGCCGCCCGAAGACCGAACGGTTCCATCGTTCCGACTTCGATGACCTCAAATTCCGCACCGGTGTGCATCATGCGGATGCGCTGTCCCGCACGGAGTTTCCCGTCGAACACGCGGATATTGACGACAACGCCGAGATACGGGTCGTAGTACGAGTCGAAAATGAGCGCTTTCAGCGGCGCATCCGGGTCTCCTGTGGGCGCGGGAATGTCCGTGACGATGTGTTCCAGAACGTCCCCGACGTTCAGTCCCGTCTTTGCGGAAATGGCGGGACAGCCCTCCGCCGGGATGCCGATGATGTCCTCGATCTCCGCCTGTACGCGCGGAACATCTGCGGACGGCAGGTCGATCTTGTTGACGACAGGGAGAATTTCCAGATCGTTGTCGATTGCAAGGTAGGCGTTCGCCAATGTCTGTGCCTCGACCCCCTGCGTCGAGTCCACAATGAGGATTGCGCCCTCGCAGGCGTTCAAAGAGCGGGAAACTTCATAGTTGAAGTCCACGTGCCCGGGTGTGTCGATGAGGTTGAGAATATAGGTCTCCCCGTCGGATGCGGTGTAGCTGAGATGCACCGCGCGCGCCTTGATGGTGATGCCGCGCTCCCGCTCGATGTCCATATTGTCAAGCAGCTGCTCCTCCATGTCGCGCTGTGCAACGGTGTCCGTTTTTTCCAAAAGCCGGTCGGCAAGTGTCGATTTGCCGTGGTCGATATGTGCGATGATACAGAAATTTCTGATATGATCCTGATTTGCCATCGTGATTGATTGTTTCCTTTTTTGCGTAATTTGAATGAGGTTATAAAATTCCTATCTTATTATATAACAAAAAACACCTGCGCGCAAGGGGTTTGCGTGAATTGTTACAAAAAAGTTGAAAATGGGGAGGGGAGGGGAGGGGGGAGGAATGTTTTTGTTTCACGTGAAACATGGAGTGCGTGCCTGCGTGAGGAATTGCCATTCGTAAGAAAGATATTCATCGCCCATTGGGCATCCGTGACATACCGGCACGATTCCGATAAATCCTGATTATGCAGCGATATTGATTATTTCAAACAAAACCGTGTGCCTGCCGTCAGGAAGCGGACACCCAATGGGCGCCCCTACAGACACAGAGAAGAAAATTTTTCTGTCCCTGTATTGAGGTTTTCATCTCACTCTCCAAAATGTTTCACATGAAACATTCATCCCCTCATAAAAAACAAAAGACGGCACCCCACCCGGAATACCGTCTTTTTAAAAAAATCTTATCTTACTTATTCGGCATCCTTCTCATCCGCCTGCTTCTTCTCCCCAATCGAGAGAATCGCATTCGTAACGATACCGATAATCAGCGCTGTTGCGATGTTCGTCAGCGTGATGGGACCGAAGTTCAGGGTCAGACCGCCGATACCGGTGACGAGGATGGAGGCGACGACGAACAGGTTGCGGTTCTCGCCAAGGTCCACTTTCTGAATCATTTTCAGACCGGAGACGGCGATGAAGCCGTACAGCGCGATGCAGATACCGCCAATGACACAGTTCGGAATCGTGTTGACGAACTGGACAAAGGGATTGAAGAACGAGAGCAGAATGGAGAGGATGGCAGTCGTGCAGATGGTGTAGACCGATGCGTTGCCGGTGATGGCGACACAGCCCACGCATTCGCCGTAGGTCGTGTTGGGACAGCCGCCGAATGCCGCACCGACGATGGAGCCGACACCGTCGCCCATGATGGTCTTGTCAAGACCCGGGTCGGTGATGAGGTCGCGGTCAATGATGGTGGAGAGGTTCTTGTGGTCGCCGATGTGCTCCGCCAGCGTGACGAATGCGACCGGTGCAAAAAGTGCCAGCAGAGCCGCGACTGCCGCGCCGTCGATATAGGAGAAGCCTTCCTTGACCGCTTCGACGATGGTGAATTCCGGAATGTGGATGATGCTGTCCATCGAGAGCAGGGCAGAGTAGTTGACCAGCTGCATCGAGGGGATGTTCGCAAGCGTGCCGATGAGGGTCAGGATGGATGCGAACACATAGCCGCCGCCAATGCCGATGATAAACGGGATGAGCTTCATCATCGTCGACCCCTTGACCGATGCCACGACCGTAATGAGGAACGCAATGAGACCGGTTAAGATCGCCCAGAGGTTGTAGTCACCTGCGGAGGTGTTGTTCAGGTTGCTGACCGCAGACGAGCAGAGGGACAGACCGATGAGCGCGACCGTCGGGCCGATGATGACGGGCGGGAGTAGCTTGTTGACCCATGCGGAGCCCGTGAAGTGCATGATGACGGAAATGATGACATACACAAAGCCCCCGATGAAGGAGCCGACGATGATGCCGCCGAAGCCGTACACGCACGCGCCGATGAGCGGGGAAATGAATGCAAAGGACGAGCCGAGGAAGACGGGGCTTTTACGCCGCGTGATGAGAATGTAGCACAGCGTGCCGACACCCGCACCGAACAGGGCAGCCGGCTGGTCCATAACAAGGACGCCGCCGTTTGAAGAGTTGACGATGGCGGGGACAAGCAGAGTCGCCGCAATGATCGCCAGCAGCTGCTGGATCGCAAAGACGAGATTCTGCCCGAATTTGGGTTTTTCGTGGATGTCGTAGGTCAGTTTCATGTGAAAAAATCCTCCGTTGTTTATTTATGAGATGACCGCATCAACGGTCATGACATTTTCATTGATTGTCAGGCATCCCGTCCGATTTGGAACAGAGATACGCGCCGGTGTCGCCGTCGACGTCGGTGAAATGCACGTCAATGACCTCCTCATGCGAGGTGGGGACGTTCTTTCCGACGTAGTCGGGACGGATGGGAAGCTCACGGTGTCCGCGGTCGATGAGAACCGCCAGCTGAACCGAACGCGGCCGCCCGGCGGCAAACAATGCTTCGATCGCCGCGCGAATGGTGCGCCCGGTGTAAAGCACGTCATCGACCAGCACAACGTGCTTGCCGTGGATGTCAATGCCTAACGATTCGGTGCCTGCCAGCGATGCCGGCTCCTTTTCCGTCAGGTCATCGCGGAACATTGTGATGTCCAGCTCTCCCATTGGAACAACCGCACCCTCCACGGCGTACAGGTTGTCCCGCAGGATTTTCGCCATCGGAACCCCGCGTCGGCGGATGCCGACGAGACACAGGTTCTCACAGCCCTTGTTCTTTTCAATAATCTCATGCGTAATGCGCATCAAGGCGCGCCGTACCCCGGCTTCGTCCATCAGCGCCGCTTTGATATTGGCTTCGTTTGTCATGAAACGCTCCTTTCTGAATGGTCAATTGCAAAATCCTGTTGCATAAAAAAAGACCTTACCCGTATCCATTCTGAAAATTGTAAGGATACACGGCAAGATCGCAGTCGTCCGCTTTCCGGAGACGGTATTGTGACTGTTCCGTAATCTATCTTCACCTGGGGGCTCGGATATGTCCATACCGTTCATCTCGGATTCTTATATATGAAAAAAACTTGCCGGTCTCTCTGTACCGAATTAAAGCTTCTGTTAATGATAATATTATACCAGAAAAAAACGGATTTGTAAAGATTTTTATTTCACCATCTTGCACAAAAACCAAGTGTCGAAATTGTGCAATTTGACGAAAACAGGGTTGAGAGGACAAAAAAGGACGAGAATGGGGGAGTTGGGGGCAATGCAGTCAGCATATTGGCGACGATGAACGGTTTAATAGGAAGACGGGCATACAGGGAAGGCGTATCTGTCGCCTTTTCGTTATTTTTTCCTTGCCCAAACAGCATCGTCGCCTTGAAGTTGCCAACATTTTTCATAAAAATTGCCCAAACCTCCTTGACATCACTCTCCATATATAGTATAATGATAATAGAACGATAAAACAACTCCCAAAAAAGAGAGGTAGCGCACGATGCAGAACACACAGAATCAGGCTCCCATCCCCGAAAACAACGCTTATACGATCACCGATGCCCTGGTCGCAGAGGTGGAGAAGGTCGTCATCGGCAAGCGGCATGAAATCGTTATGCTGGTAACGGCACTGCTTGCCGGCGGACACGTTCTCATTGAGGACGTTCCCGGTGTCGGCAAAACGACCTTAGCCGCAGCCCTTGCCGCCGCTGCCGGACTGCGCTTCAAGCGCGCACAGTTCACGCCGGACGTTATGGCATCGGACATCACGGGTTTCAATATCTATAACCGCCAGACGGAAGCGTTCGAGTTCCGCGAGGGTCTGGTTATGACCAACATCCTGCTTGCGGACGAGATCAACCGCGCATCGCCGAAAACGCAGTCGTCACTCCTTGAATCCATGGAAGAAGCCAACGTCACCGTGGACGGCACGACGTACAGGATCCCCGACCCGTTTTTCGTCATCGCCACGCAGAACCCGACCGGCTTTGTCGGAACGTATCCCCTGCCCGAGGCACAGCTTGACCGCTTCACCGTGAAAATCTCCATCGGCTACCCGACGGCAGAGGAGGAGATCAATGTCATCCGCGCGCGCAAGCACGCAAACCCTCTGGATTCCGTGAAGCCCGTCACCGATGCCGATACCGTCCGGGCACTCAAAGAAGCGGCGGCGGACGTCTACGTCGATGATGCCATTTATGACTATATCGTCCGTCTGATCGGCGCGACGAGAAAGCATGGAAGTCTCGCGCTCGGCGCATCTCCCCGTGCATCGCTGGCACTCACCCGCATGGCACAGGCATACGCACTGCTTCATAAGCGCGATTACGTCATCCCGGAGGACGTCAGCGCCATCTTCGTCAGCACGGTCGCGCACCGCGTGATGCTGAAACAGGAAGCAAAGCTGCAGCGCGTGACGGCGGAGCAGGTTCTGCGCGACATTCTCCGCGCAACGGAAGTGCCGTTTGTCGGAACCCGTGACAACAAATCCGCAGAGAAATCTGCAAATGGCGAAACGGAGACCGGCGCATGAACGCGGTTCTCGAAAAACAAAAGGAACTGGAAGAAAAAGCGCGCAAAAAACAGCTGAAAGCCGAACAGAAAGCGCTGAAAAAGATCCAAAAGGACAAAAAACGCGCCGCGCTCCGCTCCTACCCGACAATATCGCTTACAAAGAACGCCGTCTGGTACATCGTCTTTTTCCTCTTTGCGCTTTTGTTCACACAGGCTCTGCGCTCGACCCTTTCCTCTGTATTGTTCATCTTTGCGATGCTGTTTCCGGTACTCCTGTTTTTGTACGCCCTGACATCGCTGATGTTCGTCAGCGAATCGAATGCCGTCGGCGCGGAAACGGTGCAGAAAGAAACCCCGCTTCCGTATGAAATTATGATCGCCAACAACGGCTTTCTGCCGTACCCGTTTGTCGATGCGGATATCTGCTATCCGTCCGCGGACGGTGTACACTGTGACTTAAAACGGGTCTCCTGTACGCTCTCTCCGATGGGAACGTACCGCATCCGCGACAACGCCGTGTTCCATTACCGCGGCGGATATGAGATCGGAATACGCGACCTGTATGTGTACGATGCGCTGAAAATTTTCCGCATCCGCCAGCGGCGCGACAATCTGCGGCCGGTGTTCGTCATGCCCCGCAGACCCATCCTCATCACGGAGGGCGAGGGCGCGGCAAGCGAAGTCAACACGACCGAGGTGCGCAATCTGCGCGGTACAGACCGCACGGAGCTGACCGAGATCAAGGAATACCGCATGGGAGACGGTCTGCGCGACATCCATTGGAAGCTGTCGTCAAAAACGCAGGACCTGATGGTCAAGCACTACGGCATGAACGCCTGCCGCTCCATCTGCTTTCTGCCCGATCTCGGCACGCGCTATACCGACCTCTTGAAAAAAGGGCTGTACGAGGACGACATCAACCTCTGCTCCGCCGATGCCGTTGTGGAAATGACCATCGCCTTAATGCTCTCCGCCCTGCGCGGGGCAAACAATGTCTGCTCCTTACTTTGGTACGACCGCCGCGCGGCGGACACCGTTCCCGATTCCGTCCGTGAGGAACGCCGGAGAAACGGGGAGGAAATGCCGATGGGATACGCCGCCGAGGTCATGTACAATGAACTCGACTTTGAGCGCGTGTACCCGTATTTCGGCACGGCGGAGCTGCACGACGGAACGCTTTCCCCGGCATCGCTTGCGCGCTTTATGACCGAGGGCGACGGCGTGTCGTACTACATCGTGACGTCCCGGCTCGATGCGGGACTGGTGACGGAACTGCAAGAGTCCCTGCGCGACTATTCCGCCGTGGTGCTCAACCGCGGACTGAATGTGTACTACTTTGACCCGGTGAAAAAGATCACCGACCCCGAGACCCGTCTTGCGCACAACGAGGAAACGGAACACCTCACCGCCCAAATGCGCGCCGCCGGCATCAATGTTGTTGTGTTTGATAACGTGAAGATGTTCGGAACGGAATTTTCGGGAACGGGAGGATGACGGGACGGCGGTTGTGTTTTTTGATGTATCGTTGTGATTGAACTTTGGCAAGAATGCAGGCGAACCGTTCACTTACAGCGCAAGACAATATCGCCCTCTCCCCCTCCCCCAATCCCAAAAGAAAGGAACCTTTCCCACAGAAAGCTACGGTTATACTATGACAAAAAAAGAAGCCAGACAGCAGAACCTCCGGACGCTGCACCCCGGGACACAGGTGTTTTCCGGTGCGTGGATGACGGGCGTGGGACTGCTTCTGCGGCTCGTGCCGGCGGTGTGCCTGGTTGTCGGGCTGTACCTGTTTACCGACAACGCATTCGGTCTCGGGACACCGAAAATACTGTATATTCCCATCCTCATTGCCGCCGTTTTTCTCTACGGCGGGATGTGCTGGAATAAAATCGTCAATGTGCTCGGCTGGATTCTGACCGGCGCGGGCGCGGTGCTGTTATTCGTTCACGGCATGGGACAGGGGATGAACCCCGTCGCCTTTGCGTGGATGCTCATCCGCAGTCTCTTTAACTCCGCCGTGTCGTACATGATGACCGTCGGGTACGGCGTTCTGTACGTCTTCAAACTGGAAACGCCGCTGACCGTGGAGGAAGAGCTTTACTGGGCGCAGATTCTGTTCCTTGTCATTGAGATCGCCGCGGCGATGATCGTGGCGTTTTCCTCAGCAAAAGTATTGCGTGTCATCCCCGTCGCCATTGTGACGGCGATCCCGTACATCCTTGTGTTCCTTTATAACATTTCCACCGCGAAATGGGGCTTTGCGCTGTCCGTTGCCGGCATCTGCGGATTTCTCTGCATGGCAATGGCGGACAAATACGCCAAAGAACCGCGCCACCGTGTCGTGACCGCGGCAGAACTGGATGGCGTTTCGCCAGGCGCACTGCCGTCTGCAAGCAACGCTGACAATATGGAAAATACCGACGGCCTGTCTGTGCTCCTGTCCGAGGAAGCGGAAACGGAAACCGGGTGGGCAGACGACGACCCGAAGCGTTTCTCAAAAAAACTTTCCCTGCGCGGCAGTGCCGCCGTCGGCTATGCGGCGGTGTTCTGTACCGTGCTTGCACTGCTTGCCGGCGCGATTCCCGCGGCAAAGGTGAAAAACATCTGGCGCACCTACGATACCATCGACACCGTCATGGAGACCATCCGCGCCTACGAGATGGCACTCATCACAGGCGAGGATATGCAGATTTCCGACCTCGGTCTGACGGGTGCGGCGGAAATATTGGAAGCGCGCTCCGCCATCGCGACCCCGCGCTATTTCACGGGAAAAACGGTACTCGAAGTACAGTCCAATCTGAGCCTGCCCGTCTATCTGCGTTCGTGGGTATCGACCACGTTTGAAAATGACCTCTGGCACGTCGCGGATGAAGCCGTCCGTGGACAGTTCAAGGATTCCTTCTCCGACGATTTCCGCGCCGAGGACATCACCTATCGGTTCTTCCGCAACTTAAACACCCGGCTCGTCCGGTACAATTCCAAAACGTCCTACGCCAACCACGAGGAAGACGGCTACCTGACAACGCTCATTTCCCTCAGAAACATGGGTGTTGCCGGCAATATCCTGTTCTTACCCTCCCGGTTTGACTCGGAGACGTCGCTTTTGCAGTACGGAACGCTTGACGAGCCGTACAAAAAGAACTGGATCAACTACTTTGACGGCATCGCCTATTCCCGCGCGTTCCACAAGGGTGCGAAATATTCCGCCGTCACAAGCATTCCCATCTACAAGGACGAGGAATGGATGCAGACCCTGAACCAAAAGCTCGCCGCCTACGACAGCTTCATGAACGTCTACCAATACGTCGGAAGTGACATTGACATCCTGTTTGCGCAGGAGGACTATATGTTCCAGTCGACCTTCACCAACCTCTATTCGCTTGACCGGCTCCAAGAGTACATCACAGAGCTTGACGAGGACGGCAAACGGCAGTTTCTTGTCGAGATGCTGGAGGTGGAAAACTACAACGACTACGTCGCGGAATCCGGACTGTATACGTCCCTGACGGGAGACGATGCGCTGGACGAAAAACTGCGCACGCTCGCCGTTTCGATCATCTTTGACGAACCCCTGCCGGACACCGGGCTTGAGGTGAGCGGTTTCCAGATGGCGGAGGGAGACGACTGCGACCTGACCGATGCCATCGGACAGTATGCGGCAACGCTGACAGTCGGGGATGTGCTTGACACCGTTTACGGCACTGACAAAGGAAATCTCTATTATGACTGGGGATTCGGCATCGTTCAGCCGGAGGGAGAGCAGGTCGTTTACCGTTACCGTTCCGACGACGGGGAAGAAGACCTCATCTTTGAGGAAAACGACGTGACCGCACAGCTGGACGAAAAGCTGGACAAACTGCTGTCTACGCCCCTTGTTACCATAAAGGAGATCCGCGGCACGGACGATTCCCTCATCGACACGGAATACTATGTCAATGTGCCGGATGTCTTCTATCAATTCCTGTCGGAATACCTTTCCGGCTCCGAGCTGGGCAATTCCGTCTACCATACCGCCTTTGCACAGCGCATCGCACAGTATCTGTCGGAAAATATGACATATACCCTGAATCCCACCCTGCCCGAAACGGCGGAGGAAAAGGCGATGTCGTCCGTGGAACGATTCCTGTTCGTGACCAAAGAGGGGTACTGCGTGCAGTATGCCACCTCCGCGACGCTGCTTCTGCGCGCGGTTGGTGTCCCGACCCGGTATGTCGAGGGATACATCGCCGACAAGTTCGTCAAGAATACGGATGAGGATCGGGCGGGGAATTATATCTGCAACGTCAAGGACTCCAACGCGCACGCATGGTGCGAAATTTACCTTGAAAATTACGGCTGGCTGACGACCGAGGTCACGACCCCCTATTACAGCGACCTCTACGACCCCTACGAGACGGTCAGCTATAACCGCAATTACGATGAGAACATCGGCATGACGGAAACGCCCATTGCCGACGATACCGTCATCGAGGACGAAGAAGACACGTTCTGGGACATCTGGGGCACGACGATCGTCACCGCCGTTATCGTCCTTGCCGTCCTTGCCGCCGTCGTCTGGCTGCTCGTGCGGTTCTTTGCATCCCGCGCCGATATGCGCTACCGCCACGAAGCACTTTTGCGCGATGCGAAACGCTATCTCATCGAAGACGATTCCCGCGCCGCCGCCGCATCCGCCCTCTACGACAACCTGCGCCGTCTCGCCTCTGCCCTCGGCATCCGCCCCCTGCGCGGTGAGACCCCAGCCGAATACGCCCGCCGTCTGGATACAAATTTCAAAATGTCCCACGGCGGTGCGGAAAGTGTTCTTTCCGTCATTGAAAAGAACGAATTCGGAACAGAGCCTGTGACAAAGGAAGAGCTTGCTGACTTTGCGGATTACATCGTCCGGCTGGAAGATGTCGTCCGCGGGGAATACGGATTCTTTACGATGTTCCGGGTACGGTATTTCATGGGACTGATGTGAACGATATATTCGATAACCTGTCACCATCCGTTGAAACAGAATATACTTGATAGGTATGATCTCGGTCAGAGGGGGGCATCGAATCAATCTAATAAAAGAGCCGCCCGGTGGGCGGCTTTTTTGAGGGAAGAGGGAAAAAGTGTCGATGACGATATTGATTTACGCTGTACGTTCCCGGGATTTTATAGGGGCGTCCCGGTTTCGCGAAGCGAAACCATATAGGCATCCCCTACAAACACAGAAAAGGCGTTTCCTCATTCCTTATATGCCAACATCCCCCCAAAAGAACCTTACTGTATCGCCTTATCCTTCCACTTCCCGCGCAGATAAAAGATCGTCGTCAGAGCAGCACCGGCAAGCCACGAAACAAGCAGCGAGATCTGAATACATTCCTGATTACCGTAGGGAAGCGCTTCCGTGCGGGTGAGGAACGAGATGCCGTATGCGATCGGCACGCGGAGAAGGACGGTCTGGACGAGGGAGATCCACATGGGGGTCATCGTGTCGCCCGCGCCGCGCATGATACCGGAGAGGCTCTGCGTGACGGCGACCGCGATGTAGCCGACGGCAAGGATCTTCATCAGATGATAACTCAGCTCAACCAGCGACTGCGTGTCCGTGAAGATGTGCATCAGCCCCTTGCCGAAAATAAGAATCAGAAGCGTAATGACCGTGGAACAGCCGACCGCCATCAGAGTCCCCTGCTTTGCGCCCAGCGTGACGCGGTCCATTTTCTTTGCGCCGACGTTCTGACCCGCGTAGGTGGTCAGCGCGGTACCGAACGAGAAGTTCGGCATCATGGCAAAGCCGTCCACGCGCATGATAACGACGTTCGCGGCGATGAACTGCTCCCCGAAGCTGTTTGTCAGGGATTGCACAATGATCATCGCGGAGGAGAAAATCGCCTGTGTCAGACCGGCGGGAAGACCGAGCCGCACGATGGTCTTCATGTAGCTGCCGACGGGCTTCATTTCTTTTAAGGTCAGATCAAAGTTCTCCTGCATTTTTGTCAGCTTGACAAGACAGCAGACGGCGGAAACGATCTGCGCGATGATGGTCGCAAGCGCAACGCCGGGAACGCCCATTTCCAGAACGGCGACGAAGAACACGTCCAGCACGATGTTGATGACCGTCGCAATGAGCAGATACACAAGGGCGGAAACCGAGTCGCCCATTCCGCGGATGATACCGGAGAGAATGTTGTAATACGCCAGCCCCGCAATGCCGATGACGCAGATGCGCAGATACGCGGCGCAGTCCGCAAGGATGGATTCGGGTGTGTTCAGCATGACGAGAATCGGTTCGATGAGCGGCATCATCACGGCAATCAGAAGCACACAGCAGATGGCAGTGATGGTGATGCAGTTGCCGATGGTGTGGGACAGGGCTTCGCGGTTGCGCGCACCGTAATACTGCGAAACCATGATGGTTGCGCCGGACGAGATGCCGATGAACAGCACCAAGAGCATATTGACGATGGGGCCGGCAGAGCCGACGGCGGAGAGGGCGTTGTCGCCGATGTACTTGCCGACGACGATGGTGTCAACCGTGTTGTAAAGCTGCTGTGCAATGTTGCCGAGCAGCATCGGCAGCGTGAACATGGCAATGGCTTTCCACGGCGTTCCGACCGTCATGTCGGTCGGGGCAAACAATTTCCGGAAGATGTTCTGTTTCAAAGGGAGTCTCCTTAAACGGTGTAAAAATGATGGTTTTTTATATTGCGAAAATGTTGATGAGAATCTGTCCCACCGGATACAGCCACCAGATGAGCCAGCCGAAGTCCGAGATGCCCGCAAGCGCATCCAGACCGATGATCATGTCAGAGAGCAGAAACGACAGCGCACCGATGCCGGCGAGCGCCATATACGGTTTCTTTCCCTCGGTCACCGATGCCCACGCATACGAGAAAATCGTCGCACAGTTGCAGGTGATGACAATAAGATACAACATACACAGAAAATACATCGAAAAGTCGTTCCGCTGTGCGCATACCACGGTGAAATACACAAGGCACGCAAGCGCAATGACGAGCGCCGCGACAACACCGCCGTTAAAAAATTTGTAACTCTTTGCCTTTGCATACATCCGGTAGGAAGTGAGATACAAGATGTGCGCGACCATAAAGAACGCTGCACCGAGAACAAAGCAGTTCCCGCCGAAAATTTCTTCCAGATTGCCGAAGCGTGTCATAAAGAGGTCGCCGACCGAAGACGTCGCCATCGCCGCAAAGCAGATCCACGCGGCTTTTTTCTTTTTGCATACGGCAAGCACAAGGGACAACAGCGACATCAGCATTGTCAGGACAAATGTCCCCGGCAGACCGAACCATGCGAAGTATTCATTCATGGGAGGTTTTGTTCCTTTCTGTTGTTTTGGGGGTGGGTGTATAGGGCTTTCCTGCGGTCACCGCATCTCCAAACTCACAATCTCCCCAGCACCCGCATCAGCGGCACGGGGTCATTGGCGGTGATGAGATCCGCGCCGCGCTCGATGCACAGGCGCACGTCGGCCTCGTTGTCCGCGCAGTACATATGGACGGGCATACCCTTGTCCACATAGAATTTGCACAGCTCCGAGCGCACGAACATCATCGACAGACCGATTTCCTCGTAATAATCGTAGGAATCCGCTTCAAATTCGCCCATCTGAATGTCGGGATAGCCCATTGTGCGGCCGTTGTACTTCGTTTTGAGATATTTGATGATGCGCGCGTTGAATGCGTAGAAATAGCACCGCTCAAAGACACCGTATTGTTTCAGAAGCGCGACGGTCAGGTCAACGGTCTCCTCGGTGTATTCCTTAATTTCCACGCCGTACATAATTTTGCCCGGGCGCAGGGACTCGGCAAGCTGAAGCGTTTCCTCTAAGGTCGGGACTTTGATGCCTTGCCCGACATACGCATCGCCGAACTTTTCCGTGTAGGCGGGTTCCAGTGTGAGGACTTCTTCATAGTTCATGTCGCGCAGATGACGGTCGACACCGCACGTCCGCCGCGCGTTCCCGTCGTGCATGAGAACGGGGACTTTGTCTTTGGTCAGCCAGACGTCGAACTCAAACGCATCCACGCCAAGCTCGATTGCCGCCCGGTAAGACGGAAGCGTGTTCTCCGGATATTTCGCGCAGTACCCGCGATGACCTTCTACGATGATGGATTTCATGGTGTGGCTCCTTTCAGATATGGGTGATGGGGGTGTATTTTGTAATATGTTGTAACGTTGTTATTTTTGATTTGGTGAGAACACAGACTGAACGGTTTGCACAAGAAACCTTCCCTCTTGTATTCTTGCCAAAGTAATATAATCCCCCTCAAATCACCTGAAACAAATAAAATTTCAGATAATCCGTCTCCGGCACGTTCCAGAGAATGGGGTGATCGGGCGCCTGCTGGCGGGCTTCGATCTGGCGCAGGGAGATGCGGGCATCATATGCCGCTTCCCGGAGCATCCGGCAGAAGAGGTCTGAGGGCATGAAGTGTGAGCAGGATGCCGTTGCGAAATAGCCGCCGCGCGGGAGGAGCTGCAGGGCTTTGCGGTTGATCTCCCGATAGCCGCCGTAGGCATTTTTGACCGTGCCGGCGCTTTTCGTGAATGCCGGCGGATCCAATATGATCATGTCGTACTTGCGCTGTTTTTTGGCGTTCAATTCATCAAGATACGCAAACACGTCCGCGCAGATGAAGTCCATGCTGCCGGCAAGCCCGTTGCGCTCCGCGTTGCGGCGGGTCATGGCGATCGCATCGGCGGAAATGTCCACGGCATCGACGTGCTTCGCCCCGGCTTTTGCCGCATTCAGCGCAAAGGAACCGGTGTGCGTAAAGCAGTCAAGCACCGTCCGTCCTTTTGCCAGCCGCGCCGCCGCGAGACGGTTGTATTTCTGGTCAAGGAAAAAGCCGGTCTTCTGCCCGTGCATAAAGTCTACATAATAATAAATACCGTTTTCGCAGATCTCTGTCTCCGTGATGGCAGGATCCGGTTCCAGTCCTTCGCAGGTATAGAACCCGGTGTTCTCCTCCATGCCCTCCAACTTCCGGATGGCGACATCGTTGCGCTCATACAGCGCGCGGACGGGAACGCCCATCTCTGCCAGTACCCGCACGATGGCGGGGAAGATGATGTGCTTTCTCTGCTCGATGCCAAGCGACAGCGTTTCCGTGACAAGAACATCGCCCATGCGGTCAACGGTCAGGCCGGGGAACTGGTCGGCTTCGCCGAAAATGAGCCGACAGCAGAGAAAATCTTCGGGGGAACGCATGACGGTACGGCGGTATTCGATGGCGTAGCGCACGCGCCGTTCCCAGAACGCTTCGTCAAAGGTGTCATTTGCGTTGGTGGAGAGAATGCGCACGCGGATCTTCGACGCGGAATTGTAAAATCCCGTCCCGAGATACCGCCCCCGCCGGGAAACGACATCGCATATAACGCCGTCCGCAGGTTTGGTGTCCGCCGTCACATCGGATTCATAGACCCAGACGTGCCCCGCGCGGATACGGGATTCACAGCGGTCGTCAACGGTGACAACGGGATAAGTTCTTTCTGACATTGTTTTCAAATATTCCTTCAAAATTATGGGATATATAATTATTATACTACAAATCGGCGGGAATTGCAAGGGGTTTGCGGGAATACGGAGAATCTTTTTGATATAATCCCTTTTCATGTGTAGATGATTTGCGTTTTGATGGTTAATGTGATATATTGAAATATAAGAATTCCAAAAATATTGAGGCAAATCATACAAATCTATTGACAAATTTTGTGAAATATGGTAGAATATGATTAGATAATTTAGAGCGAAATTCAGATATGACAACTTTATAGGAAAGGAGGAAAGAATGCAATCAAGGAACGAAAGGGGGATAGATTTCTGCATATCTGATTTACATACAGACATCAAAGTTACTTCTTTTTGAGGTCAAAAACAAAATAAAAATGAAAGGACAGGCATAAATAGTATTTATGCTTGAGGTAGTATCATGAAAAGGATTATTTCCTTTGTACTTACGTTAACTGTACTCATTATGAGTATGGGTTATCTCGTCTCCGCCTTTGACGATGTCAGTTCCGACCTTTCCAGTACCACCGTTTCCTCTTCAGAAAGAGAAGCCATTATTATATGTTGAACTTTGTCAACATGGATAAGGCTTATGTTGACCTTGAAGATGTTGACTTCGCCGATTTGGAAATCGGTGAAAGAATCAATCGGTATGAATATACCGATGCGGGATTCCAGTTATTGGAATGCTATTCTTATCCCATCATTTATGATGGTGAAGTTGTGTTAATCGCAACTGCGGCGTATGAAGGAAGCCAGTTCGAGATCGGCACATTTGAAGCCGATGCAATCAGAGAACGCGACTTGTCCTCTGTGGCATTTGTTTATGATGCCGCTGGATTTCATCTGTATGATGGAACGGATTTTGAATTGGTTTTAACCACGGACGAACCGAACGACAACCGTGCATTTATCGCCGATCTTACGGATAATGCCGTTTCTGTTGCAAGCTATTCACTGCAAGAATCCGGAAGTGAATTGTGTACAGCAGACTTGTCTGTTTCACAAAATCTTCGCTATCATAATACAAACGGTGGAATTTCCACTTACTCTATAAACATCGACGGATATTATTCCTGTACCGTTGATTATATCGCGCAGACGGATGAAACCAATTGTTGGGCCGCCTGTATTGCTATGATTGTGAATTATCTCAATTCAGATAACTCTGAAACTTGTGAAAGTGTGGCATCTGCATATCCTTCAATAACGGATGGTGCAAGTCTCACAAAAATGGCTACCATTATGAAAGACTTTGGATTCAGTTATTCAAGTTCTTCGATAACTATGACGGATGAGCAGATTGTTGAAAATATTGATGCGTATTATCCAATTATAGGTGGATTCTGTGTGGTCATGGGAGCTAATCATGCTACGGTTATTGATGCAATATACCCATCCGTCGGATATATCCGAGTATGCGATCCCGCGAGCGGGAGAAAATATGTATATCGCTCCACCGATGAGTCCCATGAATATTATGGAGAATATACTTATGTGAGTTCTAACACTGGCAATACGCTGTATATGAATGGACAAGTCGCAAAATTGTACTGATATGACCCCAAAATCTTAAAAACAATTCGCCGTTTTCGTTGATAAAACGAAAAGTTGCAAATACTTATAAGGAGTTGGACTGTTTATGAAAAAATTCTTTTATAAGTTTTTCGAGATACAGGGCATCTGCCTTGACATTGTTCTGGTGATTGCTGTTGTCTTTTTTGTTGTCATTTCAATCGGTCAGCATCCGTTCAGAAAAGATGTAACGGTCGATACTGTTGACAAAATCACGATTCAATATGGAAGTCTTGAGGAATACGAATTACCATTGGATTCGGACGATTTCCAGCGGGCAATCGATTGTATGCAAAACATAAAAATCATGACAAAACGGTTTGACGATACGCCAATATATGGTAGTTATGATTATACGATATATGCATACCTGAAAAGCGGAGAAGTGCGGTTGATTCAATTGTTGAATGGCACGCAAATCATGGGGCATTCTATCATGTACGTATCTGTAGATATAAAAGGTGAAAATCAATATGTTGCAGATTACGAGACTGTTATGACAATATATGATGTTGTTCTTCCTTATATTGAAATCATAAAGCAGGGCACATGAAGGAAAACGTGATTTGCTGTACGAAAGTTATGCTCCTTACATGAGAAAAACAAGGTAACATTATGAGAAAATATTTTCGTAAATTTTTCGAGATACAGGGCATCTGCCTTGACATTGTTCTTGTGATTGCTGCTGTATTTTTTATCGTCATTACAATCGGTCAACATCCGTTCAGAAAAGATGTAACGGTCGATAATGTGGAACGCATCACCATCGACAGTGTCAATGTCGCATACGATTTTGATGAATACGAGCTGCCGAAAGACTCTGAATATTATTTGATGGCAATTGACTGTATGCAGAACATCAAAACAGCAATGCCACGGATTGACAATACTCCGATTTTCGGCGGATTCGGATACATCATTACAGCATATCTGAAAAGCGGAGAGATACGAACAGTCAAACTTCTCTCCGCGCATACCACATTCGGTAAGGAATACGCATATATTTCCGTTGATTCCGATGAGAAGCAATATATTGCAGACATCGACAGTGCCCTTGCCATCTGCGATGTTGTAGAACCTTATCGAAGAGGGTTTACCGAGCTTTACGAATAAATGATAAGCAGCACTGCTGGAAACAGTGGTGCTGTTTTATGCGAAAATATGAATTTATTGTAAACGATTGCAAAAAACGGGAACAAAATCGCGTTTCTCCCGTCTAATATAGGGACAGCATCGTTTTTTCTTCCGTAATGTCGGAATTTGTAAATAAAATGTAAACAATGCAGAAAAGTGAGACAATTTACGTTTTTCCGGTGTTATATATAGTGGGATCATTTTTTCCTTTTTGTTCGGATGAAGCCGCAGCGGCACATTTTCCCCATGTGTCGGATGCGGTTTTGTTCTTTTGGGGAGATGACGATTTTCTATTGCGCTGTGTGTTTTGACAAACGCAGAGGAGCAAGTGTCCCATCCATAATTTTACCCCACTAAAGCATTACTGCGAAACTCCTGTAAATTTTTTCGAAAATCTCTGCAAACATATTGAAAAAGATCCGATTTTATGATAAAATATAATGTATGAATCCGAAAAAAGGAGTTTCCAGAGTATGTACAAGATCATAAACAAACAATCCCTGAACCCGACGGTCACGCTGATGGACATTGAAGCGCCGTTTGTTGCGCGCAAGGCGGAGCCGGGTCAGTTTATCATTCTGCGCGTGGACGCGGACGGGGAGCGCATTCCGCTGACCGTTGCGGGATACAACAGAGAAGCGGGCACGGTCCGCATCATTTTCCAGATCGTCGGCGCGACGACGGCAAAGCTCAACGCAAAGAACGCGGGCGAATCCATTGAAGACTTCGTCGGCCCGCTCGGAATGCCGACCAAGCTTGACGGACTGAAAAAGGTCTGCATCGTCGGCGGCGGTGTTGGATGTGCCATCGCACTGCCCATCGCACAGAAGCTGCACGAAATGGGATGCGAGGTCACGAGCATCATCGGTTTCCGCTCCAAAGACCTGCTCATTCTGGAAGACGAGTTCCGCGTGGCATCGAAGACCCTCCATGTCATGACGGACGACGGCTCATACGGCCGTGAGGGCAACGTCTGCGTGCCGCTGAACGAGATGTTTGCCGCAGGCGAGACCTTTGACGAAGTCATCACCATCGGCCCGCTCGTGATGATGAAATTCGTTGTTGCAGCGACCAAGCCCACCGGCATTCCGTGTACGGTTTCCATGAACCCCATCATGATCGACGGCACGGGGATGTGCGGCGGATGCCGTCTGACCCTGCACGACGAAAACGGTAATGCCGTGACGAAGTTTGCGTGCGTGGACGGCCCCGATTTTGACGGCTACGCCGTTGACTTTGACGAGGCGATGTCCCGCGGCGCGATGTACCGCGACTTTGAGCGGCACGCATACGAGAAAACCTGCAATCTGCTCAACAAGGAGGTCAAGTGAGATGCCGAACATGAATCCGAAAAAGAACCCGATGCCCACCCAGGCGCCCGAAGTCCGCGCCCATAACTTCAACGAGGTGGCACTCGGCTATGACGAAGCGGCGGCACTGGACGAAGCCCTCCGCTGCCTGAACTGCAAGAATATGCCCTGTGTCGGCGCCTGTCCCGTCAACATCCGCATTCCCGAATTCATCGCCAAGATCAAGGACGGCGACTTCGAGGGAGCGTACCAGGTCATCCATACGACCTCCTCTCTGCCGGCAGTCTGCGGCCGTGTCTGCCCGCAGGAAACGCAGTGCGAATCAAAGTGCGTCAGAGGCATCAAGGGCGAACCCGTTGGCATCGGCCGTCTGGAACGCTTTGTCGCCGACTGGCACAACGCGCACACCGAGGGCGCGCCTGAGGTTCCCGCATCCAACGGACACAAGGTAGCAGTCGTCGGCTCCGGCCCCTCCGGTCTGACCTGCGCGGGAGACCTGGCAAAGGCCGGCTATAAGGTCACAGTGTTTGAAGCGCTCCACACCGCGGGCGGCGTGCTGGTGTACGGCATTCCGGAATTCCGTCTCCCCAAGTCCATCGTGGCAAAGGAAGTCGATAACCTCCGCGCGATGGGCGTTGACGTCGAAACGAATATCGTCATCGGCAAGACGCTGACCGTGGACGAGCTGTTTGAAATGGGCTACGAAGCCGTGTTCATCGGCTCCGGCGCGGGACTTCCCAACTTCATGGGCATTCCGGGCGAATCCCTCAAGGGTGTCTACTCCGCAAACGAATTTCTGACCCGTTCCAACTTAATGAAAGCATACAAGGACGACCCCGTCACGCCCATCATGAAGGGCGGAAACGTCGCTGTCGTCGGCGGCGGCAACGTCGCAATGGATGCCGCAAGAACCGCCCTGCGCCTGGGCGCGGAGCACGTCTACATCGTCTACCGCCGTTCCATGACCGAGCTTCCCGCCCGTAAAGAAGAAGTCGAGCACGCAGAGGAGGAGGGAATCGAGTTCCTCGTTCTCAACAATCCCGTGGAAATTCTCGGCTACAATAACCCCGACGACCGCCGCGACCCGAAAAACGGCTTTGTCACCGGTATCAAGTGCATCCGCATGGAGCTGGGCGAGCCCGATGCCCGCGGCAGAAGAAAGCCCATCGAAATTCCCGGCAGCGAATACGTCCTTGACGTCGATACGGTCATCATGTCCATCGGTACGTCTCCCAACCCCCTCATTAAAACGACGACCAAGGGTCTGGACGTCAATTCCCGCGGCGGCATCATCGTCGAGGAATCCACCGGCGCCACCACCAAGCCCGGTGTCTACGCCGGCGGCGACGCCGTCACCGGTGCCGCAACCGTCATCTCCGCCATGGGCGCAGGTAAGACCGCGGCAAAGGCGATTGATGAATATCTGAAGAATAAGTAAGAAAAACATTTTTATAAATGCCATCTCATGAAAATTTGGAGATGGCATTTTTGCTTTTTCTATTGACATAAAATGTGATGTATGGTATAATGAGAGTACCGGAAGATATTTGATAATCTCACCAAATAATAACATTCAAGGAGACATTCATTATGCGTAAATTTGTTTCTCCGTTCTGTGCCGTTGTTATGGTTCTTTCGCTCTCGGTTCCTGCGTTCGCTGTTTCGAATGAAGAAACGGAGTTTACTTATGATCATTTGTGGGCGGCTGTTGGAATGCAAATTCTTTCAGAGGAAGAAGGCTCGATATGGGATAAAAACTCCTATATTTCGGAAGCAATACCTCTGTATGGATATGATGAAAGTATAATCGCTTATTACGTTGGTATATATCCTGATGGGTATATGATTATCAACGCAAATATCAATAATCCGGAAATTTTGGAATATTCTTATACCAATGATTTGCATGAGACATTCTCATCTGCGATGAATGAAAACCAAAAAATTTATTATTGTGGTGGACTGACTTATTTAATCAAAAACGATATTCAATCGTACTCTCTCGATGATGCTTCATATTTGTTGGTTGGAGCATATGATGAAGGACTAACCATTTCATCGGATCAATATAAAGATAAATTTGATGACCTTTCAGATACTTTATCTTTAACAAATACTGCAAAGAAAAATGCCTTAACAGAATGGGTTGCATTTATTAACAATAATAACATTGATACAAACCCATATTCAAGAAGTGGCGTTGTCAATTATAATATTATTGGGACATCTGCACTTCCCACAAGTTCATATTCATATGGAATATTATACGGATGTTCTCCTAATAATATTGATTATGTGAATTACTATATGTTTGAAGATTATGATTATGTAAGAAATCACTGTTCTTCCGTATCTGTCACAAATATGCTTGCTTATTATGCTTGGTATTATAGTGATTATTCCTTGTCGCAAGATAACGATGCGGTTGAAACCTTTTTTACTATATATGATGATTATTTAGGAACAGGTCCTGTATGGGAAGATGCTTACCGTGAAGGTTTAACTTCATATCTTTATTATGAAACCCAATATAGTGTAAGTTATGGTGATGTTCTTACGTCATGGAGTACTTTGAAAGAAAATTTTGGTTATTATTCCGGCGGAAAAAACAGAATGATATATTTGCTCATATGGGACTGGGATTGGGACGAAAATTTCGCCCATTATGTTAATGGGGTTGGATATAGAGAATATACTACCGGAGAAAAATATGTAAGAATATTTGATGGTTGGTATGATGATATTGATAAATATATAAGTTGGTCAATTTTAACAAGCACGCTCGGAACCGATGGCGGTTATTGCGATATAACACCGTTACCTTAAATATTTCTTATGATGATAAACAGGCAAAACATCAATTTGAAAGAAGAACTGAAAAACATTGCACTGGTTGCCCTTTCCTGCCTTTTGCTTCTGTATATCGGTCTCCATGTCATGTATCGGAATTCTTCGCAATTAACGAATGAGAATTGGAATCATGCAAACGGATCGGGTGACCGAATGGTATTTCTTGATGATCTTTTGACGGATGCCGCAGCCCCCGGTGCATCTGTTGCTGAATTGAAGCAAATCATCGGTGACGGGATCACAGATTCCTTCATTCCTTTGCAACAATTTTCCAGTGTGTTTGCAGAAGTTATTAACGGCGAAAACAGACTCATATACCATCTTTCCACAGAACAAACGGATACAGAGAATTATTTCGGCGGAAAGATTTCTGTGTATCTTGTGGTATTGTATGAAGATGATTTCATTACCGAAACCTATGTAATTACCGTTCCGCGAGAAACGGTATCTCTTACATAAACCCCAAAGGGTGAAAACACATCCCATCCGTGTTTTCACCCTTAATCTTTATTCAAACACTTGCTGTTCCCGTTTCAGCGCTTTCTGTACCTTATCCACTTTCCGATACCCGTACAACAGCAGCCCCATCACCGCAAGGGATATGCACCCGCAGACGATGTTGACCGTGCTTGGGAATCCGATGCCGATGCACAGATTGTAGATACCGGCACCTGCATTGAAGATCATCAGCACGCGCAGAAGCGACAGGATCCGCCCGAGATGCTTTGCGCGGGAGGAGAGGTCGGAAAAGAGGTCAAAGGCGCCGAGCTCCGATTTCCGCCGCACATAGACCCAGCGGTTGACGTATCCGATGTATTCCGCGCCCGTTTCTTCGAGAAATTCCAGATATTTCCGGCTTTCGGGATGTCGCGGGGATTCGGGGAGCATTTCCAGCCGCACCTGATACGCGCCGGGCGCGGTCTCCTCAAAGGTGTATTTACAGAAGTCCACCGCGACAAGCGACAGCCCCTTTGCCGCGCATTCCGCAAGCCAGGCTTCCTCTTTATCCATTTCCCATGCCCAGAACCATTTTCGTATGACTGTTCTCATTTCTCGTTGTCCTCCTGTTCCATATCCATGATCCGCTGTCCGGTTTCGGCAAGCGATGTCAGACGCGAAATTTCCGCTTTCAGTACCGTTTTTCCGGTCTCCGTGATGATGTATTCCTTTTTGCGCGAGTCCTTTTCCTCCGGCAGTGCCGAGATCCATCCCTTTTCCAAAAGGGTGTTCAGCGCGCCGTACAGTGTCCCCGCCGCAAGCCGCACTCTGCCGCCCGACAGCTGCTCCGCGTTCTGCATGATGCCGTACCCGTGAAGCGGGTGCAGAAGCGACAGCAGGATGTAATAGACCGCTTCCGTCAGCGCAGGCTGAAAATTGTTCTGCATGATGTTCCTCCTTGTATTTTCTTATATCGTTGTGCCGTTATAACGGGAGACTGTATATCGGCGACCGATATATCGTAATACTATTATATCACATTCCGATATAGTTGTCAATGGGGTTTTGGAAAATCCGGAAAATATTTTCAAAAATATGCCCATTCATAACATATTCTTCAAATTTCTGTGATATACTATAGGTACGGTACAGAAAGGAATATGGGGACGCCCCTGCACGACACGAGGTTCTCCGCTCTTTCGGTTGACAGCGCACCCCCAAAACACCTCCAAATCCCCCAATCCCCGCAAAAAAAGTACCGCCCCCCGGAACCCCGGGCATCGGACGGTACTTCTTTTGTAATCAACAGCGGTAATTTCAGACCGGCATTTCCGCTTCCACAGCTTCTTCGGCTTTGCGGCAGAGGTGGCTGGTGCCGTTTTCGTAAGCCTCACGCTCCGCATGGTACGCGGCGATGACGGCTTCTTCGAGCATGGTGCGGAATTCCACGTTGATGGGGTGGACGATATCACGGTAGGTGCCGTCCGGATTCTTGCGGCTCGGCATGACGATGAAGTACTTGTCACGGGCGTAGATGATCTTGATGTCATGCACGGCGAGTGCATGGTCAAAGGTTACGGAAACGATCGCCTTCATCGGACCGTCTTCAAAAAGCTTTCTGATTCTGATATCTGTGATTGTCATGAGCTTACATCCTTTCATTGACTGTATGTATTTCGTGTGTTCGCTTTTCGCAGTTATTATTATACACAATAATTGTGAAGTGCATATCTAAAAAAAGAAAGGTTTTTCTGAATTATTTATTACAAGAATATGACCAAAACCGCGAATGTGAGAGGTTTTTGACGGATGTGACCGAATTTTCACAGATTGTGACGAATGGGAGAATGAATTTATGGAACATACAGAAAAATGTATAATTATGCACTCAACCAAAGAACTGGAACAGCTGCTCCCCCGGGGATGCCGTCTGTTTTTCATCGGCATCGGCGGCGTTTCGATGAGCGCGCTTGCGATGATTGCCAAAGAGCAGGGGTACACGGTCGGAGGTTCTGACCGCGCATCGTCCCGCAATACGGAGATGTTAAAGGAGGCGGGCATCCCCGTCTTCCCCCGCCACGCGGCGGAAAACATCGCGGGATACGATGCCGTCATCTACAACGCCGCTATCGGACGCGGCAATCCCGAATACGATGCGGCAGAGGAAAAAGGGCTGCCGCTTGTCTACCGCTCCTGCTTTCTGACGTTTCTCATGCGCGGCTACCGGCACGGCATCGGCGTTGCGGGAATGCACGGCAAAACAACGACCTCCGCGATGCTCTCGCACCTGTTTCTGTACGCAAAACGCGACCCCGCGATCTTAATCGGTGCGGAGCTGCCGGAGCTGGGACACGATTTCCGCTCGGGAGGAGGGGACGATTTCATCTTTGAAGCGTGCGAATACAAGGACTCGTTTCTGTCGTTCAAGCCAAGCGTTGCCGTCGTCCTCAATGAGGAAATGGATCACCCCGATTATTTCAAGTCCCTTGACCAGATCAAGGACTCTTTCCACCGGTATCTGGAAATTCCCGGCAAGGACGGCTATGACATCATCAACTGCGACGACGAAAACGTCCTTGCAAGTGCAAATGGCTCCCCCGCCCACCGCGTGACGTTCGGAATTGAAAATCCCACGGCCGACTACCGCGCCGTTGACATCACATATGAGGACGGATGCGGCCGCTTCACAGTCCTCAAACAAGGCGAGCCGTTCTGCCGTGTCCGCCTGTCCGTGACGGGAACGCATAACGTTTCCAACGCCCTTGCCTGCATCGCCGCCGCCGACATCTGTGGCATAGAAAAAGAAACCATTGAAGCAGGACTTGCCACGTTCACAGGAGCGGGAAGACGGATGGAATTCAAGGGGTATCTCCGTGACTGCCCGCACCGCGTGCCCGTTTACGACGATTTCGGTCACCACCCGTCCGAGATCATGACGACCCTCGACGGCGCGCGCCGCATGAATTTCACCCGCCTGCGCTGTGTGTACCAGCCGCACACCTATTCCCGCACCGCGGAACTGTTCGAGGACTTCTGCCGCGCCTTTGAAGCCTGCGACGAGGTCATCTTCGCCGACATCTACGCCGCGCGGGAGGAAAATGTCTACGGCATTTCCTCCGAACAAATCGCAGAACGCATTCCCCACGCAAAATATGACCCCGATTGGGAGCATCTGCTCGCATATTTGCAAAAAACCTCCCAAGACGGCGATATGCTCCTTATCATGGGCGCAGGAGATATTGCGAAGTTTGCGGAGAGGATCGCGGGGAAGTGATGGGATGGGGTAACGGTTAAACCATTTCTTCGGTAAGAAAAAGAGCGAGAGGGTTCGCCCAAGGGGAAGGTTGGTCGTGCGCACCTTCTCGCCCGTTTTCTCACAAAATAAAAATCAAAAAAAAGGATTTATGCCGCCAATCGCAAAGCATAAATCCTTTTTCCTTATCCTTATTGAACCTTTACCTTACCCCTGTTCCGCCGTATCCGCATACGTCTCAAACAGCTTCTCCAGCTGTGCCTGAAACGCTTTCTGCCGCTTTTCATACGCAGAAGAAATATTCGCGTTCTTGCCAGCCACCTGGTCAAAGAAATACATGATGATCGACCCGGTCGCGGCTTCGTTGACGAACGTGAAGTCGAAGCGGAGGTTGTCGATGATCAGATCGAGCATTTCCTGCGTGTCTTCATCGCGGCTGAACTTTTCTTTCATGTTGATCTCAAAATACGCATCCTTGACGTGATAATAGGATTCCGCATTGAGCGCTTCCAGAATGACCGCGGACTTTTCGGGGTTCGATGCCGATTTCGGGATGGCGATGTAGTAGGTGCCGTAGTTGTAGGAGACGTAGTCTTCCTGATTTTCGTCGCGCAGGGGATAGGGAACGATGCCGTAGTCGGTGTCCATGTCGCGCAGACCGGTCGTGATGCCCAACCCTTGGCTGAGGAACAGGAGACGGTTGTTCAAAAACGCCGTGTAGGCGGGGGAAGCATCGGTAGAGTACAGCACGCCCGTGTTGTTCCAGAGAAAATCATAGATCGTGTCGTAAAGCTGCACGAAATCTTCGTTCCAGAATTCATAGGCATAACCGCCGTCCGCCTGCTGTGTGGAGGTGATCCAGCCGGACGAGGGGAACAGCGCGCGCCCGGACTGCAGGTCGTAGTACATTCCGTACCGGTCGTCGGACATATCGTAAACGCCGTCACCGTTCAGATCTGTCGATGCTTCCGCACACAGCTCGGACAGTTTTTCGAGTGTCCACTTGCGGGAGCGGACGAGGTCATAAGGGGATTCCAGGTCGAGTTCGTTGAGAAGCGACTGGGAGAAGAAGACCGCTTCGGTGTTGGAGTAGATGTTGATGCACATCGCGCCGACGGCGGAATACATCTGACCGTAGATCTCCGCGTTGTCGTTCCAGCCGGACGTCCACCAGGGCTGCTCAAAGTCCATGATCTCGTCGTAGTCGAGCAGATTCAGAAAATAGCCGCCGGTCTCCACGCCCCACCAGTAGTCGGGGAAAACCGCGTCATACGCGCCGTCGTTTGCCATGACGGAAGAGCTGATCTGCTTGTGCCACGTCGCGCCGTCGTCCGCAAGACCCTGATAGGTGATCTCCACGTTGAAGCGCTCCATGATTTTCCGGTTACGGTCATAGACGGAATCGTTGTAGACCTCGCCGATGGCTTCTTCCACGATCAGCTCCGGCTTGCAGGTGTCGCGGATGAGCATATTGAATGTCTCGCCGCCGAAGTCGTAGTCATCGCCGAGGCTGTCAAGAAATGCGGGCATGGTCTCCGCTTCTGTCTGGGGGGTGGTGTCGACAGCACCGGCTGTACCGGTGGTGTCCGTTTTCGTGTCGTCAGCCGAGCCGCAGGAGGTGGATGCAAGAAGCCCTGCCGCGAGCAGACAGACCAGTGCCGTGATACGGGATGGGTGTTTCATTGTGAGGTGCTCCTTTTTTATTTGTCGTTTTCTGTAATTGTGATGATATTTTCATAAATTTCTTTATGGTCGCGGTAAGAAATTTCGATGCTGTATACGCCGGGTTCGGGACAGGCGGCGGAGATGAGCGTGCTTCGGGTCTCGTTTTCGGAGACGGTATGCTCCCCGATGTCGCAGGTGGCTTCCGTCAGCTGGGTCGAGGTGGTCACGTTGCCGCTTTCATCGGTCGTGAACAGATAAGCGTAGGCATTGTAATCGGAGGTCGCACCGGTATAGGTAAATGCGGGACCGTTGTTGCACAGCGACACCCGGAGCGGGACGTATGTGCCGACGGGATAGGTGCTTTTTTCAATGTCAACGGTAAACAGGAACGGCGCATCGCTGTCCGCGGGAGAAGCAAGATGCACGCCGGGGTCGGAATCGGTTTCCTCTGCGGAATCCGCTTTTACCGAATGCGCCGCCGTGTCGGCAAGCTCTGCAGTTTCATATCCTGCGGCGGTGCTTTCCGTACCCGTACCGTCACCGGCGCCCGGAATCCCCGACGCCGCCCCGCACCCGCAGACAAGAATGCACACGGTCAAAACCGAAACCGTCCGGAGCAAACGGCAGAAACGGGAGGAGAGGTTCATTGTGAGGTGCTCCTTTTTTGATAGGATATGGTAGGATATGGAATTGTCGGGGGGTGCTGTCAACTGAAAGGCGACGATGAGCGGTTATGACAGAAAGACGGGCGTACCGTCGGCGTTTCGTTGTTTTTCCTTGCAAAAACGCCATCGTCGCCTTTATGTCTCCAACACAACAAACCAATCAGATCCTCATCCCATCCTGCGCCACGATGACGTTGGCGGGCGCGTGGATGTTCATATACTGCTGATATTCCGCGTGGGAGAAATGCTGAACCTGATTGATGTGCGTTAAAAATACGCGTGTGTGGTCGTCAAGCGCACCGATGCGGCGCAGGTCGGAGAATTGCCGGCAGAGCTGATACGCATCCATGTGACCGGAGTTTTCCGGCAGGGCGCGGGAGCCGAACGTCCCCTCAAAGATCATCGTGTCAAGCGCACCGCGTTTGTCCGCCCAATCCGCAAGGAACGCAAGATTTTCTTCCCCGTAAAGGCTGGTGTCTGCGGCATACAGCCACGTTCCGCGTGCAAAGCGGACGATGTAGTTCTGCGCGGTCTCCCCCGCGCCGTATCCGTGGTGGATGGTCTTGATTGGCGTGACAAGCTTGCCGCCGATCTCATACGTCTCATAAGGGTCAACGGCGTGGAACGAGATCTTTTCTTTTGCGATCAGACCCGCGAGCATATTTCCGAATGTGCCGCCGGTCGGTTTCTGCTGTTCGATGATTGTATTCACCCACCCGAGTCCCGCCGCGGAAAGGTGGAAGCGGATGGGATGTGTCATGTTCGTCATCGTCAAAATGGAAAAGGTCGCGGCGTTGAAGTGGTCGTCGTGCGTGTGCGTGATGAGAACGTCTTCGACTTTATCGAGCGGCGCACCGTAATGCTGGGATGCCGCGCACACGTCCGGCCCGAAGTCGATCATCATGGTTTCATCAAGAAGCAGGGACGCCCGCAGACGGGTCTCCTGATTCCGGCGCGCTCTCTGGCACGTTTCACACCCGCAGAACGGGTTCGGATACATCTCGGCAGCACCGGTGCCGAGGAAAACGGATTCGGTCATGGTTGTGGTCCTTTCTTTTGGGGGGATATTGACAGTGTGATGCGTTTTTCTGTGTCTGTAGTACGTTGTTTCGGCGAAATTTTTACATTGGCAAGAGCACAGACTGAAAGGTTTCTCGTGCGAAGCGTTCAGTCTGCATCCTTGCAATAGTAAAGTTTTCGCTGAAGCAATGTACTATAGACGTAATGAAGACGCTTCTTCAAACAATGACGACAACACTCCCGCCAACACCCTTAAACAATCGTAATCTCCCGTGCATACCCCGCATATCCCGCGTGCGTGCAGATCTGCATCACGCCATTGGACAGCGGTTCTTCAAAGTTCAGATGCACGTGTCCCGCGATGACACCTTTGATCATCGGCTCGGAGAGAATATAGTCCATCATCTCGAGTGTCGCGCGGTCGGGATTCTGTTGAAGCCGGCGGTCGTTGGGATACTTTGTGTACATTTCCCGCGGAACGCCGACAAGATAGGCGCAGGGATTCTTTTCAAGAATTTTTTCGGCAAGAAGCGGCGTGTAAAGCGGAACGTGCATACAGAGGAGAATCGGATACCCCTTTGCCGCTTCGGCGCGGAGCATTTCCTCCTGCCCTTTGGAAAAGAGATAATACCCGTCGTCCAGCGTTACAATGTTCAAGCCCCCCACAATGCGGCTGTCAAAATAGAGGTTCTGCTTTACGTGCGGCTGAACCAGGCGCAGATTTTCCCACTTGTACGGATAATCCTCAATCGCGCGGCCGACAAAGTGGCAGAAATCGTGGTTTCCGGCGGCATAAATGGAGTCAACGGACGAAAGCGTTTGCTCCATATATGCAAAATTCGCCTCCGAGAGGAAGTCGTAGAGGTCGCCTGTGTGAAGAAGCGGGATGTTCTCTTTTTTGGCATATTCCAGTGCCTGCGTGAGATACGACTCCACCTGTTCCTCCCCGCCGAACGCATTTCCGCGGGAGAGGGCATGACCGGGCAGTTCCGGGTCGCGCGCGGCATCCGAATCGTTTGCAAGACAGATGTGCGAGTCTGTCACATGGAGAAGCCGGACGGGCGCGTCAAGTCCGACGTTCAGGGTGGTTTTCAGGATGTTGAGTTCTTTCATGGTATTCTTTTCCTTAAATTTCCAGAATCATGCCGTCATAGGAGACACGGAATCCCCGCTCAGCTGCGAGCGGAACGAAATCGTCATAAACAACGGAAATGCCGTTGTGCGAGAAGTGGTTGCAGACGAAAACCGTCTTCTCATCCGCATAACCCTCCGAGAGCATCTTTTCGCGTACCTGCACGTTCTCCGCAAGTCCCATGTGTCCGACATAGGTCAGCGGCAGGCAGGCGTTGGTGCAGTCCAGCGACACCATGTCAAAATGCACCCGGTGTTCCTTAAAATATGCCCACACGTCGTCGTGGAAGAAGTGCGTGTCGTGTGCGTAAAGCACCGTTTTCTCCCCGTCGGAGATCATGTAGAACACCGGCCCCGCGTTCGGGTCGTGAATGGAGGGCAGGGCGGTAATTGTGTATTTTCCCGCGGAAAAGGTCTCAAACGGCTTGATCTCGGTGAAGTGCGCAAGACCCTGCTTTTCGAGATTGCCCATGACGGGTGCGACCTTTTCGCCCACCTTGTCCGTGCCAAAGACCGAGAGATGATACCCGTCCTGCACATGGGAAAAGCCGGGCGCGAGCATCGAAAAGTCGGTCGGGTAAAGATGGTCGGAATGGTTGTGCGTGATGATGCACGTCTCAACATTTGTCAGGTCGAGCCGGTTGTCGAGAAAATGCTTGTAGGTGTCCGAGGGGAAGTCGATGAGCAGCGTGTCGTCGATGAGCGCCTGTGAACGTGTCCGGAGCGCACGCCCGCCAAGCTCGCGGGAACGGCGGCAGTTGTCACAGCGGCACCACAGCGCAGGAATGCCCTCCGCCGCACAGGTGCCGAGAAAACGGAATTTCATGATGGTTTGATCCTTTCTGGTTTTGGGATTATATATGGATAGAAAATTTTTTAAGGTTGGTGGGGGGAGTATTTACAAGGAGGATAAGAGAACGGTTCGCACGGGAAGCCCCATGCCAAGCAAAGCTTGGCTTTCGGAACTGGGGCTTCTCCCCGTCATCCTCTCCCCCATTTGTATTATAGCACAATTCCATCCCCTTGTCAAGTAGGAAGCCCCCGAAAACGCGCAAGGTCTCCCCGCCGTATCCGGAAAGGGAGACTTTCATCATGTGTTATTCGTCTTCGTCCGAAAGAAGGATCTTCGCCGCCGCTCCTGCGGCCAGAATCACGATCGCGGATGCGACAGCGACCGTAGCCATTGCCGCCGCGCGGGCTTTCCGCCGGAAGATGACGGCGGGGGATGCGGGATCTTGGGGCTCCGGGAACTTCGGTGCTTTTTTACCTTCCACAGAGTTGGGGAAAACCGCCGTCGTCAGGTCGTCATGAAGGTTCATGCGGCCGAACTGGGCGCCCGATGCGGTGTAGGCGCGGTAATAGCTTTGGTAATAATTGCCGTCGCCCGTCTCAAACAGCTTCCGCAGGGAAATATCCAGCGGCTGTTCTTCCGTGATGTCCTCTGAAACGCAGAACGGCTCTTTTGCCGTAATGTATTCGTCCGCAATGGTAGAGAAAATGTAGCCGTTGTTGTCAAAATCGTCCCCCTCGTACCAGTTGGCGACGTACAGCATGGTCGCGTTGTGGCGGTAGGAGGTGACACCCTGCTCAATGTAGTCCTCGGCAGTGCAGGTGCCGTTCCGAATCATATAGTGCCCGTCGATCTCGTTGCCGATCTCCTTGCCGGAACCGGCAAACGCACTTGCGATATAGTCCATCGAATAGGCGTGGTCAAACTTCGGCGCATCGTCCACGACCACAAGGTCGGCGGAAGCGGACAGTTCGCGGAAGCCGTAGGTGCATCTGCGCACGGAAGCCCCGTCCCAGACACATCCGAACTGCACCGCAAAGAGCGTATCGGGCGCAACGTTTTTATGCGCTTCTCCCAGCCGGTCAATGAACGCTTTCAAGACCCGATGGCGGCACTGGTAAAAGAGAATGCCCAAGGTCCCGCGGTCGGAGGACGGCGGCATGGGAACGTCTTCAAAGGATTCATAGGACGTACCGAGGTCAAGGTTCAGGTCTTTGATTTTGCGGTAGGTCTTTTCCAGATACGTCGTGAACGCGCGGCGCATATGGTCGGAATAATCGAAATCGTCTGCGCACCAGTATTCCGTTTCGCAATACGGCGTAAACGTCGGGAACGCGGCGTAAATGGTATCGCCGAATTTCTCCGCAAAATGCCGCACCGTGTCGCGGTAGAAGCGGACGGCGCAGTCCGTTCCCCGGCGGCTCGCGTAGGAAATCATGACCATTTCCAGCCCGCAGTTGTGAACATATGGCTCGTCTTTGCCAAAGGGATACTGGAATTCATCGGTGTTCATGACAAGATCGCACGGCGTTTTCTGCCCGTCCAGCATATGGGATCGCCGCTGCAAATCCACGGTCAGAATGACGTCCAGACCCTTTTCTTTGATATAGGCGATCTGCTCGTCGTAAACGCGGAAATCGTAGCGCAGGGGCTGTTTTTCCACATTGTGCCACGCCAGATGCAGACGGACAGTTGTGAATCCCTTCGCCGCGGCGGAATCCACGGTTCGACGGAAGGTATCAGTTTCCATCGGGAAAAAGTTCCAGATGACAAACGCCATGCGGCGGGTCTTCTGGGATGCGGAATGCACGGTGTCGTCCGCGGGGGTGGTGGAGTGGGGTTTGATGGTCAGCATGAGGGGGTCTCCTTGGTTGGGGATTGAGATATGGTAGAAATTTGGCTTTGGCGAGAATGCGGGCCGGACGGTTCGCGCGATAAACCTTCTCGCTTACGTCCTTGCCGAATCAATGCTTCACTCCCTCGTCTTCAACCAAATGAGCAGAACCGAAATATCCGCCGGGCTGATGCCGGAGATGCGCTGGGCCTGACCGATGCTTTCGGGGCGAATGGCGGCGAGCTTCTGCGCGGCTTCGATGCGGATGCCTTTGATCTTCGAATAGTCGGTGTCGTGGGGGAGGCGGGTGTTTTCGAGCTTGCGGAATTTTTCGACCTCCGCCATTTCGCGCGCGATGTAGCCCTCGTACTTAATCTGAATCTGCGCACCGCGCAGAATCGCGCGGGACAGTTCCGGTCGGGTCACGTCCACGGGGGAAAGACAGTCATAGTCCAGCTGCGGGCGGCGGATGAGGTCACAAAGGCGCGTGCCCGTGGTCGGCGCGGGCGTGCCGCGCTCCAAGCAGATTGCACTCAGCGTGTCGGAGGGCGGAATGGTCGTCCCCTTGGCGCGTTCCACCTCGTCGTGAATGGCTTGCTGTTTTAGGAGAAACGCTTCGTAGCGTTCGTCGTTTATGAGACCGATTTCGTGTCCGATGGGAGTCAGGCGCGCATCGGCGTTGTCCTGGCGGAGCAGAAGACGGTACTCGGAGCGGCTTGTCATGACACGGTAGGGTTCGTTTGTGCCTTTGGTCACAAGGTCGTCGATGAGCATTCCGATATAAGAGGTGTCGCGGGTCAGAATGACCGGTTCCTCGCCTTTGATTTTCCGCGCGGCGTTGATGCCGGCGACAAGACCCTGCGCGGCGGCTTCCTCATAACCGGACGTGCCGTTGAACTGTCCCGCGCCATAAAGTCCCGCAATGTCCTTGAATTCCAGTGTCGGATACAGCTGGGTCGGGTCAATGCAGTCGTACTCGATGGCGTAAGCCGTGCGCATCATCTGCGCGTGTTCCATGCCGGGCAGGGAAGCGAGCATCTTTTTCTGTACTTCTTCGGGAAGTGAGGAGGAGAAGCCCTGCACATAAATTTCCTCGGTCTCCATGCCCATCGGCTCTAAAAACAGCTGATGCCGCGGCTTGTCGGAGAACCGCACCACCTTGTCCTCAATGGACGGGCAGTAACGCGGGCCGACCCCGTGGATGACCCCGGAATACAGCGGACTGCGGTCAAGGTTTTCGCGGATGATGGTATGCGTGGTTTCGTTTGTATAAACGATGTGACACAAGGTCTTCGGGCGGGCGTCGTAGTCCGCCTGTGCGGTACGCGTCGAAAACGGCTCCGCATCGTCCTCACCCGGCTGTTCTTCGAGCGCGGAATAATCAATGGACGATTTCAGCACGCGCGCCGGTGTGCCTGTTTTGAACCGCATCACGCGGATGCCTTCGCGGACAAGCGCGGAGGTGAACTCCGTTGCCGGAAGCATTCCGTCGGGGCCGGAGGGAAACGCGACCTCGCCGACGATGACCCGTCCGCCGAGATACGTTCCCGCGCAGACAATCGCCGCTTTGACGTTCCAGACCGCACCGTATTTTGTCGTGACGGAATCAAGATGCCGCACGCCGTTCTCATCCGCCGTGCAGTGGAAATCAACGACCTCCGCCTGGATAAGCGTCAGGTTCGGCGTTTTTTCAATCGTGTGCTTCATCAGCGTGCGGTACGCCTGACGGTCGGCCTGCACGCGCTTGGAGTGTACCGCGGGGCCTTTGCCGAGATTCAGCGTGCGGCTCTGGATGGTGACTTTGTCCGCCGCGTAGCCCATTTCGCCGCCCAGCGCGTCGATTTCGTAAACGAGATGGCCTTTTCCCGTGCCGCCGATGGACGGATTGCACGGCATATTGCCGACAGCATCGAGATTGATGGTGAAAAGAACGGTTTCAAGACCCAGCCGCGCACAGGCGAGTGCCGCCTCAATGCCCGCGTGCCCCGCACCGATGACCGCCACATCGGCGGTTCCTGCATTGTATGTGATCATGGATGTTTTTGCTTTCTGTTGGAATTGGGGGATTATGTTTTGTTATTGATTATGGAAAATGAAAGATGACGGTTTGGGCAAGAAAACAGGCAGAACGGTTCGCACGAAAAACCTTCCGCAAGGGGAATGCTGTCAACTTAAGGGCGACGATGTTGCTTTTACAAGAAAACACAACGTAACAGGGAAGGCGCAGTCGCCTGTATGCCCGTCTTTCTATCATAACCGTTCAACGTCGCCCTTATTTCTCCATCATCCGATAAACCTCCCACCCCGTGGTGCTGTCAAAGACAGCGATCATCCCGGCGGAGGGGGTGGAAACAGAATCGTAGACCTGCGGGAGAACCCAGCTGCCGGCGGTGTCGACAAGACCCATTTTGCCGCCCGTGTTGCCGACAACGATCAGACCGGAGAGGGACGGGGTCACATGGGAATACTGCGGCTGAACGATCCATGCGCCTTTGTAGTTCATGCATCCGTACAGACCTGTTTCGTTGTTCTGAAGTAACAGAATGCCGTCGGAGTAGGCGATGAGCGTGTAGCCCGTGGGAATGGGGAATTCTTTTCCCGCGGTGTCGTAGAGAACAGAGCGGTCATCCGCTTTGATATAATAGTAGGTCTGGTAGGTGACAAGATTTTCGCGGAAGCGCACGCGGGTCAGACCGTGGCTGAAATAGTACGTTCCAAGGGATTCGATGCCGTTTGTGTCGGGCAGGGTGACTTCGTTGAACGTCGCAAAGGTCTCCGGCTCGTCGTAGTTGACGGAGTAGACGATCGTGCCTTTTTCGTTTAAGAAATACATCGCGTAATAGTCAAACGCCACCGCGTACCCGTCGTGGAAATTGTAGGCGCGCTGGAAGCGCGGATAGACGACGATCTCGCCGGTTTTTTCGTTTTTGTATCCCCAGTTGTAGCCGTTGGAATAGCGCACGATGTCGCAGTCGCTCTCGCCGTAATCCAGGGGAGAATCAAACGACAGACCGACGTCGGACTCCGCGTGCGGATTTTCGTCCGTGTAGTCGCTTTTGACCCATTTGCCGTCGGCGGAGAGCGTGTAGTAGGTGAGGACTTCGACTTCTTTTGTCACAGTCTCCTCTTCATAGTACCCGCTTTCCTCCATGCGCCCGGTGAATTCGTTGGCAACGAGGATCGGAATGGGTTCTTCGCGTTTTTCTGTTGAGACCGAGGCAAAGAGGGCATTTCCGTCGCGGTCGCGCAGCTCGGTCAGGCGGAAAACGCTTTCGTCATAGTCGGAAAGCACCGTCGTTCCGTCGGATTTGAGCAGGGACAGCTTGCCGCCCACGTCGCGGATGAGATAGCCGTTGCGCAGAAGCACTGCCGGACGGTCGACCGTTTCCGTCGTTTCTTCCGTTACGATACAGCCGCGCTCGTACTCCGTCGTCACGGTCGTGCGGGCATCGTAGACAGAATAGGAATATTTCGTCCCGAGTCCCTGCATCCCCGTGTTGGCTAGGATCGTCTTTCCCGCTTTGTAGATGCCGGAGGCGAAATACTGATAGCCTGCGGACAGCGCCGCTTTTGTCGTTTTCAGAGAAGTGGAGACCGTCTTCGCGGTCTGCTTTTCGGGTTTCTGTATTTCAGAGGAACTGTCGGGCGTGTTCTGTGCATCGGAAATGGAACCGGTGTCTGTCGGATCGGGTGCTTCCGTTTCCCCGGGTTCCGCCGTGTCGGAGGACGGTGCTTCCGTCACAGGCGCGGTTTCTTCCGTTTCCGCAGAAGCAGTATCCGCCGGAAGGTTTTTCTGTGGAACACGTTCCGGTTTTATCGGAACACGTTCGATAAACGTGAAATCAAAATATCCCTGCATATAACACACCGCACCGCCGACGATCGCCAGCATAAAGGCAAGCGACAGCACGCGCACGGCACTTGTTTTCAGTGTCCGGAGAATCCGTTTTTTCATAGATCTGCTCATAACTTTCCGTAATATTCTGTAATATTTTATTTGTGATATTTCCCGCCCGAGAGAATGTTCATCGCGCGGTAGAGCTGTTCACAGAGAATGACCCGCATCAGCTGGTGCGGGAAGGTCATCGGAGAAAACGAGAGCCGCCAGTCGGCACGCGCTTTGACCGCATCGGACAGCCCGTCCGAGCCGCCGATGATGAAAACGATGTCCGAATATCCGTCCACGGAAACGGTGTCGATCTTCTGCGCAAATGCTTCCGAGGAGCACGGCTTGCCCTCAATGCACAGCGCGCAGACATACGCCCGCCGCGGGATCGCATCGAGAATGCGTTCGCCCTCTTTCTCCACCGCCGCACGCAGAAGTGCCGCTGACGGATTGTCGGGCAGATGCTCCTCGCGGCATTCCGTGATGTTCACACGGGCATAGGCGGAGAGCCGTTTTACATATTCCTTGATGGCGTCGGCAAGATATTTTTCCTTGATCGTCCCGACACAGAGAACGGTGATGGTCAGCATCCGGGTCTTCCTTTTTTCATTTATAACAGATTTGTTCGATAACCTCGATCTGACCGGGATAATACCAATAAAATACACACGATTTTAATGGATGGTGACAGGTTATCGAACCCATCTATTGAACCTTATTATAATAGTATACACGCTTTGCGCGTTTTTGTCAAGGGAAAATGGGCATCGAGATGTAAACAATTCAGAAATTCTTCACAGCGGGGTCTGCACTCCGCAAATAATTTTGGCGAAAGCCGAAAAAAGCCCCCGCATACCATGCGGGGACTCTCCACTTCAATGGTGACCCGTAGCAGAATCGAACTGCTGATACCGCCGTGAAAGGGCGGTGTCTTAACCGCTTGACCAACGGGCCGAAAATACTGTACGGAATCTTCGGTTTCCATTCTGAAACCGTACAGCTGGTAGCGGAAGTTGGACTTGAACCCACGACCTATCGGGTATGAACCGATTGCTCTAGCCAGCTGAGCTATTCCGCCGACGTACGAGAGAGATTGTTTCTCGTTTTCCCAATTATTATACCATATTTTCTCCCGTTTGTCAAGAGAAAATTCAAAATTTCCGCAAAAAATATTTCGACGGGATTTTGGAAATCCCCTTGACAAAACGGTGATCATGTGGTATAATAATATAGTATATGGAATCCCATATACAATCCTTTCGGGATGAGACACATCCCGACATAAGTCCACAAGGAGGTGCAAATCGCATGGAAAAGAAATTTGGTTCCTACGAAACAATGTTTATCGTCAATCCCCAGCTCACCGAAGATGACACCAAGGCTGTCGTCGAGAAGTTCACGAAGCTGATGGCGGATAACGGTGAAGTCGAGGCAGTCAATGAATGGGGCAAGCGCAGACTCGCATACCCGATCAACGACCTGAACGAAGGTTACTATGTTCTTGTCAACCACAAGGCAGACACCCAGTTCATCGCCGAGCTGACCCGTCTTTTCAACATCAACGACAACATCATGCGTGCCATGACGACTGTCAGACACTGATAACAGAGGTGTTGTTATGCCCAGTCTGAACAAGGTCATCCTGATGGGCAACATGGTTGCCGAGCCGGAACTCAAGCAGACACCCTCCGGGGTCGCCGTATGCTCGTTCCGCATCGGTGTCCAGAGACGCTTCAAGGATGCAAACGGTACTTACGCATCGGATTTCATCAACATCGTTGCATGGAGACAGCAGGCGGAATTTGTCGCAAGATATTTCCACAAGGGAAGCTCCATCATCGTTGTCGGCTCCATCCAGTCGCGTGACTATACCGACCAGCAGGGAAACAAGCGTTATGTGACCGAAGTGGTCGCAGACGAATGCTCTTTCGGCTCCGCCAAAGGTGACGGAACCGGTGCCGCTCCCGCCTTTGCAGGCACGGGCGATGCGGGTCAGACCCCGTACTACGCACCGCAGAGCGCTCCCGCAGCCGCACCTGCCCAGCAGCCCGCGGCTCCCAAATTTGAAGACATCGGCGGCGATGAAGATCTCCCGTTCTGATGCGCTTCTCTCAACTGATCTGACGAAAGGAATGAAAAACATTGGATAACGCAAAGGAAATCAAGACCACTGCTCCGGCAGCTGAAGCAGCAGCTCCCGCAGCCAAGGAACAGAGAGAACCCGCAGCCAAGCCCGCTTACCGCAGCCAGCCCCGCGGCAAGAGAAGAAAGGTCTGCCAGTTCTGCGCTGAAAAGATCGAGCATGTCGACTACAAGGACATCGCAAGACTGAGAAAGTATATCTCCGAACGCGCAAAGATTCTCCCCAGAAGAATCACCGGTACCTGCGCAATGCATCAGAGACAGCTCACCGATGCTGTCAAACGCGCGCGTATTGTTGCACTGCTTCCCTACATCAGCGATTAAGCTGATGTATGACTCAGCGATTAAGCTGATGTATGAAACAGTATTTTGACTGATGAAATTGCCGCCTGCGGTTATGCCGCAGGCGGTGTTTTGTTTTTTGGAATCACCTGACGGTGCGCAGAAAAGTCCTTCTCCGGGAGGGGATGGGGAGCCCGACGGCGCAATATCCGCTGTAATGCTGTGGGTACTCCCGCAGTAACATCATATGGCTTCTGTTCCTGAATCCATGGAAAGCATAAAGCTTTACGCACCGCGATTTCAGTATCCTTGCAAGGAAACGAACATCCCGCGACCGCGAACGGGCGCCACGTTCTCTCCCGCGCGAGAGAATATGGAAACGAGCGCGCTAATCGCTCCGCACGTTAGCCCCTGTCAATATAAGCTTCTCTCTCTGCCCCGACAGAAATATACCGGATGCGGCATCCGACTGCCGCTTCAATATATTCCACATACTTCCGGGCATTTTCGGGGAGGTCTTCAAAGGTTCTGGCGGCGGAGATGTCGCAATTCCAGCCGTCGAAATACGTGTAGACGGGCTTTGCACGGTCAAGGGCTGTGCCGGTGGGGAAATTTTCCGTTCTCACGCCGTCCACCTCGTAGGCGACACAGACGGGGATTTTTTTCATATAGGACAGAATGTCGAGCTTTGTCAGGGCGATCTCGTCCGCGCCCTGCATACGGCATCCGTAGCGGCTGGCGACGACATCGAAACCGCCGACACGGCGGGGTCTGCCGGTTGCGGCACCGTATTCTCCGCCTGCTTCCCGCAGAGCATTGCCGTCCTCGCCGAACAGCTCGCAGGTGAACGGCCCGGCACCCACGCAGGAGGAGTACGCTTTCATAATTCCGAGCGAATAGTCAAGCCGTCTGCCGGGGATGCCTGCGCCGATGGGCGCATAAGCGGCGATCGTGGAGGAAGAGGAGGTATACGGATAAATGCCGAAATCAATGTCGCGGAGCGCACCGAGCTGGGCTTCAAAGAGAATGTTCTTCCCCTCTGCGGCGGCGCGGTCGAGATAGGTGCTGACGTCACAGATAAACGGCTTCAGGATCTCGCCGTAGGTGTTGAGATAGTCCATCATGTCGTCTGCGGTGACGGGTTCCTTTTTATAAACGCCGGTCAGGGTCAGGTTCTTCCACGCGACGATGCGCTCCACCTCCTCCCGGATGGCGGCGGTGTCGAAAAGGTCTCCCATGCGGATGCCCTTTTTCATGTATTTGTCGCCGTATACATACGCGATGCCGCGGCGCGTGGAGCCGTAGGCACTGCCCGCGAGCCGTTCTTCTTCATACGCATCCTCTGCAACGTGGTACGGCATACAGATGATCGCCCGATCGGAAATTTTCAGATTGTCGGGCGTGATGACGACACCCTTTTCCTGCAAATTTTTGATCTCGCCGCAGAGGTGTTTCAGATCAATGACCATACCGTTGCCCATGACATTGACGACCTCGGGGCGCAGGATGCCCGACGGAAGCAGGTTCAGAATGAACTTGCCCAGGTGGTTGATAACTGTGTGACCTGCGTTGTTGCCGCCCTGATAACGGCATACGATGTCGCTCTGTGCGGAGAGCAGATCGACCATGCGGCCCTTGCCCTCGTCTCCCCAGTTGATGCCTGCGATTGCGTTTAACATAATGCGTATCTCCCTCATAAAAAAAGTACACATTTATTATACCGCAATTTCCGGAAAATACAAGGGGTTTGGCAAAAGTCCTCCCAACGCGATTTCTGATAGAATCCATAAAAAGAAATTATGACAGATTCCTCTGCCATAACCCTCAATTATTATTTGGAATTGGATACCAGCCATTCGATGAGGTCGGTCTCCTCATACGCATTGTCCCAACAGTTGTGGTTGTAGCCGTCCGACGGGAAGAACTGAATCTGTGCGCCGTTTGCCTTTGCCGCGTTTACCATCTGCTCCGAATACGAGAACGGCACGACCCCGTCGTCCACGGAGTGGTAAACACGGATCTTCTGTCCGCGCAGGGCATCCGCACGCCAGGAAAGACCGCCGCCGCAGACCGGTGCGCCGCAGGAGAAATACCCGGGGAACGTGCAGAGCAGCTCCCATGTGCCGAATCCGCCCATCGACAGACCCGTCAGGGAAATGCGGTTCTCGTCTCCGCCATATTCCTTAACGGCGGCTTTGATCCACTCCATGACCGGGAACGCAAGGTGGTTCCACGTCATGTTCTCGGGGCACTGGGGCGACATCGTGATGACGCGCAGACCGTGATAGTCGGGATCGCGGGTAAAGAGCTTCGGAATGGCGTGAACCTTGACCCGCTCAATGTCCGGCCCGCGCTCGCCCGCGCCGTTTAAGAACACGATGACGGGCAGGGATTCCTTTTCCGGGTCAAACCCGGTCGGGACGGTGATGATACCGGTCAGAGAACCGGCAACCTCGACTTCTTTGGTGTAAAGGGTGATGTTTTCCATGATGGTTTCCTTTCGGGGGTGGGGGGATCTCCTCTATCCTCCACCCCGGACGTTTTTACTGATTACCTATATTTTAACAGGGAATCCCGGTTCTGTCAAGGTTTTTTCGGAAAATTCTATTGCTTTTTTCCATGTTTTGTGGTATACTTAATGTATTCCAATGATGAATGATATATCGCCCCCGGCGAGATATGACGTATGGCACGTTATGCGTACCATACAATAAATGAAAAGACAAAAGGAGAAACTCATTATGTTGGCTATGACACCCCCCATGGGCTACAACACCTGGAACACATTCGGAACGAACATCAGCGCCGATCTCATCAAGGAGACGGCGGACGCGATGGTCGATGAGGGTCTGCTGGATGCGGGCTACAAGTACCTCGTCATCGATGACTGCTGGTCGGAGCGCCAGCGCGATCCCGTTACCGACAAGATCGTTCCCGACAAGAACAAGTTCCCGCTCGGCATGAACGATGTTTCCGATTATGTTCATTCCAAGGGTCTGAAATTCGGTATGTATTCCTGTGCAGGCGTGCGCACCTGTGCGGACTATCCGGGTTCCTTTGACCATGAATTCCTGGATGCCGAGACCTTTGCGGAGTACGGATGCGACTTCTTAAAGTACGACTTCTGCTACAAGCCGGAGCTGATCGACGGTCCCCTGCTCTACAAGCGCATGGGCATGGCGCTCAAGTCCTGCGGCAGAGAGATCCTCTTCTCCGCCTGCAACTGGGGCTCTGACAACGTCGGAACGTGGATCCGTTCCACCGGCGCGCATATGTACCGCTCCACGGGCGACATTTTCGACAACTTCAACTCCGCAAAGGACATTGCGATGTCCCAGGTACAGAACTACTGCTACTCCGCGCCCGGCTGCTTCAACGACATGGATATGCTGACCGTCGGTATGTACGGCAAGGGCAACGTCGGCAACAACAACGCGCAGTCCGACGTGGAATACCGCACACAGTTCGCGCTGTGGTGCCTGTTCGGCTCGCCCTTGATGATCGGCTGTGACGTGCGCAATATGACCGCCGGAACCAAAGCGATCCTCACGAACAAGGAACTCATCGCCCTTGACCAGGATCCCGAATGCCGCGGCGTCATCAACGTCACCACGCACCCGTGGTCGCAGGATCTCAAGGTCTTCTTCCGCCACCTTTCCGACGGCGAATATGCCATCGGCTTCTTCAACTTCTCCGACCACGAAGCGGTCGTTCCGTTCTACACGTTCAACGCAGGTCTTGTCGCCGGCTCCGGCCGCGCGTTCGTCATGCGTGACCTGTTCTCGGGTGAAGAAGTCGGCCCCGTCAAGGACTACTACAACCCGACCCTCGCCTCCCACGACTGCAAGATCTACCGCGCAAAGGTCGTAAAAGTCTGATTTTCACAAAAAACCCGATGGAACTCTGCAAAGTCTGCGGTCGTCCCGTCACGCGGGATGAGATCGGTCTGACCAAAAAGCTCATCAACCGCGGTGCGGTGGAGTTTTTCTGCAAGACGTGTCTTTCCAAAAAATTTGAAATGACGGAAGCGGAATGCGACACCCTCATCGCCCACTTCCGAGAAGCCGGGTGTCACCTGTTTGTGTAGGGGGTCGGCGATCTCCCATGCGCCCTCCGGACGGGGGCACACGCACCCGCGGGGAAATTCCTTCCTATGGGAGCACTACTGCCATGCGGCGCACTTTCTGCCGGCGATTTTGTAGGGGAAGCAATCTGCTTCCCGCGATCGCGAGGAGGGTGTTGCTTTCTTTCCAGCGCGAAAGAAATGTAACCCAGGAATGGCAAAGCCATTCCTATTGAACCGCGGTATCGCTCCGCTGGATTTCAATTTTTCTACGGTCAAATGAAATAGGTTCTGCTCCGACATCACAGGCTGTTATTCGCAGAATGGGCAGTTACAGCGTGAATTGAATTGTCGTTTCCTCGCCATCCTTACCTCAAAGGGCTGCTGGGAAGGGGAACTCCGTCACTTCGGTTTCATGCAATAAGATACAAGAAGGATTTATGCTTTGCTTTTGGCGGCATAAATCCTTTTGTCTTTGAAATATCAAATTGTTTTAGGAAAGGCTGTCTCCCCTCATCCCAGCCGATACAGCTTCATCTGCCCCGGGGCGAGCCAGTCGCCGCCGATGTTGGTGGATTCGGTTTCGCCGGCGTAGGCATCCCAGCGGTCGATTTTCATGTCGCTCAGATCGTGATCCCAGTTGTAGCGCCAGAGGGTGACGTCCCGGGGGACATGGAGCTTGAACAGACCGCTTTCGGTGGTGCTGTTGTTGACAAGTGCCGCCCAGCGGTGACCGTCGCGCTCGAAGATGCCAAGAACGGCGGGGAGGTTGTGGTCGCAGGTGACGTCAAGGAGGACGGGGTCGGTCTTGCCGGCTTCAAAGAGGGGATAACCGCCGTAAGCCTTTCCGACGTGATAGGTCGCGATATGCTTGGCATCGGTGAAAAATTCGCCCATGTGCGCCTGGAAGTGACGGTTGACGCGGGAGAGGTGCGCAAAGGTCTCTGTGCGTTCGCCGAATTCGTCGATGGGCGGGAGACGGTAGTTGGACTTGGGCGCGCGTTCGTAGATGAAGAACCACAGAATGCCCTTCATGCCGGATGCGACGGCGGTATTGAGCTGCCAGCGCAGGTCGTCCTCACTCGGACAGCGGTAACGGAAGTGTCCGACGGACAAGAGTGTCGTCCACGGCGTGATGCCGGATGCATCCGCACCCTCGGAAAACTTGCGCAGGTTCGTGTAATAGGTATGAACGCCGTCCTCGCCCGGATTCATCTGTGCGTAGCAGTCGTAGCAGAGAATGCGCAGATCGGCTTCCTCCGCCATGCGCTTTGCCCAGTCCGCAAACGTCGGCGCTTTCAGAATGGTCTCCTCCTGCCCCGGCCAGTAGGGGATGAAATTCAGGTGGGGCGTTAAGTGCGGCGCCATTTCCAGCTGGATTCTGTGCGCGGCGATGGCATCGGCAAAGGTCTCGTCCGTGGTCGGCTCGTCCCCGACATGGAAGCCGAGAACCGCCGGATGGTCGCCGAAATCCGCCAGTGCCTCACCGAAACGCTGTCTGTACGCATCGGGATCGGTCGCCGCCCCCCACCAGCGCGCTCTGTGGTCGCAAAGCACGACCTTGATGCCCTTTTCTGCGCACGCATCGAGCAGACCGCGCATCTTCTCCTTGTCACAGCCCTCGTAATACTCGGGGCTGTTCGCCATCGTCATGCCGAGATCTGCCCAGTCGCGGACCGCCTCCGCCCCCTGCTCCTTGGCAGAAGTGTAGTTCCAGAAGCCGATCGGGAATTTTTTCATGGTTTGGTTACTCCTTTTGGGAAAAATTTCTTTGCCGATAGTATACCACGGATGCGCGGGATTGTCAAGGGGATTGCGATAACTTGAAGTTTCGCCCCATAAAAAATCCCCGCCCGATGCCGGACAGGGATCTCTTCATTTTATGAAATTATCTGCCGAGAATGATTTTGGTCAGCTCCACAGGTTCGACGATCTTGCCGTCCTTGTAGACGCGCATATTGCCGGATGCGATCTCGTCGATGAGAATGACTTCGCCGTTGTTGTAGCCGAACTCAAACTTGATGTCCCAGAGGTCGAGACCGATGGATTTCAGGTCGTCTGCAACGATCTTCGTGATTTTCAGGGTCTGTTCCTTCATGGAAGCGAACATTTCGGGGGTCATGATGCCCAGCGCCGCAAGACCTTCGCTTGTGACCAGCGGGTCGCCCTTTGCGTCGTTCTTGAACGTGCATTCGACGTATCCGCCTTCAAGGGGCGTGCCGTCTTCGATGTATTCCCCGTAGCGGCGGATGAAGCTGCCCGTTGCGACAAGGCGGCAGATGACTTCCAGACCGTGACCGAATACGGTTGCGGGGAGGACTTCCATCGTTGCGTCTTCGACGTTCGCGCTGACATAGTGGGTCTTGATGCCTGCCTGTTTCAGAAGCTCAAAATAGTGGATAGAGGTTTCGAGGTTTGCGCGGCCGATGCCTTCGATGGTCAGACCGACCGAGTTCTCACCGGGATCGAACACGCCGTCCTTGCCGGTGCAGTCGTCCTTGAACTTCAGCATGACATTGCCGTTGTCCAGCTCGTAAACATTCTTGGTTTTGCCTTCGTAGAGTTTCTTCATTTTGAAATACCGTTCCTTTCGATTTCAAGCCTGATTTCTGGGATCAATACTATAATATTTTACCACGGAATCGGAAATTTGTACAGATTGATTCCGCAAAAAATTTCGGGGATTTTTGGAAAAAATTCTGGTAATTCTGCAAAAAATGGGGGATATAGATGAGGATGGCGGTTTGCGATATACGATTCCGGGTAACATAAGGGCGACGATGGCGTTTTTGCAAAGAAAAAACGAAATGGCGACAGATACGCCTGTATGCCCGTCTTCCTATCATAGCCGCTCCCCGTCGCCTTTAAGTCCCCATCACCCTTACGCGTCTTACAAACCTGTCAAACAACGGTGCCGACACATATTGCATCCGTCCGGGGGCAAATTCTCCGGCGTGGGAGAAATGGATGTGACCGGCGAAGATGGCGGCGACGTGGCTGTCGGGGGACTTGACAAGCGCCGTGAACGCGCGGGCGCTTGCGTTGTCGTCGTCGGTGCCGAGCATGAAGGACGTGCCCCAGACGCGCATGATTTTTTCTTCGTTTGCGGGCGTGCGCAGGGGGATGTGGAGCAATAAGAGAATGGGTCTGCCGTCCTTTATGACGGCTTTCATTTGTTCCGTTTGCGCATCGGTGATGTTTTTGTCCGCATCGTCCACGGCGACAACGAGAAATTCTCCGAAATCATGCACATGGAAATCGGGCGTTCCGCCCATCACGGGCGAGAGAAGCGGGTAATACGCGCGGCCGTCGGGAATGCGCTCGGTATAGCTTCCGCCCTCGTGGTTGCCCCAGGCGTAGATGTACTGCGTTTTCTGCTTTGGCAGAAGCTCGCACATGAACGCCGCGTTGCCCGCGCTTGTGTAGTCGATGCAGTCCCCCGCCATCAGAACGGCATCGGGCGGCACATCTTCCTTTGCAACGGCATCGACAAACTGCGTGAATGCATCGATGGGCGCAATCTGCGCCTGGTTCCAGCGTTCGGTCTGCTTTGCGGCAAACGCTTTTGCTTCATCGGAATCCTCCGGGCGGGCGTAGGCGACGTGCGCATCGGAAATGTGATAAAACGTGTATTCGCGGGACAGCCCCGGAATGCGGACGGTGATGTCTTCGGTAAAGTTCATAACGGTCGGTTCCTTTTATTCAGTCAATGTTATACTCTGTAAATGTAATGTTCCTTTCTGGGTCTGGTCGGCGGCAGTTCACCCGCGCGGTAGCCGAGAATCAGGTTTCCGACCCCGCGCAGATCGCCTTCGATGCCCCATGTGCGGAGCAGTTCCTTGCCTTCGTCCGTGTCGAACACTTCCTTTGCGCGGTGAATCCAGCAGGAATCGACCCCGACGGAAAACGCCGCGTTCATCATATTGCCCATCACGAGCGAGCCGTCTTCCACATGGGTTCCGATGCTCCTGTCCGCAAGCACGATAACAACGGTCGGTGCGCCGTAAAAGGGATCGCGGTCGGCACCCATCACGGCGGCATTCATGCGGGACAGCTTTGCAATCGTTTCTTTGTCTTGTACGCAGACGATGACGGGCGACTGGCGATTCATGCCCGTCGCGGCATACGTCCCCGCTTCCAGAATGGCGGCGAGTGCTTCTTCCTCCACCTGCCGGTCGGTAAACGCACGGATACTGCGGCGGGATTTCAAGGTTTCAAGAGTGGGGTTGGTCATGGTGATGGCTCCTTTTTGGAATAGATTTGGTTTTGGGTAATGTGATTTTGATTTAATGGTTTCGTGTTTCTGCAAAAACTTTACTTTTGCAAGGATACGGGCTGAAAGGTTCGCACGATAAACCTTCCCGCCTGCGTTCTTGCCCATGCAAAGGTTTCATCGAAATGATTTCCACAGGAACAGCGGCACGTTTACCTCCCGCCCTCACTTCCCCATCTTCACCGCCATCCACATGGCCTGGGAGGATGCGCGGCGGCGGATGTATTCGCGGGCTTCGAGGGGGGCGCGGCGGCCGGGGGAAAGCTCCATGCGGGTGCATTCCGTCCGGGTTCCGTCCGTGACGGCGATGAAGACCGTTCCGGCGGGGAGGGTCTCCTCTTTTCCGTGGTAGATGCGCACAAGGTCATCGACCCCCGCGATGCCCGTGATGCCGATGCCGATATCCGCCCCAACGGCAGAACGGCAACCGTGTGCCATCTCGCGGGCGACCTCTTCCGAGTAGACGGAGCAGGCGGAAAGTGTTTCCTCTTTTACACCGACAAACGCGACCTTCGTCTTTTCTGCGTAGGTGACGAATGCGCCGTCGAACACCTCCGATGCACCGGGAATGTCCGTGATGCGTTTGGCGACATAACCGCCCGTGCAGGACTCGGCACAGGAGATGTGCAGTCCTTTTTCGCGCAGAATGCCGACCAGTGCCGCGCCAAGGGAGTCGCAGTCGATGCCGTAGATATAATCGTCAAGCGTGCCCGGCCGCCACGGCTCGCAGGACACCCCTCTGATTTCCTCCGCGACCGAAAGACACAGTCTGCGGCAGGAATCTTCGTCTTCTCCGCGCGCGGTGATGCGCAGACGGACTTCGCCCTCCCCGCAGTAGGGCGCAACAGTCGGATTGCTCCCCGATTCCATGCGGTCGCGCAGAACAGCTTCCACCGCCGCTTCCCCGATTCCGTACAGACCGATGTTCAGGCTGTAAATGGTGTCGTTTTTCCCGTCGTGCGCGGTCTTCTTTGCAAGATACGGGCGCACACGCTCGGCAAACAGCGGTTCCAATTCTCTGGGCGGCCCGGGCATCAGAATCATCGTTTTCCCGTTTTCGGGGTCTTCCATCGCAAAGCCGGGCGCGGTGCCGTAGTCGTTGTCGAACACCACGGCATCGGGCGGGAGCATCGCCTGTTTTTTCTGATTGTCGGTCTCCGGCAGTCCCCGTTTTTCAAGCACGACCCGGATGCGGTCGTAGGAGCGTTCATGCAGAACAAGGGTCTTCCCCATCAGCGCGGCAGCGGTCTCCTTGGTCAGATCGTCGCACGTCGGCCCCAGCCCCCCGGTCAGAAGCACAAGGTCTGCGCGCGACAGCGCAAGGGACAGCGAATCCCGCAGCCGCGCCGGATTGTCCCCGACGACAGACTGGTGATAACACGGTATCCCCAACGCCGCCAGCTCCCGCGCCAGATACGCCGTGTCGGTATTCACAATGTCCCCCAGTAATAACTCCGTCCCCACGGAGATGATTTCAGCGGATGTGTACATGGTTTTTTCCTCCTGTAATATTTCACTGCGAAGCAACTTCACTGCCAAAGGCAACTTCACTTTACGCGTAAGCGTAAAACTTCACTCCTCCTACGCTCCCGTATAATCGTTCTCAATCTTCATCACCACGCGGAACCGCGGGTCGTACTCGGTAAGCCGGCGGCGGATCTCTTCCGCATTGGCGGCCGTGTCGTCCGGAGATTCTCCCAGGGGCACGACCAGGTCGAAAATGAGATTGATGCGGTTTTCCCCGTTGGTCAGGCGGAAATCGTGCATACGGTATACGTCGCTGACCGAGAGAACGGCTTCTTCGACCCCCGCGCGGATACCGTCCACATAGGCATTTCCGACGGTAACGGGGTCGGTGTGAATGACGGCGGTGATGCCGAGTTCGTTGTAGATGCGCCCTTCCAGCGCGTCCACCACTTCGTGCGCACGGCGGATGTCGGCGGTGTCGGGAATTTCCGCGTGAACGGAGGCGAATTTTCTGCCGGGGCCGTAGTCGTGAATCATCAGATCATGCAGACCGATGATGCCGTCGCCCGACAGAACGATGGTTTGGACAGCAGAGACCGTTTCGGGGTCGGCGGGTGCGCCGAGCAGAAGATCGACCGTTTCCCGCATGATGGTGATGCCGCACCGGAAGATGAGCACGGAGACGAGGATGCCCATGATGCCGTCCAGCGGAACATTGACCGGCAGAACTGTGCCGGCGACCGCCGAGACGATGACAACAGAGGACGACAGCGCATCGCCGATGCTGTCCGCCGCCGCCGCACGGAGCACGGAGGAATCGGTCAGCGATGCGATATGGCGGTTGTACGACCACATCCAGACCTTGACGAGTACCGAGAGTATCAGGATGATGATGGCGGGTGCGGAAAAGGTGGGGATCGTGGGATGCAGAAGCTTGTCAAAGGAGGACTGCAAAAGCTCGAGCCCTACAAACAGAATCAGAAACGAAACAACGAGCGAGGCGACGTATTCAAGCCGTCCGTGTCCCCACGGGTGTTCGCGGTCGGGCTTCTGCCCGGCAAGCCGCGCACTGACGGCGGCAATCAGCGACGATGCCGCATCGGAGAGGTTGTTGAACGCATCCGACGTGATGGCGACGGAGCCGCAGACCGTACCGATGACGAGCTTCACAACGAACAGAAGCAGGTTGCAGAGGATACCGAGCACCCCCGCAAGCATGGTATACCGCGTGCGCACGGCAGGAATGTGCGTGTCCTGCCACCCGGGAACAAAGCGGCGGATGAGGAATTTTATCATAATCGGGATTGACTTCTTTCTTTGGGTTTTGTTACTGATTATTGTATCATACTTGTATCGGATTTTCAAGAGGGTTTCTGTGAATTTGTATGCCGGACGGCATTTTCAGGTGAAAAATATCTTGCATTTCCGGCGGTTTTCTGTTATAATATAACCATACTACATCATGGGGGTGTACGGAATATGAAAAAATGGAAGATACGGATTTCCGGACTGCTGGCACTGCTGCTTGTCATGCAGACGATGGTGTTGGGAATCACGGCGGCAGAAGCTGCAGAAGCTGCGGAAGCCTCAGAAACCGCACAAACGAAAGGAAACGCAGTTGCATCTTTTACGGTGACATATGAAAATCCGCTGTACAGCGATATCACATCGGAAAACAATGCACCGAAAACGCTGGCATCCGACGGCGAAACGGCGGAAGATTATTATATCATCAGCGAAGAAGCGGCGGCGGAGCTCCGCGCGGGTATGACAGAGCGCAAAGAAACGGTCGAGATCACAACGCCTATCTGGATGTCGGAAGCGACCAACGAGTGCGCGACCGCTGTTCTATGGGAACTGGTCGATCTGGCTGTTCTGCATACGGGTGATCCCGTTGAGGGCGACTATCTCGCATGGCAGAGAGGAACCGTCGGCGGCAGTCTGACATTATATGAAAATGCAAACGGCGGATACGATTCCTACTGGACGTGTACCGCGGAATATTATACCACAGCCGAACAGGAACAGACGGTGGATGCGGCAGTCAACGAACTGCTTGCAGCACTTGACCTTGCAGATGCCGACGATTATACCGCAGTCAAAGCGGTCTACGACTACATCTGCGCAAACATTACATATGACTACGAGCATCTGAACGATGAAACTTATCAGCTCCAATACACCGCTTATGGCGCGCTCATTAACGGCACGGCGGTCTGTCAGGGGTACGCGGTGCTGTTCTACCGCCTTGCGCTGGAGCTGGGCATTGATGCGCGGCTGATTTCGGGCATCGGCAACGGCGGCGGTCATGCATGGAACATCGTCGAACTGGACGACCTTTATTACAATCTCGATTCCACATGGGATGCGGGAGATGCTGTCTACAAATGGTTCCTGCTCTGTGATGCCAATTTCACCGACCACACCCGTGATGCGGAATGCGCGACGGAGGAATTTTATGCAACGTACCCGATGGGACAGACCGATTACGTTTATCACGTCTGGGATGCGGGAACGGTAAAGACCGCCGTGACCTGCACCGAGGACGGGGAGACCGTTTATACCTGTTCGCTGTGCGGCGAGACCAGAACGGAGGTCATTCCGGCAACGGGGCATGAGTACGACGAGGGAACCGTCCGGCAGGAAGCGACCTGTACCATGCCGGGTGAGATCGCCTATGTCTGCCAGATCTGCGACAATACGGTCACAGAGGAAATTCCCGCCGCCGGTCACACAGAAACCACCGTCACAACCGACCCGACCTGCGACACGGACGGGAAAATCTCCACCATCTGCTCTGTCTGCGGCGAAACGATCTCGGAGAAACGCCTGCCCGCGACCGGGCACAGCTACGGTGACGGCGAGGTCGTGTCCGATGCGGCCTGCACCGCGGACGGCGTGGTGCGCTATACCTGCGGCATCTGCGGATATTCTTACACCAAAAAGATTCCGGCGACCGGGCATACGGAAACGGAATCCCGCCGGGAACCGACCTGTGAAGAACCCGGTACTGTTGTCATCACCTGTACCGTCTGCGGCGAAACAGTTTCGGAGGAATCTCTGCCCGCAACGGGTCACAGTTATGACGACGGCGTGACGGAAATCGCGCCGACCTGCACCGAAGCTGGAATGCTTCGCTATACCTGTTCCGCGTGCGGAGATTCCTATACCCAATCCATCCCGGCAGCCGGTCACAGCTATAACGACGGCGTAACGGAAACCGCGCCAACCTGCACCGAAGCGGGAATGCTTCGCTATACCTGTTCCGCGTGCGGACATTCCTACACCGAATCCATCCCGGCGACGGGTCACACGGAAGCGGAATCCCGCACGGAGCCGACCTGTACGGCAAACGGATTCGTCACCGTCACCTGCTCCGTCTGCCACGAGACCCTCCGCACGGAAACCTTGCCCGCTGTCGGTCACAAGTATGAGAACGGTGTCTGCATCGTCTGCCGCGCCGTCGAGGGCCAGACGTTCCGCATCACGGGCGACGTCACAAGCTATACCACATCCGACAGCGCGGACAAGACCGTCACCCTGACGCTCCTTGACGAAAACGACGAAACCGTGACCCAATGCACGCTTGCAAACGGCGAAACCGCCTATTCCCTCGAAGCCGAACCCGGCATCTACACCCTGCGCGCGGAAAAGGAAAACCACGTTCCGCGGACGTATGACGTCACGGTGGGAAATACGGACGTTACGCTGGACGTGAAGATTTGTCCGGTGGGGGATGCGAACATGGACGGACAGGTCAACGGAAGAGATTATAAAGCAGTTTATGATTATTTAATTAAAGATACTGACCTGGACGAATACCATAAGTTGTGTATGGACGTTAATTCAGATAAAAAAGTGAACGGGCGCGATTACGCGTCGATTTATCATCATCTGGCAGGTAGCAAACTCCTCTGGTAACAGAATACTCCCAAAGCACCGCACGGCACCACCCGGCGGTGCTTCTTTTTTTCAAAAAATTCCCCACACCCCCTTGACAAATCACTGTATCAGTGGTATAATACAGTTACAAACCGTATCACACGCGTAATACGGTTTCCCAAAACACTTTACAAATCACATGATGGAAGGACGTCACCATGCTGTCATTTGAAGATTTCCGGCCGGAGGACACGACACCCGGGACCGGAATGCCGATCTACCAGCAGATTCTGCGCCATGTCCGGCGGGGGATCGCCGCGGGTGTTGTGCTGGACGGGGATGAAATGCCCTCCCGGCGGGTACTTTCCGCTCTGCTCGGCGTGAACCCGAACACCATCCAGAAAGCCTACCGCATTCTGGAAGAAGAGGGTCTCATCACCTCCCACGCGGGCGCGAAAAGCCTGATCTCGCTCGATGAAGAAAAAATCGCCCGTGTCCGCGAAGACCTTCTGGAAACGGAAGTCCGCGCGGCGGCAACCATGCTTAGAAACACGGGGCTGACATTGGAACGCGCAAAGGAACTGCTGGAACACTATTGGAAGGAGCAACATCCATGAAAAAGTATCTCTCTGTCTTCGCACTGTATGTGCGCTGTTCCATATGCAAAGTCACGGGGATTCTTCTCCTGCTTTGGGCGGGGCAGACCCTTTATTTCCGGGAAAAGCTGTCCGATGCGCTGACCTATTACGCGCTTCCCGTCACGGAAAACGAATACGGCATGGCGTCGATGACCCGGAGCTTTACGCGGCTGGAGGATATGTTTACCGCACCGTTTGCGGCGATGGCGGCGGCGGCGTTTCTGCTGACGGTGGTTGTTCTGTGTCTGCCGGGGACGTCCCGACAGGCAAAAACCGGCTATACGCTGGCGCGGCTCGGCATTCCGGAGCGGGAGACGTTTGTCTGTCAGGCGGTGTACAACGGCGCGGTGCTTCTGATCTTCTGGGCGGCGGAAGCGGTTCTCTGTTATCTGCTCTGCCGGTATTACGGTATGCTGGCGCCGGAGGACTATGTGTCGTCCCAGACCATTCTGCTTGCGTTCTACCGCGGGGACTTTCTGCATTCCCTGCTTCCGATGGCGGACATCTCTGGCTGGGCAAGCAGTCTCTGTATGCTTCTCTCCCTTGCCCTCTCCACGGCGGCGTTCCCGTATTTTCAGCGGCGGCGGAAGTTCTTCTCCGATGCGCTGGTATCGACACTCGTCACAGTCGCATTCTTTGTGCGCGGGGTCGGAGAGGGGTACGGGGATGCCATGTACATCTTCACCGCGCTCATTGTCATCCCGCATATTCTGTATCAGCTGTATGCCTTTGACGATGAGGAAAACGATGTCCGGGAGCAGGAAACCGTGGGCGCAGAAAACTGCGCAGGAGGAAACAGAACATGAAATTCACACGCCTGCGTTCTCTGTACAAAACGCACACCCCGCCCGGAATGCCGATGAAGGGTGAATACGGCTTCTTCATTACCGGATGGTGTGCCGCACTTCTGTACACACTGCTCTTTGTCCTGCGATATGTTAATGCCCGCGCCGATCTGTACGGCTGCGATCCCGCGACCGGGCGGCGGGTATTGCTTGCGGGGGCGGTGATCACGGACTTTTCCGAGCTGTTTGACGGTACGTGGACGGGATTCTTTCTGCTGGCGGTCTGTATGGTCGGATTTGCCGTCTGGCATTACGCCTATTTCCGTCTTGGGACACAGAGCATATATCTGATGCGGCGGCTTCCTGACCCGTGGGAACTGCACCGGCGGTGTCTGACACTTCCCTGTCTGTGCATTGCCGTGTGTCTTGTCTCGGCGGGGCTGTGTCTGTGGTTCTCGTATCTCATTTATGTCTGCTTTACACCCGACATCTGCCTGCCGGCAGGCTTTCCGACATCCTTTTTTCATTATGTTTTCCGGAGGTAACGCTCATGCTTGAACTGAAAAACGTAAACAAATTCTACGGCACGCGCCGCGCGCTGTGTGACGTGAACCTGTCCCTTGACCGGGGCGAGATCGTCGGTCTGTTCGGGGAAAACGGCGCGGGCAAAACGACCCTGATGAAGTCGATTCTGGGCTTCCACGCCTTCTCGGGCGAAATCACGCTGGACGGAGAGAACATCACACCCGCCAACGTCACGCGCCTGTCGTTTGCCACAAGTGAGCATTCCTTTTTTGCCAATCTCACCGCCGATGCGCACCGCGATTTTTACGAGGGCCATTTCGATACGTTCAACAAAAAACGCTACGCGGCCTTGATGGACTTTTTCTCGCTTCCGCATCACAAACCCCTGCGCGCCTTTTCCACCGGGCAGAAAAATCAGTTTGAGGTGATACTGGCACTGTCGCAGGGCGCGGACTACATTCTGATGGATGAGCCATTCGCGGGAAACGACATTTTCAACCGCGAGGACTTCTACAAGGTTCTGCTCGGCATTCTGGAACCGCACGAGACGGTGCTTCTCTCCACGCATTTAATCGAGGAAGTTTCCGACTTCATCGGCCGCGCGGTGCTTTTGCAGAACGGACACATCATCAAAAATGTTACGACCGACGAAATTGAGGAACAGGGCATGACACTTGTGGACTATATCAAAACCTGTTACCGGTATCAGGGCGACCGTGTTTCAAAAGCACTTTCGGAACTGTCCGAATTGTCCGATATGTCTGATACGTCCGTCAATACCTGATAACATCGAAAGCTTCCCTGGGCGATATGGCAATATATCAACCTAATGCTCAAAGCACACGTTCTCCCAATGTCTGTAGGGGAAGCAATCTGCTTCCCGCGAATTTGAAAATCTTTCGCACCGCTGTCGGTGCTCCCGCAGAAGGAAATCGGTTCGCATAATAAACTTTCTCCTTGGGGCAATGCTGTCTAAGGATTAAGGCACTTCCTCCTCTACAAAATCGTCCGGTTGCATTGCGTGATGCAATATCTGCATCCCCTTTAAGTTGACAGCAAGGCCTTTCCAGTTCAGTAAAGTTGCTTCGCAGTGTTTTTAAAAAAAGGAGCCAAACAGAGCCATGAAAAAATATCTCACCCTTTTCACCCTCTTATTCCTTACCGCGGCGATCGGTGTGACGACTGCCATCTGCGCTATTGCGCAGGGACACGATGACGTGACCCTGACGGAGAACGTCCTCATCGGGGATGCGGCATCGGCGGACGGACTCATCGTCACAACGATGGCAGGCTGGTACGGCAGACTGCACTGGAACACCGTTCATGCGGTCGGCGCGGAACCTATGACCGAATGCGATTACACGCAGATGCGCACGAATTACAGCGGCACGGGGTACTCCTCACTGTATCCTTTGCAGATGTCAACGGAGCCCGCGCTCGGTATGGACTTTACCAAAGTGCTTGACGACAACGGTCTTTCGATGGGAGAGGTCACGTCCAGAAATTTCGAGATGACGCTTTCCGACGGAAGAAGCTTCAAGGAAGCCGTTTCCGACCCGTCGCTCGGCATCGCGGCGGCGTACAACCGCTTATATGTGGATGCTCCCATCGGGGAGGAGGTTTCGGACATTGTCCGCCTGGCGGATTATTATGATTATTACCCCATCAACCTGACCGTGCAGCTGCCGGGTGTCATCTGGACACACAACGATTTCAAGGAGCTGTCGGAATACACCCCCGGCACGGAGGCGGATGCCGTACACAAATTCCGCGAATATTTCAAAATCCCCGTCCTTGCGGACGAAACGCTGGAAATCCACCTGACCCGCAATGCAAACGGCGGAATGTCGTGGGGATCGTCTTCGGTTTCCGGTGCGGATATGTTCAGCATGAATCCGTTTTCGGCGGCAGGGGAAAATGCGTGCTATTTCACGTTCTCCACTCTGACCGCCCAAGGGAACACCGTTGATACAAGCGAGATCGCAGGCGGCTACGGCATTTATCGCATTCCTTTCCGCGCGGGAACGAGTACGTCCGATACCGGCTTTGATGCTGACAGCATTGAGATGGTCTACCCGCTGACCCCCGGCGTGGAAATTGAGGGAATGTATCTGAACACCGCCGGAACGCATCTGCTGTTTGTTACAAAGCAGGACGACCGCACCGCGCGCGTGGAGATCATCGAGCTTTCTTCCATGACTTGTCGTCAGACGTTTGCCGTCAATATCGGCGACGGCTATTTTTCCCACATCAAGGTCTACGAGGACTATTCTGTCATCATCACAAATGAGACCCTGACCGTCCTGTCCGAGTCCGGCGGTGTTTATACAAAGGAGTTCACCGCCGACATCGTCGACGACGGCGCGGAGCGCCTGTATATCACCTCCCGGATACCCACAGCCTTTGACGGCATCCGTCTTGCCGTCGTCAATCCCCTGCGCGATGCGTTCGGGTTGGAGCTGTGCGGATACTATGTATCTGTTTACACCGCCGCCGGCTGTGTCTATCACGCAGTGTTCGAGAGCAGTCTCGACACCGGCGGTGCGGAGGACGGCACATGGAGTTCGGGGTATAATACCGAATTGCACGAGATCGCTGTGGCGTTTGAGTAATTTTCGGGAATCAGATATGAAAGGATTTACGCGCATCTTCTGAACGGCGTAAATCCTCTTTGTGTTCGGAAATATCCTATCGTATCTTATTGTGTTAAACCAAAGTGACAAAGTGCCGCATCCCGCCTATCCATCGAAGCGATAGCGCGCTCTTACAGGAATGGCTTCGCCATTCCGTCTCCACATTTCACCCGCGCGCCCAAAGCGGTGCGGGAGTGTTTCAAATCCGTGGAGCGGGCTCCTGAAAATTCATCTCCGCTGTGTCCGTAATTTCACATACTCACTGGCGCTGACACCGGTGTGCCGCTTAAAAACATGAGAGAAATAACAGTAGTCCGAAAACCCAACCCGCGCGGCGACCTCGTGCATGGAGATGCCGTCGCCGGAGAGGAGAAGCTCCATCGCGCACTTGATGCGGTAATCGTTGAGATAGGAGCGGAACGGCTTTCCGAAATGCGCTTTGAACATTCTGCCGAAATAATTTGGGTGATAGGGAAATTCCGAGAACAGAAGCTCCGGCGTGATGTCCTGCGTGTAGTGTTCTTCAATGAACAGAGACACCCGGCGCATGAATTGGGCGGATGCCGCGCTGTCGGCACCAACGGGAGATAACGCGCCGGCGGTGATCAGCTGGGACAGCATGGTGTAGAGCGCGCCCATGATGGCAAATTCCGCGGCGCCGTCCGTGTTCTGGTGATCCTGCATTTCCGCGGCGGCACGCATGGCTTCCCCGGCACTTCGCACGGCGGGACTGTCGGAGAGAACCGTGCGGAACGAGAGCTTCGACTTCGTAATGGCATCCACCGTCTGCCGCATGATAGGAAATCCCTCCTGACAGACCGCATCCAGTGCCGCCGTCACGGCGATGTATTTCACGGACGGGGTCTCGGCATTGATGTACGCGCTGTGCAGTTCATACGGATTGAAGCAGTACAGCTCCCCCGCGCGGGCAAGATACGTCTTCTGGCTCGATTCAATGCACATCGCACCGTCCAGAATGTACAGAAACTCCGCGGCATCGTGCAGATGCGGCGGGAAACAGTAATGCAAACCGTCGCAGTACAGATTCTCTCCGCGCTGGGGCAGAAAGCGTTCGTCATTGGTCAGCGTGTTGCTCTGGATGTGCGCATACACCGGCAGATTGACGTACCGCGCGGTGTGAATGTAATTCATGATCGGATGCAGTGACATGGCGTTTGACCTCCGGTTCGGTGATAGGAGAGGATTTGAGCGGGAACGTGCTTTCTCTGACTCTGTAGGGGCGCCCCTACAGATGTAATGAATGATGTCTTCCTTACATCGCCCTTCCTCCACGCAGAATATTTTCTCTCAATGTATTCCCATTCTGCCGGCTCATCCCCGCCCTTTCCCCATAAGTATATCATATTCCGACAACAAAAACAAGGATTTCCGCCGAAAAAAGTTTGAATAGGACAACTCCGCGGCACTTTATGTTGTTTTCATTCTATAACGGACGGCGAAAATGTGGTATCATGTTATAAAGCATTTCAAAGCACAAGAAACAACCACGAAAGGATTCGGAATTATGAAAACGAAAACTACGACATATGCACTGACGGCACTCCTGCTCGTCACCTCCCTGTATGCCTGCGGCGCGGACGGCACCGCACAGTCGGGCGGCGAAACCACTGCCGCGGTAGACATCCCGACCGAAGCCGTCACAACGGAACCCGTTCTGCGGGAAAATGTCCCGGAGGAGGACATGGGCGGTGCGGTCTTCTCCATCATGATCGATGAGGGCACCAGCGGCATGGACGACTTCATTGCGGAAGAGGAAACGGGCGATCTGCTCAACGATGCCGTCTACCGCCGCAATTCTGTCATCGAGGAACGGTTCAACATCACGCTCGATGCCTACATCAACGGCTACGCAGGGACGTTTGTCAAGAACCTGAACACGTTCATTTCCGCGGGCGACTCGACCGTGGACGTGGCGATGGGCATGAACAACATCTCCACCGGCATCACAGCGCTTGTCTACGACGGCTATTTCGTGGACTGGAACGAGCTGGAATATGTGGACGTTACCAAGCCGTGGTGGGATGAGAACATCATCCGCGACCTGTCGTTCGGCGGGAAGATCTACACGATGACCGGTGACTTCAACCCCTCCACGCTCGGCAATACGCGCATTCTGCTGTTCAATAAAAATATGCTGTCCTCCCTTGACATGGAATATCCCTATGAAAAGGTACTCGACGGCACATGGACCTACGATGTCTTCGCGGAAATGATCAAAGCGGGGCTCTCCGACGTGAACGGCGACGGCGTTTATGATGCGGATAATGACCGCTGGGGCTACGTCGGCTGGCAGTACGACATCGGCGAGTCCGTCTACATCGGTCTGGGCGGCACCTACGCGACCAAGGACGCAAACAATATGCCCGTTCTGAACCTGAACACCGACCGCTCCATCGACATCCTTGACAAGATGCTCGCGCTGTTCGCAGACGGCGCCGGCGCATGGCAGAACGCCGTGGAATGGGGCAAGGACATGACCGCCTTCGCCGAGGGCCGCGCGATGTTTGCAAACTCCCGCCTGTATCTTCTGAACAACTTCCGCGACATGACGGACGACTTTGGCATTATCCCGCATCCCAAATATGATGTGTCCCAGGAAAATTACAGCCAGTCCGTGGACGCCGTCTGTACGCTCGCCTATATTCCGATGACAAACGAAGACCTGCGCGCCACCTCCATCATTCTCGAAGCAATGGCAGCCGAAAGCTGGCGCAGCGTCATGCCGACATATTATGAGGTCGTATTGCAGACGAAATACACCCGCGACGACGACTCCGAGGCGATGATCGACATCATCAAGGAAAACCGCTACTACACGCTGCAGCTGGATACGTTCAATTTCTCGACGATGACGGAGATGATCAAGAAAGGCGAGAACAATTTCGCATCGACGTATGCAAAGAAAGAAAAGAAGGTCAATCAGGAACTGGAAGAAATTATTGCGGCTTACAGTGACTGAGGATTTGGATTGAGAAAAAGAAAAGGATTTATGCCGGAGGAAATGCGGGGCGTAAATCCTTTTTGGTTTTGGGGGTGTGAGGGTGTGAGGAGGTGGAAAGTCAACTTAAGGGATGGGAATGCGCTATCTCTAACTCTGTAGGGGAATCACCACAGACGTAATAAATGTCGTTTTTCTTAAGTTGACAGCGTCCCCCCCTCTCACACCTCGATCTGCGCCAGAAACGCCGATGCAGCGGCGGAAAGGGAGATGTGCTTCAAGGTGACAAGATAGAACTTTCTCGGCGGAATTTCCTCCGTCAGAGGAAGTTTCCTTACCGTCCCCGCGGCGATGGCTTCGGCGGCGAAGTCTTCGGCGATACAGCCGATACCGATTCCCCGCGCGGCAAATGCCAATATCAGGTCGGAGGTCGCAAGCTCAATGGCGGCGACGGGAATGCTTCCGCCGCAGTGGGAGGCAAACCACGCATCGATGTAGGCGCGGGTGGAGGTATGCTGTTCGAGTAAGATCAGCGGACATTCGAGCAGGTCGCGTGCGGAAACGGATGCGGATGCGGGTTTTGCCGTGCTTTCGATGAAGATGTCACTGATCTGCCGCACGGGAATATAGTTGATGTCGTCTTCCACCGTCACGGGGCCGGAGATGACACCAAGGTCGATCTGACCGGCACGCAGGGCGGCAAGGGTATCAGGGGTTGGGTTGTTGGTGACGTGCAGATGCACGCCGGGATAGCTTTCGTGGAACTTCTGCAAGTGGTCAAGCAGGTAGAAGCGCAGGGTCATGTCGGAGGCACCGATGCGCAGAACACCGTCCCGCAGACCCGTGATGTCGCGGAGTTTGTCTTCGCCGTTCTCCACAAGCATGAATGCGCGTTCAATATAGCCGTACAGCATCTCCCCCTGCGGTGTCAGCGAAACGCCGCGCCCGGTGCGGAAGAACAGCTGCGTGTGAAGCGCATCCTCCAGCGCACGGACGGAGGCGGAGACCGCCGGCTGTGTCAGATAAAGGTCTCTTGCCGCGGCGGAGATGGAGCCGCATTTTGCGACTCGGTGGAATACGCGGTAGAGCGATAGATTTTCAAGCATGGTTGTAAATGATTGTGCCGCAGGGCTTGCCTTCCGTGATGTCGTAGAGAATGTCCGGGTCCACGCCGTTGACGATCATCATCGGAATGTGCGCCTGCTCGGCGATCTGCGCGGCTTTCAGCTTGGCGATCATACCGCCCGTGCCCCGTTTCGTTCCGGCACCGCCCGCCATCGCGTAGATGCTTTCGTCTACGCGCGCCAGCTCCGGAATACGCTTCGCCGACGGATTGTTCCGGGGGTCGGCATCGTAGAAGCCGTCGATGTCGGACATATTGATGAGCAGGTCGGCGCCGCACAGGAGCGCAACGTAGGCAGACAGCGTGTCGTTGCCGCCGAAATTCAGCTCTTCGAAGGAGACGGCGTCGTTTTCGTTGACGATCGGAATACAGCGCATCGCAAGCAGGGTGCGGAACGTGGATTCCGCATTCGCGCGGCGGACGGGCGTGTCGATGACGTCCTTGGTCAACAAAATCTGCGCAACGGTGTGCCCGAAGCGGGAGAACTGCTCCGCATACATCCGCATCAGCTCCGACTGACCGACGGCGGAGGTCGCCTGCTTTTCCTCCGTGGAGCTGGGATGATGGTCCAGTCCCAGTACCGCCGCGCCCGCGGACACGGCACCGGACGAGACGAGCACAATCTCCTTGCCCGCATTGCGCAGGTCGGAGAGCACCGTGACAAGACGTTCCAGCCGCCGCAGATGGATAAGACCGGTTCCGTAGGTCAGCGTGGAGGAACCGACCTTGACGACGATGCGGTTTGCGTTGTGTGTTTCATTGATCATTGCGAAGAACCCTTTCAAATGTTGTATAATACGAAAATTTTGCACAAATCCGCGCTTTTTTCAAAAAAGCTCTTTTCTTATGGGCGGAAATGTAGTATAATATTAGTAGATCATGATATTCTGTCGGGCAGTTTTGCCGATGGGAGAGTTGAATAAACACCGTAGGCTTAAGGATTGAAGCACCCCCTGCAAACGAACAAGTTCGTTGTCCTTTGCGTTACTCCCAACCACATTCGCCCGTTCAAGATATTATACAATATCTTGCGAAAAAAAGCAAGACATCCGATGAAAAATTTTTGGAAAGGATCGAAATTCCCATGAAAAACAAGTGTCAGATCACCATCAGCGGTCTTCAGCTCACCGTACATACCGACTACGAGCAGGACTATGTCAATGCGCTTGCGGAAAACGTCACGGAGCAGATGGAGGACATCCTGAAAGTTTCCCGTTATTATTCCAAGCTGGACGCATCGCTTCTGCTCCTCTTGGATTTGACCGACAAAAACGCCCGCATGGAGGCGGAAAACGCCAAGCTGAAGCGCGAGCTGGAATCCCTGCGGCTGGATCTGGAAATCCAGAAAATCGAGAATGAGAAGCTGTCCGGCGATGCACCGGAAGCGAAACCGGCAGACGATACGGTTTCCGACAATACAGAATCGGAACTTTCCGATAAATCGGAAGCAGACGCATGACCGGGCGCAGACTTCCCGAACTGCTTGCCCCAGCGGGAACGCGCGAAGCATTGGATGCCGCCATCCATGCCGGAGCGGATGCCGTCTATTTCGGCGGGAGCCGCTTCAACGCCCGCATGAATGCGGACAACTTTGACGACCGCGCAATGGAGGATGCCATCAACACCTGCGCGTTTTACGGCGTCAAGTCGAACATCACGCTGAATACGCTTCCGACAGAACGTGAGCTGCCGGATGTGCTTTCCTATGCGGAAAAGCTGTGCCGGTGGGGGGCGGATGCCATCATCTGCGCAGACCTCGGAACGGCGGTGCGCATCCATCGGTATTTCCCGGAGCTGGAACTGCACGCAAGCACCCAGTGCGCCGGGCACAACACGGGCGCGGCGGAATTTTTCGCATCTCTCGGCTTTTCGCGCATGGTCGCGGCACGGGAGCTGTCGTTTGAGAATCTGCGCACCCTGTGTGAAGCTTCTCCCATCGAGACGGAGCTGTTCATCCACGGCGCACTGTGCGTGTCGCAGTCGGGAGGATGCCTGTTTTCCTCGCTTGTCGGCGGGAGAAGCGGCAACCGCGGCGCGTGCGCCCAGCCCTGCCGGCTTCCGTATGCGCTGTCGGATGTCATGCATCCGATGTTGGATGCACCGCAGAAAAATCTGGGCAGAATGCCGGGTAAACCGTCCGGCGGCGCGAAATCCCGTCAGACATCCTGTCAGAATTCCCCTGCTTCCCGCCCGGCGGAAGATGCAGGCGATTATCCGCTTTCCTTAAAAGATTATTGTCTTGCCCGGCACATCCCGGAGCTTCTGTCGCTCGGCGCGGCATCCTTAAAAATCGAGGGGCGCATGAAAGGCCCGGCGTATGTCGCGGGCGTGGTGCGTGTCTGGCGGCGGCTTCTGGACGAAGGACGGAATGCCGACGAAAAGGAAATGGCGCTTCTGTCGGGACTGTTTTCCCGCGGCGGAAGCTTTACCGATGCCTATTTCCGCGGCGTGACGGGTGTGACGATGCGCGGTATCCGCACGGACGAGGACAAAGCGGCAACGGAAAAGGCGGAAAAACTTGTCACTGCCGGCCGCAGAGAGGGGCGCAGAATCCCCTGTGAGGTCGCGTGCGCCGTGCGGGCGGGGGAGGAGGCATCTTTGTCTCTGGCGGCGCGCGGCGTGACTGTCAGCGTCTCCGGTCCCGTTCCCGCACCTGCCGAAAACCGTGCAACGACGGAAGACGATGTCCGGGGGGCTGTGACAAAGCTCGGCGCAACGCCGTTTTCGGTGCAAACGCTCTCCGTTTCCGTGGATGCGGGACTGTCGCTTCCGCTCTCCGCGCTGAATGCCATGCGGCGCGATGCCGCACAACAGCTGGAAGCCGCGCTGAAAGCTTCCATCGGGCGTAAATCTGTACATTCCGCCAAAGAAGAATTTTCCCGTGAACAGGTACTGTCGCCTGCTCCGTTTTCCGGGGAATATGCGTATGCAAGACAGGCATCGTTTCTGTCCATCGGGCAGATTCCGCCGTCGGCAAAGGATTTTTACGCGGTGCGCTATCTGCCGCTTGCTGTGTTCTGCGCGGATGCGGATGCGGCACTCGCGACCGGTGTGAACGGCATTGTGATGCCGCCCGTCGTCTTTGACAGCGAATGGAACGTTGTCTGCCGGATGCTCTCCTGCGCCACGGAACACGCTGTCAGCCATGGGCTCGTGACCAACCCCGGACAGTTCTCTGTCCTCTCCGAATACCCGTTTGTCCTGCACGGCGACCTCCGCCTGAATCTCTGGACGGCGCAGTCGGCGGATGTGTACGGTGAGACTGGGCTGTCCGATGTTCTCCTCTCTCCGGAGCTTTCCCTGCCGCAGATGCGCGATATCAAATCCGTACTTCCGCGCGGCGCCGTGACCTACGGCCGCCTGCCGATGATGACCCTCCAGCGCTGTATACAGCGCGAGCGCCTGCGTGAGCGTGACAACCGCACCCAACGCGAAGCAATGTCCCAACGCGGAACCAGTTCCGCACGCGGCGCAGTCCCCGAAGTCTCCGACACCACAAACCCCTGCACCCGCTGTGACAGCCGCCCCGTGTCTTATCTCATCGACCGTAAACACACCGCATTCCCCGTCACACGTCTCTGGCCGCACCGCAACATCGTCTGGAACTCCGCCCCCGTCTGGATGGCAGACCGCCGCGATGATCTGCTCCGCGCGGAGCTGTCGTTTGAGCATCATATGTTCACAACGGAATCCCGTGGGGAAGTGGAGAAACTCATTGCCGCATATGATGGACGTGGGGAGCTGACCCCGCCGTCAGCATTCAGGAGGATGTAACTTCCGGAAAATTCCCAAAGCCGTTTCCCAACCTTTGGAAAGGCGGGAAACCTGCCTGGATTTTGCCGGGAGAATGTGTTGCAAAAAATATCCCCCCGGATTGGCGGGTGCTCGTAAAACAGTTAAACTAAAAATTTAACTATTTTACGGCATCTGTCAGACGGGGTTGGTAATCAACAACGAAAAATGAGTGATGCCAGGTCGAAAGACCGAGCATCACTCATTTTTTATCTTAACGCTTTTTCTTTTGATATTATGGAGGAACATATTATGCAGGAACTGAATTATATCCGTTGTGGTGATTACTATATTCCCGATATTCGTTTACCAGATGAAAACAGACCTATTGGTCGGTGGGGACGGATGCACAGAGATTATATCAAGGAGCACACCCCCATCCGCTTCAATGAACTTTGCCTCAGTGGAAAACTTTGGACGTATCTGGCTGACTTGAACGAGCAGGCACAGAGCCGTCTTGAACTTATCATTGAGCAAATGAAAGCCACGGAGGGCGTGACAGAGTGCATGAAGCAGCACGACCAGATGGCATGGGTAGGTGCTATGAACAGCATCCACCATCGTGCAGAGGAGATCGTTCTGCGTGAGATGATCTACGAGGAGGATGCAGTATGAGAATCCTTGAAGAATTTTGGTACGGCAACATCGAGCCAACAGAATACGATACTTCTTCTAAGGAGTACAAGAAACTGTTGGAGCTGATTTGTAGGAACGAAGAAAAGCTCCAAGCCACCATGACGGATGAGCAGAAAGAGCTGTTTGAGAAATATACAGATTGTGTGCGGGAGTATCAAACTATCACGGACTGTTTGTTATTCCAAAACAGCTTTAAGCTTGGAGCAAGAATGATGTTAGCGGTCATGGAAGAATAATCGAATATACCAAGTAGGGACTTGTGCTCAAATCGGGCACAAGTCCTTTTTGCTTCCACTCAAGCAAAAAACAGATTAGATATTCTCAATCGCAAAGTTTAATTTGCGTTCGCAAATATTAAATTTGCAAAACGGGTAGAAATTTTCATATTTTTGTGATATAATAAAAATATGGGGCGATTTAGTACAAGGAGGACTTCCATTATGCGTATCAGCTATAACAAACTCTGGAAGATGCTTATTGATAAAAATATGAAAAAGAGCGATTTGAAAGAAAAAGCTGGCATCAGTTC